>JAFGAO010000093.1 GCA_016933615.1 Acidobacteriota bacterium
ACACGAGGTTCAGGGCGAACACGAGGTTCGCCCCTACTGCCAGCCGTTGGTGATGCCGGGATCGGCAATGTAGCCGATGGCTTCGATTTCGTAAATCCCGCGGCCGCCCTCTGAAAAAATGTTCCGGCCCGCGATGGGGCCGGGGATGGAAGAGGGATCGAATCCTGGACCCTCGTCCCGCACGACGATGAGCATGCCCCGCGCTTTGTCGCATGCCACGCAGCATTGGACAAGTTTTCCGCCGGATGTACGTCTGAAGATTGTAATTTCAAGCCTTCCGCGGCCGGCAGTCCGGATCCCTCACTTTCGGTAGGCGTAGATCATAATATCCTGGTAGCTCCTGTTTTTAAACGGTTCGGGACTGGTCTCGAGCTGATAGCCGAAGCCGCCGTCTTCGAGCATTTTCAGGAACCCGGAGAAATCATCGGCATTGCGGTCGATATGATGATGGTATTCGATCGTCATGTATTTCACCATGCGCAATTTGGAAGACGCGACCAGATCCCCGAGGACAAGGGTTTCGGCGCCTTCCACGTCGAGCTTGAGGAAACTCACCGGCCTGTCTATGTAGTTGGACAGCCGGACCACTTCGACTTCAATGGCGTCCCCCGGATCCCGGCCTTTGATGAGGCTGGCTGTCACCGAGTTGTCGCCGTAGAACGTCATTCTGCCTTCTTTGTCCGCCACGGCCTTGTTGTACAGAACGACATCCTTCAATCCGTTGCGCCGGATATTTTCGCGCAACAGTTCAAATGTGCCGGGAGCAGGCTCGAATCCCATCACGGAAGCGCCGGGGTACAGGGTCTTGGCATACAGGATGGACATGCCGATGTGGCTTCCGCAGTCTATGACAAAAGGATGTTGCGAATCGTCGGGGAAAAAATAGGATTGATCGACAAAAATCTCGCGGAACAGGAATTGGATGTTGGAGTACAAATAGCCGTGGACGTCGTAGTTGAGAATCTGCGCGCGCCCGGTATGCGGCAGTGCGCGAAGGATATCCAGCTTCGCCCCGGTTAAAAACAGCCTGTGCCGCAGCTTCGGCTCCTCCGTAAGGCCGACGGCCGGGGTGCGCTTCGTGTGAAAGAGTTTCTGGACGGTTCCGTCGAGGGATCCCAGCGCTCCCGTTGTGAAGACGGCCAAACCGATTGCGAGAAACAATGCGCATGTCGCCGGGGCAACGAAGAATGAAAACCGGGATGCCTTCTGGTTCCGGAAAAGACTCCACCGGACAAGCCAGAAGGCGATGATAACGGCCGGAAGCAAAACCAGCGCGAGGCGGGTCCATGTCGAAAACGGAGGCATCAGGGTCGCCAACAATGCAGACTGAATCAAGGCCCAGGCTGCGGCAAAAGCAAGCACTCTCATGAGTCCGCGAAGCAGCGTTCCGGGGCTCAAACCATTCATGGCGGCTCTCCTTTCCAGGTGATTGTAAGGGCATCCGCGTGAAAAATCCTCCGGAAATGCGCGCCGGGTTTCATTTGTCGGGGAGCGGGTCATGAATTCGTCGATACAAAATCCTGTAGGTTTTTAAAAAATTTGATATAAAATGATGTGCGAAAACGCCCGAAGTTCGAATGATTTATCGGATCCGAACATGCGCGTAGAGCCTGAAAGGGGAAGGAATTCAAAAACACGGATTTCTTTCCTTCGTTCACATAAAGGAGAATCGATAATGGCAGTGAAAAAGACGGTTGCGAAAGCTGTGAAGAAAGCCGCGAAGAAAGTCGCCAAGACGAAAAAAGCCGCGGCCAAAAAAGTCGTGAAGAAGGTTGCGGCCGCGAAAAAGAAGGTCGCCGGGAAAGTCGCATCCACCAAAAAGGCGGTGGCCAAAAAAGCCGCCCCCAAGGTTAATGCCGTCAGGAAAAAGGCCGGCAAGTAGCTTCCATACGGGAAAGCCCGCACAAGCGGGCTTTCCCGCTGTTTCGATGGATTGGGATTGAAATTTTGCAGCAGGGTGATAAAGGTGCGGGAACAAGTCCGTTGAATTGTCCAGGAGTCCATACGAATGTCGACTACAATCAATCCGCCTGCCGATCCCGGCGCTCCGGGAAGCAATGATGCCCGCCGCGACCCGTACGCGGACTACGATCTCCCGGTCGAAGGCTTCCGCGGAACCCCGGAGGAGATCGAGCGCCAGTGGTTCGAAAAGTGCTACACGGGGCGCGGCGACACCATCGCCCAGCTCACCTGGCGCGCCGTCGTCATGGGATCGCTCCTGGGCGGAATCCTTTCCCTCACCAATATCTACATCGGTTTAAAGGCGGGCTGGGCTTTCGGAGTGGCCATCACCGCATGCATTCTTTCCTACGCCATCTGGACCGGCATCTTCAAGATCGGCCTGGCCAAAACCAGGATGACGATCCTCGAGAACAACTGCATGCAGTCGACGGCGAGTTCTGCCGGCTACTCCACCGGGGGCACCCTGGTCTCGGCATTCGCCGCCTACATCATGCTCAACGATGCAACCCTCCCCATGCCGGTCATGTTCGGCTGGGTTTTCTTCCTTGCCGTTCTCGGAGTGACCATGGCCGTTCCCATGAAGCGGCAGATGATAAACACCGAACAGCTCCGCTTCCCGAGCGGGATCGCGGCCGCCGAGACGCTCCGCGCCCTCCATGCCACGGGCGACAAGGGGGTGCGCGCGGCCAGGGCGCTCGGCGTCTCAGGCACGCTCGCCATGCTGAGCCAATTCTGGAGCGACGGCCTTCGCCTGGTCAGCGCCCGGCTGGAGGCGCTGCAGCTTTCGAACTGGGTTGCGCGCCTGAATGAGATCACGCTCGGCCCCCTATGGGCGGGTCGGACCGTCCAGCTCGTATGGGATCCGATTTTCATCGCCGCGGGCATGCTGGTCGGGTTGCGGGTCGGCCTCAGCATCTTCGCCGGGTCGGTCGCCTGCTGGATGGTTTTCGTTCCGGTTCTCCAGAGCCAAGGCATCATTCCGCCGGATGAGACGGGCTTCCGGCAGCTCGTGCAGTGGACGCTCTGGGGCGGGACCTCCTGCATGGTGACCTCGGGCATCTTCGCGGTGTTCCTGCAGTGGAAGAGCGCGGCGCGGGCGTTCAAAAGCCTGGGCGGCATGCTTTCGAGAAAAAGCGCCGCGTCGGCCGAAGATCCGCTGGCCGGGATCGAGACCCCCATGTCCTGGTTTCTCGCCGGCCAGGGAATCGCACTGGTCGCGCTGGCCGTTCTCGCCCACTTCACTTTCCGGATGCCTTACTGGCAAAGCGCGCTGGCCGTGGTTCTGACCTTCGCGCTGGCCCTGGTCGCCTGCCGGGTGACCGGAGAGACCGATACCACGCCGGTCGGGGCCATGGGCAAGATCATGCAGCTCACCTTCGGCGCGGTGAGCCCGGGGGACGTCAACATCAACCTCATGAGCGCCAACATCACCGCGGCCGCGGCGACCTCCTCGGCCGACCTTCTCACCGACCTGAAGAGCGGCTATCTCCTGGGTGCGCACCCGCGCAAGCAGTTCATCGCGCAGTTCGCCGGGATCTTCATGGGGACGCTGGTCACGGTTTCGGCGTTTAGGATCCTTGTCCCCGACGCGTCCGTCCTCGGCACCGACCAGTTTCCCGCTCCGGCCGCCCAGACATGGAAGGGAGTGGCCGAGGCGATGGCTTTGGGGCTTTCGCATCTCCACCCGGCGAAAGTCTGGTCGATCGCGATCGGCGGCCTCGCCGGCATCCTCCTGCCCCTGGCCTCCAGGATCTTCAAAAAACAGGCGAAGTGGATCCCTTCGGCGGCAGGATTCGGCCTGGCCTGGGTGTTCCAGTGGTTCTACGGCTTCCTCTTCCTGCTCGGCGCCGTCGTGGCCCTGATCTGGACAAAACGGAACAGGCCGCAGGCCGAGGAGTTTATTTTCCCGGTCGCCTCCGGCGTGATCGCGGGCGGCGCGCTGATGGGGGTGGTCCTGGTTTTCTGGGAGAACGGGCGCGAGATGCTGCGGCAGCTGCTCGGGTTCTGATCCGTCCGGAGCCTTCGAAATTTCCGGCTCTTGATCCCGCTCAAAGCGGGCTTGGCCGATTCCATCAACCAGCCGGCGGGTCACCAGTCGGATGAATTGATAGCCGGATCGGCTCCCGGAAGCGGCTGGTCGGCCGGCCCGAGCTGCGCGTCGGTTCTTTCCGCTCCGCAAAACGGACACACGATGAATTCCGGCGACAGGACGCGCGAGCATTTCCGGCACCGGGGAGACGACTCATCGTTGAACGGAATGAGCCTGAATATTTCCTCGAGGCTTGTCAGCCCCATTCTGACTTTTTCCCAAGCGGCTTCCTGGAGCGTCTTGAAACCGTTCATCCGGGCGCTTTCAAGGATCTGGCCGTGATATGCGCCCTTGCGTATCAGGTTCTGGATATTCTCGTCTATGATAAGCAATTCGGCCGTACACACCCTTCCGGAGTATCCGGTATTCTCGCACTCGATGCAGCCGACGGGTTCGTAAACGGGACCGCTTGTGTCATAAATCCCGGCCGCTTTCAGGCGGGAAGCATAGTGGGGCGGCAGGGGGCTTTCCCGTTTGCAGCCGCATAGTTTGCGAACCAGTCTCTGGGCTATGACTCCCGTCAGCGAGGACGCTATCAGGAAAGGAGCAATATGCAGGTCCATCAGCCGGGTTATGGCCGATATGCTGTCGTTCGTATGGATCGTGGACAGGAGAAGGTGCCCCGTTTGCGAGGCTGTCAGCGCGATTTCGGCCGTTTCGGGGTCGCGAATTTCCCCGACCATGATGACGTTGGGATCCTGGCGCAGGATGGATCTCAGGCTTCCTGAAAATGTTCGTCCGGACTTCCGGTTCACCAGCACCTGGTTGATACCCTCGATCACATACTCTATCGGATCCTCGATTGTGATGATGTTCAACGGACGCTTGCGCAGCGCGTTGATGGCAGCGTAGAGGGTCGTCGTCTTTCCCGATCCCGTCGGACCGCATACAAGAAGCATTCCCTGCGGTTTGGCGATGCAGCCGAGGATGCTCTCCTTGTCACTATCGGAGAAGCCAAGTTCGGTAAAATCCACCTCCGCGTTCTTGGTGTCCAGAATTCGGATGACGACCTTCTCGCCGTATTGGGTCGGCAGGGTGGAGACCCGAAGGTCCAGCTTCATGGAATTGAGCTTCACGAGTATCCGGCCGTCCTGCGGCACGCGGCGCTCGGCGATATCCATATCCGCCAGTATCTTTATCCGGGAAGTGACCTTTGCCTGGTTCTTTTCCGGGATCTTTTTTATGTCGTGCAATATGCCGTCGATGCGCATCCGGACCAGCAGGCCCTTAACCTGCGGGTCCAGGTGGATGTCGCTTGCCTTCTTGGTGATTGCGGCCGTAAGAAGAGCCGAGACAATCTGGGTCGCCTCTGTTTTCAACGCCCGCTGTTCGGATTCGTACTCCCTTATGGCGTCGAGCTGGGCTTTTTTTGACGAGGAGGTGAAATACTCCATCATCCCCATGTCGCTTTCGGCAAGTTCCAGGAATTTGTGCTTTTCGCTTTCGATTTCCTGATCGCCGTCCTTCCCGTAGCACTTGTCGATCGCTTCCTGGATTTCATTTTCGAACCCCAGCCGGGGCAGGATCGTTTTTCCGGTAATGAACGCCAGTTCGTCGATGGCGCTCAGTTTCTGAGGCACCGACATCGCAACCACAAGCTTTCCGTTTGTCAGGCTTACCGGGAAAACGCAATGGCGGCGGGCAATATCAGCCGGCACCAGGCTTAATGCCTCCGGATTTCCTTCGACAGCGCTGCAGTCCAGGTATTCGCAGCTGGTGACTTCCTCGAGGGCGGGAATCAGGTCTTCCTTTCTTACCACCTCGCGCGAAAGCAGGAGCTCTCCGAGGTGCATCGCGACTATTCTCTGCTGCTCGATCGCCTTCTCTAGCTTCGCGGCCGTCAGGGCTCCGCGCTCCACCAAAACACTGCCGAGACTCTTTTTCTTTATCATTAAAACACTCCCGCTATTATTATCGGCAGGGATATGCAGTTCCGCAGGAAAAATTCCGAATCAAATCATCCCCGCATTTTTTCGGCCCGGATTCTGAACCCGGACCGGAGGCGCGCGGGAAAAATATCCATATATCTATTATAATCAATTAAATAATCCGATATCCGTACGGCCGATACCTGAATTCTGAATTTCGGTGACTGTCACCGAAATTCTGGCTGGAGAGAAGAGTACCGGGACGGATCTGATTCCATGAAAATGGCGGCCGCTCCCCATCGCGACTTTGGATTTGCGGGGCTGTCTTGCTATCGCGTGCCCTTTACCGGTACTATTTGGAGGAATTCCAAAGCCCGCGAAAGCATTACCGCGGGTCGCGGCATAAATCGCCGCAGGCCTGGGGGATAATGCGGCATCTGTGTTAATCTAGGCGGCATCGTAGACTTGACTTGAGGTCAGTGCTTTTTCAGATACGGCGCACGGAGGAAAGAAAGTTCATTTTTCAAGGAGGGGAAAAGAGATGAAGTTCACCAGATGGACCATTTTGTTGATATTGGTGTCGATTATGGTCATTGGGTTTGGGCTCACAGCCGCCCAGGCGCAGTGGGAGGTGGTGATACCGCAGAAGAATGTCGGGGACAAGTTCCGGGTAGCCGCATTCCACAACGGGAATTTCGGCCTTGCGGGAGGTGCCGGGGACGTCGGCAAAGCGCACTACAGCACCGACGGCGGCCGGACATGGGCCGTGGCCGACACCAGCGGAGGCTGACTCTACAGCTTCGACATCGTGGATGTCAAAACGATCTGGCAGTGCGGCATGAAAAACCTCAGCGTAAGCACCGACGGCGGCCTGACGTGGAAATCCATCGAAGGCAAGACCGGCGGCATGGGCTGTATCCTGGCCTTCGCGGACGCGAAGACGGGATGGCTCGGCTCCGGGGACAAATTCGAAATGACCGCGGACGGAGGCGCGACGTGGAAGGCCATGGCCCTGCCTGAAGGCGCCGGCAAGGTCGCCGCAATTTCTCTCCGCACCGCCACCGACGGGTATCTTGTCGATCAGAACGGCGCCCTGTACACCACGCGGGACGGAGGCAAAACCTGGTCTTCAGGGTCGCTGGGCCTTCAAAACCCGGGTATTCTCGGCTTCGCCAGCGGCCCCTTCATCAACGAGACGCCGCAGGCCGCCGTCCGTTTTTCCGACGCCGACAACGGGCTGGTCGTTTTGGGGCTCTCCGGCAAGGCCAACCTGATCGCCCTGCGCACGGCCGACGGGGGCAGGACCTGGAAAGAGGAAAGCCTGCCCGCCGAAGTGGGCAAACCCTACCTGTCGCGCGACGGCAAGTTTCTGAGCGTGAACCAGTGGGGCAAGTGGATCACCATGCTGCAGTACAAGTAAGCGGGCCGCATCCATAAAGCTATTTTCAAGGCGGATTTCAAATACGCGGCGTTCGAGGCGTCCGGGGAGACCCCCGGGCGCCTTGGATGCGCATGCTTTCTTCAGGGTGTCTCTGCCTCAGCCCGTTGAAGCCATTCAGGGATCCAAGCGCCTCCTGAATTTCCACACAAGGCTCCCGGCAGAATCCTGCCATGTCTGCGACCGTGAATCCACGCAACCCGGCCGATAAAAGAATTCAGTAGCGGCCGAGTGCCGTTTCTTCAAGGAGCCGGCGGAAATAGCGGTATTGCCGGAAGGGGTGGTTGATTCGCGGGCGGTCGTCCAGGCAGGGGAGGTAATGCCCTTGCTGCAGGAGACAGGGAACGGTTTCGTCCACGGCCCGGCGCACGGCGTCTTCGTCCCGGGCCAGCGACGTGGCGTCGATGCCGCCGATAAGGGCGATGCCCGGCCCGAAAGCCCGGCGCAGTTCGGGGTAGCTCATTCCGGCATCGCGGATGCTGCTGATCCAGAAGCCGTTGATTCCCGCTTCCACCAGGTCCGGCAGCAGGGCCGACAGGTTGCCTCCGGTTGTGCAGAGGATGCGCAGCGGAACTCCTTGCCGCGTGAGCAGATTGAGGACCTTTCGGTATCCGGGCAGCACGAAATGCCGGAACATGGCCGGTGAGACGACCGGCCCGCTCCTGGAAGCGATCGGTTCGTAAAAGGTGGCGTAATCGACGGACGCTTTCGCCAGCAGCTTCTCCAGGAGCATGCAGTAGAAATCGGTGGTGCGTTCGACCAGCGCCTCTACCTTCGGCCGGTCCTGCCTGAGCGCAACCATGGCCGAAACAAACGAATCCCAGTCGTGCACTCCCAGCATCTGCAGGAATCCTCCGCCCCAGGCATCCGTATAGACGACCTTGCCGCTAGAGGCAGCCTCGCGGCATTTCAGTTCGAAGCCGGCTTCCATGCGGCCGGGGTGGCCCGGATCGTAGTGCCTTTCGAAAGCGGCCGGATCGCCGAGCAGGTCGGGCGCCCCCTGGAAATAGGGAAAGCTGCGCAGCATGACACCGGCAGGATGGTGGATTTCCAGGCTGAAGAACTCCGCGACGGTCCGGCCGGCGGGGAGCCCTTCACGGCGCCAGCGCTCCAGGGTGTCCTCCCAGGGCTCCAGATCAAAATAGGGAAAGCGGTCCGCACCGCCGCCGAGCAGCGTATTCAGGAATCTTTCTTTCTCGGTCGGAGCGCCTGAGGTCATGAATAAATCCCTTTCGGCGGCGGATTCCAATACTGTCCGGAAGCGCCTGGTGACGCCTGGGCGTATTATAAGGGGAGTCGGCAATAGAGGGTTAGAAATTCCGTTTACTTTGGAAATTTAACCCGAGCCCGGCCGAAAGTGCTACACTTGCCCCATCAGCCTCAAGTATAAAGTGTTTTTGGGGGAGCGGAATACCCGCTTCTGTTTGCTCCCCTGCAGTATTAATTCCATGAGGAGGTGAGTGAATGAATACGCCCATGCATCGTTTCAATTACACGAAGCTGACAAAGGAGCAGATCGGACAAAAACTGAAATCAGCAGACTCCGGACCGGCATGCGCATCCGAATTCTCGGATGCGCTCGACGGCAAGTCGCTGAAAATCGTGACGGACAACGGCCCGGTTCTGACCTACACCTTCAGGGATGAAAAGCGGCTGACGCTCTCCGAAAACGGCGGCGCCGGGATCGAAGCGGGATACGGGGCACTCGAGCTGAAGCAGATGGTCTTCTTC
Organism: Acidobacteriota bacterium; assembly: GCA_016933615.1. Taxonomy (GTDB): domain Bacteria; phylum Acidobacteriota; class UBA6911; order UBA6911; family UBA6911; genus UBA6911. The sequence continues at coordinate 9,089 of JAFGAO010000093.1, forward strand.
TCCCACATGATTCCCGGGGCCCAGAAGGGCTACAACGTTTTTGCGGATCTCGACACCAATCTCGCCACCGTGTTTGAAGTGTGGCTCTCCAGCGGCAGGAAGGAAAAGACCCTGAGCGACAGGGAAATCACCGTCGACGACCGGGAAGTGCAGCGCCAGATCTATTTCGGCTACGTCGAGGCCGCCGGCCGGAAACCGCCCGAGGAACGCCATCACCTCACGAACAGGGTCGAGGGCAAGGGATTGTACTGGAAACAGGACACGGGCATCGAGACCCTGGAATACTACGCCTCGGTCGTCTCCACCAACTTTGTCGAACTGACCCGGCACACGGACAAGCTCAGCTGGTGCAGCCCGTCGGATTACGTGCTGGTCAACGACAACATGTTCATCTACGACAGGACCGAGTGCGAATTCTCCGGCATCTTCACGCTCTTTGTCGCGGACCTGTTCAGCGAGACCCAGGCGGGCGTTCGCCTGGGCTTCAATGAGAGGGACGAACTGGAATACTACATGTTCCGGGGAACCGGAAAAGTCGTCGGGGAGCTGGCCCGCCTCGAGCCCTTCGACGATCACGGCGAAGAGCCGATGGTGGTCCAGTCCGAAGCCGACCCGCAGTCTCCGGGGAAAGGACAGAGGCTGGTGTACCGCCCCGTCAGGGATTTCGACCGCATGACCGACGAAGAAGTCCACCAGGCGGCGCTCAAGAGCACCACGGCGTTCGGCGGCGGGATAGACGCGATCCAGCCGGCGTCCCGGAACAATATGCCTTTTTCCGACCTGCTGGTGGGCAAGGAATTCACCCTGCGCTACGACAACGGCGGCCCCGTCCGGCACTATCGAATCGCCGAGAAGTACAAACTCAGATACAGGGAGGACGGGGAGACCCAATGGCACGAGGAAGCCTACCGGGCCTATGAAGGGGATGAAAAGCTGGTATGGTTCAGCCATCTCCTGACCGGCAGCAAGCCAAGGGCGAGCGTGCAGGTCGCCCTGGATCTCATGAACGGCCTCACCACCTGCATTCACTCGCAGATGGGGACGGAATATTTCGGGAACGAGACGTCCTACTACGCCCTCTTCGGCGTGGCTGAAATGGAGGGGGGCCACCCTCCCCGGTATGTGCGCCACGAATTTACCGATGAACTTGTCGGGCACGCCTTTTCGTGGTCCTATTCCGACCAGATGACCTCCATGCACCTTTACGGTACCCCCCACTCCATGTCGTGGACCATATTCACCGAGAACCAGACCATGGGGGCCCAGTGGGGTTCTCCCTGCATTTATGTCAAGGTCCGGGACGGGGTCTACATATTCGTCCAGAACGAGGAAGCCTGCAACGGCGCCCAGATGTGCGTTCTGATCAACACGAAAATAACCCATGACTGCGGTTTCGGATTTTCCGGAGGGGCGGGAGGCGTGAGGCTCAGCCTGACCGGGGCCATCGGCCGCCACATCGGACAGTTTCACGTGCGGGAATACTTCGGCCTGAATCCGATGGGTTGATGAATCTGGGCATGCCTGAAGCGGGCCCGATTATTTTTTAGCATAAAAAACAGGTTCGCCCGCTCGGATTCCTTATTTCTTTTTCTGGAGAAGCGCCTTTATGCCGCTCGCGGACAATCCTGTTTATCCCAAAGATTTCTTCAGCGTGAAGCGTTGCTTCGCCGACAGTTTCCGCGCCTGGATCGAAAACGTCTGGCTCTTCTGGGGCGTTTCCTTCGTCGCGGTGATCCTGGGAATGGCCAGCTTCACCGTGTTGAATGGGGCCCTGTACGGCGGTTTCATGCTGATGCTGCTCGAAACCATGGACGGGGGGAAACCGCGCTTCGCGGAAATCTTCACGCAGTTGCGCCGTTTCTTTCCGCTTTTCGCCGCTTTCTGGTTCACGATAATACTGACGGTCGCCGGGACGATTCTCCTGGTCCTGCCCGGCATATTTCTGGGCACCTCCTGTTTTTACCTTCTGATCCTGGCTGTCGACCGGGGCATTTCCTTCGACGAAGCTTTTGTCGAAAGCCGCAAGGCGGTCAAAAGGTACGGCTTCTGGCGCCATTTTCTCCTGGGCCTGATCCTGCTGTTCATTCCCATAATCGGCACCTATCTGGTCAACGGATCGGAGCGTTTCATCATCCAGGCCGCGTGGACGGTTGTCCTTGTTTTGCTGCTGCCGTTTGTATTGGGGCTGCTGGTTTCGGCCTACAGGCAGACGCTCAAGGCCGAGGAGGAAAAGCGGAAAAGGTTCGAACAGGAGTTCGAGTACATGCGGGACGAACTCGAAACCGCCCATGACATGCAGATGAGCCTCCTTCCCAGGGAAATGCCGCGGATACGCGGCTATGAAATTGCCGGCGTCTGCATCCCGGCCAATCACGTCGGCGGGGATTATTTCGCCTGGCGCTGGCTGGACGGCGACAGGAAGCGCCTGGCGGTGGTTATGGCCGATGTGTCGGGCAAAGCCATGGTCGCGGCGGTCATCGCCGTCCGGTTCAATGAAATGCTCCGTTATGAATTGAAAGACCGTCGCAAGCCTTCCGATATTTTACTCGGATTGCATCATTCTTTAACGGGGCAGGTAGAAGAAGGCACGTTTATCACCTGCTGTGCGGCAACGCTCGATACCGAAGACGGAACCGTTGAGATCGCCAATGCCGGGCACTGCCATCCGTTTCATTATTCCGTAACGAAAGATACGGTAACGTCCCTTGAGATAAACGGATTTGCTTTGGGCATGCCGTCGCAATTTTTAAAAGAAGAACCTTATGATACCACCCGTTTCAAGATGGAAGCCGGGGACGTGGTTCTGTTTTACACCGATGGCGTCGTGGATGCCGAAAACGTCCGCGGCGAGTTTTATGATGAAGCCGGGGTCCGGCTGTTGTTTCAGAGCCGGGAAGAAATGGACACGGCTCAAAAGATAGTCGACAGGACGGTTCAGAGCGTGAAAGAGTTTTGCCGGGGCGCTCCCCAGAAAGACGACATTTCCATTGTCGCGTTGAAGCGGGGAAACGAACAAAATTTTTAAATTGTCGCGGCATTCCACGGCGCTGGTATACAATGCCCGCTATTGGAAATCGTAAATGCAACGGTTGCGCTTGAAGCTTACGTATACGACCGGAGGAGACGCTTATGGCAGGCATGGATGCACTGAAAAACGTGGTACGGGAACCGAATGTCGTGGAACTGAAGCCGTGGAAATCCATCCACGACACGATCAAGGAGCCGATGGTGACCGGGCTGGGGCCGATGGACATCCCCAAATCGGTGATGGCTATGGGATTCGCCCGCATCACGAAGCCCGATCTGCTGGGCTACCCGGGGCACAAGCACCCCTTCGACCAGTGGATATACCTCATCGGGGACAGCAAAAACTTCGCGAAGTTCGATGCGGATGTCGAGTTCAGGCTCGGCGACAGGATCGTTAAAATCAATTACCCCTGCTATATCTTCATCCCCAAAAACCTGATGCACGGCCCGCTGGATATCAAACGCGTCGGCAGCCCGTTCCTCTTCATCGACGCCAGGGTCACCAAGGAGGCGTCCGTCCGTCCCAAAAAGGTGGCCAAGGTCCGGCAGGTCAAATACATCGCCAAGAACAACAGGAAATCCGGCAATAAGGCCTAAGAGATATGGCGGCAGCAAGCTGCCGCACCCAGGCGCATGAAAGCGTCATGAACGGCGCACGGGCGAACACAAGGTGGGCGAACACAAGGTTCGCCCCGTTCGCCGCTCCGTGTTTCGTTTTATTTTCGAGACGGAAACCTGAAGTTGCCGGCAGAGAGCGCGCTACTTATTTCACCAGAGGTTTCAGCAGGAATCCGTAGTGATACGGATTCTCTCCGGGCAGCGTGTATTTGTCCATGGTCCGCTTGCCCCAGCTGTTGTCTCCGCCCACGCCGTGCACCTTCCAGTCCACGTTGACGTTGATGAAATCGCGCCGCGGCAGTTTGTGCGCCAGGCGGCTCGATTCGATGTCCGCTTCCGTGAACGGCCAGGCGCGGATGCTCAGCCCCTGCATCCCTTCGACGCGCAGACCCGTACCGTAGGCGTCGGTGGCCTGCCACCAGCGCAGGTCGCACCGGTTGCCGTTGTCCTGGGGATAGAGATAGTCCACCCAGTAGTCCTCGAGCGGCATCCTGTACACGCCGAAAAACGCGCCCGTTTTGCGGTCCCAGTAATTTTCCCATGGTCCGCGCCCGTAATACGCAATTTCCCGCCAGTTCTCCGGAAGGCCCATGCGCATTCCGAACTTCGGCATCTTGGGCGCGGTTTCGGAATTTGGATGATAGTCGGCCTCTACGGCCACGGCGCCGTCCGTACCTACCCGGTAGACCACCGTGTAATCCGCCTCCCCGACCGGAAGCCGGAATGCGAAAATCACGGATACCGCGCCGCTTTCTTCATCCGGCTCGATCGATACATCCTTCAACTTTCGTGCGGCCGCCGCTTCGCGCCAGGGACCCAGCCGTTCAAGATAGCGGTTGCGCGCCTGGTTGCGGTTGGCCGGCTTCCAGAAGTAGGGCTCGAGCGGCTGCTCGAGCAGCCGCACTCCTTTGTACTCGTAGCCGGTTAGGGCGCCGCTGGCGCGGTCCCAGATCAGCTCGAAGTTCTCCCCGCGCACCCGGATGCTTCCGCCGCCGTCGGAGACCTGAAGAGCCGGTCCATGCCCGTTTTCCGGCGCCGCGTAAGCGGATTCGCGCACGATGAACTGCTCGCGCGCCACGGGCCACCCCGACGGCGCCCACAGCGTATCCTCGATCAGCTTCACGTCTATCTGCAAAATGATCTCTTTCCCGTCCTCCGGGATCTGTTCCGCGACGGGCAGCCGTATCTCCGCCGTGCCGCCCGGCTCCAGGTCCACCGGCAGCAGCATGCCGCGCTCGACCACGCGCCCGTCCGAAAGCAGGCTCCATTCCCAGTCGAACCGGTCGAGATTCGTGAAGTCGTAGCGGTTCGTCACCTCGAGGTACCCGCTTGCCGCGTCCAGCGCCCTGAACCACACGTACTGGTACACTTTCCTTACCTCGTAGTAGTGCGGGTGCGGCACGCGGTCGGGCCCGACCAGCCCGTTGATGCAGAAGTCCTGGTCGTTGGGAACGTCCCCGAACTCCCCGCCGTAGGCGAAGTACTCGTCCGGGGAGAGCGAAAGCGCGGCCGGATTATCCCCGTAGCGCATCCGGCCGCCGTCGACCGGCTTTGCCAGCCCCTGGTCCACCCAGTCCCAGATCGCGGCTCCCACGATCTGGGGGTGCGCGTAGATCACGTCCCAGTGCTCCTGCAGGTTTCCGCCCGAATTGCCCATCATGTGGGCGTATTCGCGCACGTTGGCCCATTTTTCGCGCGCTTCCGATACGAACTCCTCGAGCTCGGCAACCGTCGGGTAGTCGATATCCACCCAGTCCGAAACGGACGGATCCGCATGATAGAAATACGGACGCGTCGCGTCGATCTCCTCCATGGCGGAACGCATCGCCGCCAGGTTCCGGCCGCTTCCCCCCTCGTTGCCCAGCGACCAGATGGCCACGCTGGCGTGGTTCTTGTCCCGCTCCACCATCGACACGCCCCGGTCGACGTGCGCTCTTTCCCAGTCCGGGTCGTCGCCCAGCGTCCGGCTCCCCGTGCCGAAGCCGTGCGCCTCCTGGTTCGCCTCGTCCATCAGGTAGATCCCGTATTCGTCGCATAGCCTGTACCACAGGACGTCGTCCGGGTAATGGCTCGTCCGCACGTAGTTGATGTTGGCCTGCTTGATCAGGACGATATCCTTTATCATCGTCGCCGGATCCACATGCCGCCCGAGCCGCGGGTGGTGCTCGTGGCGGTTGACGCCCTTGAGCTTGACCGACTTCCCGTTCACAAAGAACTGCCTGTCCCGATACTCGTATTCCCGCACCCCGAAACGCCACGGGACCGCCTCGAGCACGTTGCCTTCCGCGTCCTCCAGGCTCAGCACGATCTTGTACAGGGCCGGCGTCTCCGCGCTCCACAGTTCCGGGCCGTTGATGCGCATCTCGAGCTTGTGCCGGTCGATACGGTCCCGGGGCAATTGCAGCCCCGCCGCGACCGCTTCGCCGAGCTGTACTCCATCGGGCCGATAAAAATACGCCTTCAAGGTCAGCCCGCCCGCGGCGGCGCCCGTCTGATTGCGCAGGTCGACGTCGATGGTAACCTCGGCGTCCCGATAGTCGTCGTCCAGGTCCGTCACGATATGAAAATCGTGCAGGTGCACGGCCGGGCGCGCGATCAACGTCACATCGCGGAAGATTCCGCTCAGGCGCCACATGTCCTGGTCTTCCAGGTAGCTTCCGTCCGACCAGCGGTACACTTCCACGGCAAGGAGGTTTTCCCCCAATTCCAGGTAGTCCGTGATATCGAACTCCGCGGGCGTCATGCTGTCCTGGCTGTAGCCTGCAAGCGCACCGTTGACCCAGACGTAAAACGCCGACTTCACGCCCGCGAACTCGATGAACACGCGCATGTTCTCCCAGGTCTCAGGAAGCCGGAACGTGCGCCGGTAGCTCCCGACGGGATTGCGCAGCTCGAACTGGGTGAAATCGGGAGGCGGGTCCAGCATGATGTTCGGCGGTTCCGCGCGAAAAGGATATCGGACGTTGGTGTAGATCGGCACGCCGTGCCCCTGCGTCTGCCAGTTCCCCGGCACCACGATCTCGCCCCAGCCGCTGTCGTCGAACCCGGGCCTGTAAAAATCCGTCGGCCTCGCTTCCGGCCGCGGCGCCCAGTGGAACTTCCAGGCACCGTTCAGGCACAACTGCCGGAACGACGCTTCCATCCTGACGGCCCGCTTTACGTTCGCGTAGGGGGTGCAGGTCGCGCGAACCGGCTCGCGGTTGATCTCGACGATCGCCGGGGTCTCCCAGTCGTACCGGGCGGACGCCCACGGAATGCCCGCAAGGGCGCACAGAGCGGCAAGCATCATTCGTTTCATAGCGACATTCTCCCTCATTCGGCCCGATGGAAGGCAATTGCGCCTGGATACAAGGATAGACGGCCTGCGGCGCGATGTAAACCGGAGTGTTGCCGCAACAGCATGCAATGAAATCAAATTTGCAATCGGTTGCGCCGCGGAAGACTCCCGCCGCCGGAGTTTGTTTCATCGGGCGTTTGGTGTTAGGCTGGCGGCGTCGGCACCGCGTTTTTTTTCCATAAATCCGATCGGGGAATCTCCTGCAGGAGGCAGGTCATGGAACACGGACTCTTACAGATTTTCGACAGGCTGTTGCCTCGCAGGAAAGCAGCCGCGTCGCTGGGCGCAGCGGTTTTTGTCCTGCTCGGGACCCTCTCGGTCCCCGGAGCGTTCGAGCGCTCGCGGCGCATCGATCCTGAAACGTTCGCCGACCCGCCCAGGGAGTACCGCCAGCACGCGTGGCTGACATACGATCTTTCCGCGGCGACCGAAGAGAGCATGACCCTGGCGGTCAGGCGCTGGGCGGAGAGGGATGCAGCCGGCGGCTTCTACCTGGGCATGGGGGGCGGCAGCACCGAAGGGCTTTCCCTGGAGTACCTGCAGGGTTCGGGCCGCAAGCCTTCCGACCGGGGAATTGCCTTCCTGAGCGAGGAGTACTTCGACCTTTACGCCGGGATCATCGAGGCGGGCCTGGCCAACGGCATCGCCCCGATGGTTTTCTACGACGAGTGGGGCTATCCGAGCGGCATGGCGGGAGGGCATCTCTACTCGAAATACCCGCAGCACGCGGCCAAGAGCCTCGAAAAGGTTGAACGCGACATTACCGGCCCCGCCCGGGTGGTATTGGACATTCCCGAGGGGATCGCGATGGGCGCGGCGCGGATGAACCTGGACACGAAAGAGACTGTGGACATCGGCGATGCGGTCGAAGGCAGGCGGCTGGAATGCAGTGTGCCTCGGGGCCGTTGGAAGGTGATGGCTTTTTACCTGGACCCGAAGGCTTCGCTGGGCCAGGGCGTCAAAAGCGGCTACGTCGACTATCTCGACGCCGAGGCCGTGCGCGCGTATATCGACCTCAACTACCAGGCTCATTACGACCATCTCAGGAAATACTGGGGGGATGTCCTGCAGATCACGCACTACGACGAGCCGGCCATGCACGTGTCCAACGGCAAGGCCTGGACGCCGGGATTCAACGCGGGCTTTGAAAGGGAGCACGGCTACAGCCCGGTGAAGCACTACCCGGCGCTCTGGTACGACATCGGTCCGGAAACCGCGGCCGCGCGCAATGCGCTTTTCGGCTTCCGCGCCAGGCTTTTCTCCGAATGCTTCATAAAACAGATGGACGACTGGTGCCGCGCGCACGGCATCATGCTCAGCGGCCACCTCGACCAGGAGGAGATCGACAATCCCGTCCCGGTCAACGGCGACCTGATGCTCGCCTTCAAGCATCAGCAGGTGCCCGCGATCGACGACATCTGGTGGTGGGGCCGCACCAACCGCGCCTACAAGCTGGTCGGCTCGGCCGGGTACAACTGGGACAAACCTTTCTTCATGGCGGAAACCTATGCCGGGTACCGCGACGTCATGAGCCCCGAGATTGTGTGGAAGGTGGCCATCGACCAGGCGGCGATGGGCGTGAACTTCCAGGTCGGGGCGCTGCCGCGCGAGAAGACGCCCGAGAGCGACCGGTTCATCGGCCGCAACTGCTACATGCTCCAGCACGGGCGGCACGTGGCCGACGCGGCTATCCTGTATCCCATCGCCTCGCTGCAGGCGGCCTACCGTTTCGGCGACTGGGGGGGCGCGCCTCGCGGCGCGGAATCGGCCTATGCCCGCGAGGGAGGCATCGTACCCCCCGAGACCGATTACATCGAGCTGGGCGAATTGCTGTTCCGCGGCCTGCGCCAGGATTTCACCTTCCTCCACCCGCAGGCGCTCGAGGAGCGGTGCGCGATCGAGGGCGACAGGCTGATCCTGGATAATGCGGTCAACCGCGAGGAATATTCCGTGCTGATCATTCCCGGAAGCCGGGTGCTGTCGGTCGAAACCGCCCGGAAGATCCGGGCTTTCTACGATTCCGGCGGCGCCGTGATCGCTACCGGAGTGCTTGCCGTCCAGTCCGCGGAAATGGGGCAGGACGCGGCGGTTGCCCGGATCATGGGCGAGATGTTCGGCCTGCCCGAGGACGGGCCGATGACGGCCCGGTTCGAGCGCCGCATCGACGAGTTCATGGTGTACTTCGTCAACCGCAATGATGCGGGCGGCCGCGCGTACTTTCTGCCCGACTACACGCCGGAGATGATTCGGACGGTCATGGGGGAAGTCGTCCCTGTCCGGGACGTCGCGATCGCCGAGCCTATGTGGCGGCTCAAGATCGGCCGCGGCTACGACGGCTCGCTGACTTACATCCACAAGGTCAAGGACGGAAGGAACCTCTACTATTTCGGCAACTCTTCCGACAGGGCCGTCGAGACCGAAGTCACTCTGCGCGGTGCAATGGACCTGTCCATCTGGGACCCGATGAGCGGCCGGATCCGTCCCGTAGAGGAGGGGCACTCGCGGAGCGAAGATGGACGGGAGCTGACGGCAGTGCCTCTGGTGCTTCCTCCCGTGACGGCGCTCTTTTACGTGGAAGAGCCTTATTCCGCCTCTTTACGAAATTCCCATTGATATCGTGGCGAACCCACCGCCTCGGCCATACGGGCTTCGGCGGACAGGCATGTTCGCCCCTGAGGCAGAAGGCAATATTTCCGAAAAAAATGAAGTCATTGCATAATCCGGGTGAAAGCGAGCACCATTGCGGGAAACAGAAAAGGATTGCCGCCAACCCATCCCGGTGAATGACTGCGTGAAGAACATAATCTTGGGCCCGGCTTGCAACAGGGTGTTGATCTATGGAATGCGCGGCCAGCCGCCGATGGGGAATATTTAAAAATCAAACCGCTTCGAAAATCCGTGCAATGAGCTTTTTTCGGCATTCCTGTCCGGACCGGTTTGGTTTTTGAATATTCAGCAATTTTAAAAGGGAGCGCGGAGCGTGGAGCAAAAACGCGGAGCCGGTTGAAGGCATGGATCAGGCGGCAGTTCTGGCTTTTACCTTTTCCAGTTTGGTCCTCGCTGCAGCCAACCGGAGATCATGTTCAGCTTGAAGATTCATCCAAAATTGGGCCGGAATTCCGAAATATTTGCCAAGCGGCAAGGCAGTCTCGGCCGAGATTGCCCGTTTGCAGGGGTAAAAACACTTGCGATACGACGAGTATGCACGAATCCCCATGGTAACGATCGGCTGTTGCTGGAGTCGCGGGGTAAATATATGGCGACAAGATGCTGCCTCGGCTGTTTTTGACGTTTCCCATATGGGCGTTTC
>JAFGAO010000094.1 GCA_016933615.1 Acidobacteriota bacterium
GGGTTGACGGTCATGCTCATCGGCCTGCTCTTTGTGCTGCTGGCGGCCGATGTGCGCTTCTCGGAAATCCGCGCCCTGGGCCGCTCCGGACTCCTCGTATGCCTGGCACTGATGTTTTTGGTCCGGCCCGCCGGGATTGTCCTCTGCACCATCGGCTCAAATCTCAAACCGCGCGAGCGCGCGTTCCTCGCCTGGATGGCCCCGCGCGGGATCGTGGCTGCCGCCGTGGCCTCCTTCTTCGCCCAGCGGCTCGGCGAAGCCGGCATCGCGGGCGGCGATAAAATACGGGCCCTGGTTTTTCTCGTCATCGCGGTCACGGTCCTGGTGCAGGGATTGTCTGGAGGTTTTATCGCCCGGTTGCTGCATGTGCGGCGAAAGTCGGACACCGGCTACGCGATCCTCGGGGCGAACGAACTCGGGCGGGTGCTGGGACGCGCCTTGCGGGACGGGGGGGAGGAGGTCACCTTCCTGGATGCAAGCGCCGATGCCACGCGGACGGCAAAAGAGGAGGGATTCCGGGTCGTATTCGGCAATGCGCTCGAGGAACGCACCCGCCAGCGGGCCGGCCTCGACAGCGTGGCGGGATGCATCGGGATAACACAGAACGGGGAAGTCAACCTCCTGTTCGTCCGTCGCGCCCGCGAAGAGTTTAAGATCCAGCGTCTGCTGGTGGTGCTGGACGGACATATCACGGAGAACATCATTCGCGCATCGAGGGCGGCAATACTTTTCGGCAGACGGGCCAATGTGGACCTCTGGTCCCTGAGGCTGCGCCGGCGAGCCGCGTCGTCCTCCTGCTGGCGCTGCACGCGCGATAAGGAACGCATCCTTTCGGACGCCATGGATCCCCCCCAAAAAATCGCGAACGCTTTATTGCCGGTCGCGGTCAAGAAGGGCAAGAAAGTCGCCCCGGTCGAGGACGGCATCATCCTGGAGAGAGGGGATGAACTGACTATTGTAACCTTCCATGAAAAGCGGAACGAAGTGAACGCCTGGCTGGTCGAGCAGGGCTGGGAACCGGTCCGATAGAGCCGGATCGCGGCTGCGTTATAAAAATTCCTTTCTATCGGCGATTGTATTCCCGGCCGCTTTGCCCTATAGTGGCCGCCAAAAGATACACTGAATGAAGGGTGCCTGATGACCACAACCAGATTCGGAAAATATTTCACCACGGATGTCCTTAAGGAAAGCCCGAAATTCCCGGGGTATTGGGACTGCACTTCGACGCGGCATTTAAAGAGCTTCGGCGGCAGCCACCTCTCCGTCGACTGCATTCATATCACGCGGCCGTTCGTGATGGTCAGCCAACCGCATCAGCATGAATTCCCCCAGTACCTGCATTTTTTCTCGGCGGACTCGGAGGACCAGAGGAGCTTCGACGCGGAGATCGAGATGAGCTTGGGAGAGGACGGGGCTCATATGGAAAAGCACGTCATCACCCGGCCGACGGCGCTGTACATCCCGGCAGGCCTGTTCCACGGCCCTCTGAATTTCAAGGTAATCAACAAGCCCGTACTGTTCGTGGATATCGCCGTCAGCGGCGACTACAAAAGAGTGGGCAATACGCCGGATTAGAATTCCGGGATCAGGGCTTTTCACTGAAACGGTAAAGCGCTTCTCGGGTGCGGATATAAATGCTCCCGTTTCCGATGGCGGGCGTCGCCTGGCACTGTTCGCCAAGATCGTTGACGGAGAGCACTTCCCACTGGGGCCCCGCCTTCAACACACTGATTTTCCCGCCGTGGCTTGCAAGATAAACCTTCCCGTCCGCGGCAACGGGCGACGCGTAGTAGGATTCGACGGCGTCTTTCGTCCTTCCGATCTTCCAGATCTCCCCCGTCTCCGGATCCCGGCTCACCACAATGCCGTTGTCTATTACCATGTAAAGAACGCCCCGGTACAGGAGTGGAGAAGTCAGGTCCGAATAGCTCTTCCTGCTGCGCCAGAGCAGATTTTTCCGTGTCATGTCGCCGGACCCTCCGGCGCGCACGGCCGCCAGGCCGTGTTCAGAAACGCTTTCCTCGAGAACCTCATTCCATTCATTCTGCGTCAGGAATCCATCTTCATTCCTGTCGAGCCAACCGAAGTGGTCGCCCAACATGTTGTATTCACCGATTTCAAGGGCGGAAATTCTGCCGTCTTTGTCTTTATCCCGCCTCGACAGCTGAGCCCATGGCTCGAGCTGCGGTTTGTCCGCCCCGTGAGATGTTGCGAACAGGATTCCATTGTCCAGCACGGGCGAGGAAATCGGGCTTGTTCCCTGCCCGCCCACCCACCATAAATTTTGGCCCGAATCCAGAGCGTAGCCGTCGATCCGGTAAGCCCCTACGACAACTACCTGTGCTTTTCCGCCTTCGGGCATCCACAGGATCGGGGTGGAGTAGGCCTCGGTTTTCGCCATCGGCCTCTCTTTACGCCATCGAACGCTCCCGCTGTCCTTGTCGAGCGCGATTATGAAGGAACCTCTCCTGGAATCGCACACCTGCACAAGCGTATCGCCGTACACGACCGGTGAAGCGGAAATTCCGTAAAAGTTGTGAAAAGGCCCCAATTTGAAACGCCACCGCTCCTCGCCCCCCGGTCCGTAGGAGACAAGCCCCAAATCAGCAAAGAACACATAGATATTTTCCCCGTCTGAAGCCGGAGTCGGAGTCGCCGTATCATTGTCTTTATATATTTCCTGGGTCCGGTCCCTCAGAAGCTCGCGCCGCCAGGCTACCCTGCCCGTTTTCCTGTCTATACACACCGTGATCAGCTTTTCCCCTTCGCTCCCGGTGACCACGACGCAATCCCGGGCCAGTATGGGCGACGAGCGGCCGAAAGGGATCTCCGTCCGCCAGTCGATATTCTTTGCCCGGCCGAACTCGACCGGCAGCCCCGTTGCATCGGAAATCCCGCTGCCGTTGGGGCCGCGAAAACGATTCCACTCCTCTGCAGGGCCGGTCGCCGTCATCAAGAAAAAGAGTATGAACCAACGTATTTTCATTATTTTCTCCGTCCGCGGGTCCGGCGGGATTCCGCAGGGTCGATCGTTTCCCGCAATGATTCGCGGTTCCATTATATAGCGGGACAACCGGGATCTTCAGGAGGATTCCGTGGCATGGCCGTCCACAAAACAATAGGGGTCCCTGTTCTTGAATACATCCAGACCCTCGCCGAAGGTCGAGGCCAGGCAGCCGCGGCAGACAATCCTGAGATCGCAGCCGCGGCATTCCTCCGGACCCGAACGGTAGCGCTCCGCCCGGGGCGAATCGTAGATTTCCGCGAGGGTTTGTTTGAAAACGTTGCCGATGGGAGAGGGGAATTTCCGGCACGCATGGGCTTCGCCGTCCGACAGTACGGAGATGAAATTGAAGGCGGCGCCGCATCCGTAGCCCGTGCACCCGCCGAAAGGCCGCAGCCCCCTGCGGCGGCATAGGATATTGATCAGACTGTCCTTCCAGCCCAGGGTCCGGTTTTTTCGGGATTCCCTCATGTACGCTTTCAGAAAGGACTCATAATTTTCTTTCGGCGGGGGCCGGAGACCGGCTCCCGAGCCGACCAGCGAAAGGCGGTTGAACGTAAAGCTTCCGGCAAGGCCACGGAGCGTCTCCCCCAGAGGAATCACCTGGTCCATATTGGCTTCCGTCAGCGTAAGCATGACTTTCGACGGGATCCCAAGCTGCCGAAGTAGTTTCAGAAACTCGATCGTCCGGCTGAAACTTCCCCGGCCCCTTATGCTGTCGTTGTGTTGGCGCAGTCCCTCGAGGCTGACCTGGAAATAGACGGGCTTTTTAATAGACAGAATCTTTTCCATTTCTTCCCGCGACGCGGGATTGCCCAGAATCGCCGTGGCAAGCCCCAGTTCAGAGGCGGCCCGGTATAATTCGTGAAAATGAGGATACAGAAGGGGATTGCCGCCGGTAAAGGAAACCTGACCCTTCACGTGCCGCTCCCTGCAGAAAGAGCCCAGACCGTCCAGCAGCGCAATCCCGTCTTCCAGCCTGAGATCGGACCGGTCGCTGCGGTCGTAACAGTGTTTGCAGCGGAGATCGCACTTCTGGGTAACGTGCCATTGAAGGGTGAAAAAAGCCGAAGATACGAATTTCTCTTCTTCGCAGGGAATCTCGGGATAGCCGGACAGATCCCGCCGGATGCGGCTGGGCGGAGCGAGCAGGATCCCTCTGGAAACCGCACGCTGCAGGGCGCTTTCTATCGCCCCCACCGGCAGGTTGCCGGCAGCGGCGGCCGCCCCGGAATCGGTTTCTTCGACCACGAGCTTCAGGGCCAAAAGATCCTCGTCGGAGGCGGTTCTGCATACCGGGTGTCCGCTGCCGCGATCCTTCCAAACGAGAACGAATTCTCCCGTCGATTTCCGGGGTGTGCTTGGATCGATTTTCTTGTCGGCGACAATGGAAGGCAGATGGCTCCAGGAAACCCTTATAAGCTGCAGTGTCGGATTCACCGCGATCCGGTCCGGATTCTTAAAGGATTCCGTCCTCTCATCCGAAACCCTGCAGACAGCCCATTCCAGTTGCGCAAGGTCGGGGAGAAAACCCGGCACCTTCGACTCCCGACTCAAATGAGCAATGCTTTTCAGGATGGAATCCGGACTCGGATCCCGGCCGCACTGCCGGAGGACCCGGTCCCATGTTTCGGGATCCAGCATGCGCCGGCATGCGGGGAAAACGTCTTCCGGCCTCCTCTTTGCAGTTGGAGGATTTCCCATTTTCACTTCATTGATCTGAACATCCGGGCGCAGGCGTGCAGGGCGGCCGCTAAAAAGAGCCGCGGACAGTCATTCACCCGCTCAATCCAGGCCCGAAAGGACGGATCTGTTGCAGTATTTCAGTCTTTTGGGGTTTCTATCCGTAAGAGGCGCCCACGGCGCCCGATACTAGGCTCAACCGCTTTGCCCCTGGTTCTCTTCGCTGCCTCCGGCATCGGTATCGCCGCCTCAGCCGCTTTGGCCTGTCTGTTCCTGGGCCTCCTCCTGGGTGCCGCCGGCACCCGATTCATCGCCGCTTCATCCGGAGGAGCAGCCGGGGATTGCAAGCCCGGCTCCGGCAAGAAGTCCGGCCAAACCGAGGCCGGCAAGAATCTTCTTCAGTTCTTTAAGATCCATTTTTCAAGCCTCCAGCCCTGCTTCTGTTGCTGTCTGTTGTGGACTATTTAAAGTTCAGAATGCCGGACGCACCTATACTCAGTGCCCTCCTTCATCTGCACTTGGGATTTATTTCTTCATTCGCCAATCTCTCCAGGCGATAGAAGCCCGCGTCCGGAAATAAAGAACTCTGATACGGTAGATCTTAGTGTAAAAGAAACCAAGAGTAAAGCGATGATCTCAAAATTCCACGGGCCGCGGATAACTGTCCCGGCAGGTATCGCAAAATCTCCAAGCCTAAAAATCAAGCGGGATCATTCATTCGCTACTAAAAGCTAGGAAAATAGACTTTTTCTTCCCATCAGGGGTTGTTTTTAACAAAGCGGGACCATAAATTTCACGAATCTCAAACCAAAGGCCGGTATACTGGTTGTTTTGGTTATACGGAACAGGAGCCGACTGCATGCTCAACCAGGACCTGCACATTCACACCGTCTATTCCGCCAATGACAGCGCTGTCGTACCCGAGCAGACCATCGAACTGATCGCCGGGCTCAACCACGCCCGGATCGCCGGCATCAGCGACCATTTCGAAAATCTGGTCGGAGGCGCTTTCGAAATGTACCAGCGTGAAATCAGGGCGGCCGGCTTAAAGCTCGGCACCGAGGTCGACGGCGGCAAATGGGCCGAGGAGGCGGCGGCCTATCCAGTGGATTATTACATCGTGCACTGCCGGGACCGCGCCGCCGATTACCGCTGTCTCGAACATCTTCTGGCAACCGGCAAACCGGTCGTCGTCGCCCACCCCAATGCCCTGGATACGGACCTCGACCGGGTGCCCGACGACTGCCTCATCGAAATCAACAACCGCTACGTGTGGCGCTCGGACTGGCGCCGCTATTACGGTCCTTTTAAAGGCCGCTTCAAATACATTCTGAGTTCGGATGCCCACCAGCCCCACTGGCTCAGCCAGTTCGTGGCCCGGCACGTGGCCGATGAACTGGCCATTTCCGAATGCATTCTTTTTTGAATCAAACCTTAAAATAACGGACAATCCGGGCAATCCTCTTTTTAAAAGCGGCGGCACTCTTTAATCTGTGGAAATCTGTCTGAAGATGCGGGAAAATCGGTTGCCGGGATCATCCTTGTCTTCAGCAAACCCCAAAGAGGAGAGACCGTATGGCAAGAGTTCAGGATAAAGTGGCCATCGTGACCGGCGGGGCGATGGGATTGGGCAGGGCGGCGAGTGTTCTGCTGGCGCAGGAAGGCGCCCGTGTCGCCATAGTCGATATCGCGGATGAACCCGGCAAACAGGCGGAGAAAGAAATAAACGGCGCCGGCGGCGAGGCGCTGTACCGACACATGGACGTCGCCAGCGAAGAGGACGTCCGGCGGGTCTGCCGGGAAGTCGCGGAAAAATACGGGCGCATCGATATCCTCGTCAACAATGCCGGGATCAGCGGGAGCCCCAAGCCGACGCACGAAATAAGCGTGCCTGAATGGAACCGCGTTCTCGACGTCGACGCCAAAGGCGTTTTCCTGTGCACGAAACACGCGGTTCCCTACATGAAGAAGGGCGGCGGCAGCATCGTCAATATCTCCTCCGTGTACGGCATCGTCGCCGGGGTCGACAACCCGCCGCCCTATCTTTATCACGCCGCCAAGGGGGCCGTGAGAATGATGACCAAGTCCGATGCCGTCTGCTACGCGAAGGACGGGATCCGGGTGAACTCGATCCATCCCGGCTGGATATGGACTCCGATGCTGGATCAGGTGGGGAAAGCGGCCCCGGAGGGGCAGGAGGAGTTCAACCGGCGGCTGCAGAAACACATCCCGCTGGGCCGCTACGGGGAGCCCCGCGACGTTGCTTTTGCCGTGCTCTATTTTGCGTCGGACGAGTCGAAATTCGTCACCGGCAGCGAGCTCGTGATCGACGGCGGCTATATCGCCTGGTGAAGCCCGCAACGGGTCAGCGCCGGATGACGGGCTCGACGCCTTCCGGCACGCGGATCGTGAGGCCGGAGAGATCGATGTCCTCAACGTTGCGCAGGATGAAGCCGCTTTCGGCGGCGGCAATCGTACAGTTTTCGAAAACGACCTTCGTGATCGGGCTGTCGTCGAGGCCGGTCATGTCGCCGACGCTGGCGGCGGTGCCGCTGACGTTGGCGATCCGGACGCCGCGCACCACGGGAAGAGGATTCGCCGCAGGCCGGGTATCGATCATGCGCCAGGCCATGTTGAACTCGAACGCCTTGCGCGTGCCGCGCAGTTCGATATTTTCGTAGGTGATGTTTTCGACCACGCCGCCCCGGCTGGGCTGGGATTTGAAGCGGATCGGGGCCCAGTTGTCCTCCATCATGACGCTGTCCCGGATCGTGACGTTGCGGATTCCCCCGGACATTTCGCTTCCCATCGATACGCCGCCGTGGCCGTAGCGGAAGATACTGCCGGTTATGAGAATGTTCTCGGCGGGACGGCCGACGCGCCGCCCGTCCTCGTCCTTGCCGGACTTGATGGCGATGCAGTCGTCGTTGACGTCGATGTCCACGTTGCGGATCACGACCCCGTCGCAGGAGTCGATGTCGATGCCGTCGCTGCTGGGGATATGGTGCGCGGCGCGAATGTTCAGATTCTCGATGGTCACATCGCGGGAATAAAGGACAAACACTCCCCAGGAGGACTGGTTGCGGATACGGATATCGCGCACCGCGGCGTTGTCGCAGTTCTGGACCGCGATCAGGCGCGGGCGGGCGTAGCCGGGCAACTCGGTTTCCACAAAATTGTACGCGGGGGAATCCGGCGCCGCATCGAGTCCTCCCCCTGGGCCCAGCGGCGGCGGGCCTTCCCGGACGGGGCCGACGTGGGACGGTCCGGAAGCTGATTCCGCTCCGGGACCAAAGCGCTGCCGGTGCCAGATGTCGCCGGACCCGTCTATGGTGCCGCCGCCGTCCAGGGTGAAACCCTCTATTCCGAACGCATTCACCAGCGCGCTGACCCAGATGCGCTCCTCGCCCTCCCAGCGCGTCTGGACCAGGCGGTAGTCCGCCATGTTGGTGGTGCCTTTGAGGCAGCCGCCTTCATCGATATGAAGGTCGACGCCCGTCTTGAAAAAAACGGCCCCGGACAGGAAGGTCCCCCGGGGTACGCGAACAACACCGCCTCCGGCGAGCGCACAGGCGTCGATCGCCTCCTGGATTGCCTCCGTGTTGACCGTTTGGCCGTCGCCCAGGGCGCCGTAACCGGTTATGTCGTACGTTGTGCGCGGCGCACGGCAGGCATTCAGAAACAGGGCCGTCACGACGACGCCGACGATCCGCAGGATACGCAGGATACGCATTCAGGGCACTCCTTCTTTACCGGACTTTCAACTTCACAACCGACTTCGACGGCAGCGCGACCGTGATGGCATGGTCCGAAGATTTTTTGAATTCGCTGAATTTTTTCGGCGATACGGTATCCGTTTTATCAAACGTGTTGATCGAATTGACGGCCGGGGCGGTCAGCACCACGGCATCCTCCACACCGTCGACGCTCCTCCCCATAAAGGAAATTTCAAGATCGACTTTTTTTTCGGGATTTACATTCGTCAGCGTCAGCGTCAGGCTGCCGTCGCCTGCAAGGGACGCCGAAACGCCAACGGCCGGGATTTTATCGCCGTTGAACTCGTAATCCTCCGTCGACAAATGAAACGGCAGCATCAGCGCTCCCTTGTGATCCTTGAACATATTGAATACGTGGTACGTCGGCGTCAGCAGCATCCTGTCGTCCTGAGTCAAGACCATCGCCTGCAGGACATTCACCGTCTGGGCAATGTTGGCCATGCGAACCCGTTCGCAATGCTTGTTGAAAATATTCAATGTGGTCGCGGCGATCAGCGCATCCCTCATGGAATTCTGCTGGTAGAGAAAACCCGGGTTCGTTCCCGGCTCCACGTCGGTCCAGATGCCCCATTCGTCGATAAACAGGCCCACGCGCTTGCCCGGATCGTACTGGTCCATGACGGCGGAGTGTTGGGCGATCAGCCCGTCCATGCGCAGCCCCTGCTGAATGCCCCGGAAATACAGATCCTCCCCGAAATCCGTGGCCGACGATTTGTTTCCCCAGCCTTCCCCCGCGATCGTGTAATAATGGGCCCCGAGCGCATCCACCTGGCGGGCGCCTTTTTCCATGAGCACGCGGGTCCAGTTGTAGTCGCCAGAATTGGCGCCGCTGCCGACGCGGACCAGGCGGCGGCCCCCGTACAGCCGCGCGTAGCTGGAATAGGTCTTCATCAAATCGGCATAATGCTCGGGCGTCATTTCGCCGCCGCAGCCCCAGCTTTCGTTCCCGATGCCGATGAATTTCACGTCCCACGGCTTTTCGCGGCCGTTTCTGCGGCGCAGATCGGCCATTGCGACATCCTCGTCCGAGGTCATGTATTCGATCCAGTCGATCATCTCCTCGACGGTGCCGCTGCCGACATTGGCGGAAATGTACGCGTCGCTTCCCAGCAGTTCGCACAGATTCAGAAACTCGTGCGTCCCGAAGCTGTTGTCCTCGATGACGCCGCCCCAGAACACGTTCTTGATTTTCGGACGGTCTTTTACCGGCCCGATGCCGTCCTTCCAGTGATACGTGTCGGCGAAACAGCCGCCCGGCCAGCGCAGCACGGGTATCTCGAGGGCCTGAAGCGCCTCGAGCACGTCTTTGCGGTACCCGTTTACGTTGGGAATGTCCGAATCCGGCCCCACCCAAATGCCGTCGTAGATGCAGCGGCCGAGATGTTCGGCAAAATGGCCGTATATGTCTTTGCTGATGCGATGCGCGCCCGCATTGGCGTAGATTTCGAGGTTGTTTTGTGCAAAAGACTCCACGCCGAACGCGATCATGCTTAATAAAAACAGTTTCAGAATTCTCATTGCCGGCTCCATGTTTTATTGAATCATGAGCCCTTATTCTATGATAGCCTGTGGCGGATTCAAAAGGGATTGCCGTGAAATCCACATAGTTTCTGCTCGGATTGGCACTGCTGGCAACGGGAGCCGCCGCACAGGCGGATGCGCAGGTCCTTTTCATTGCCGGCGATTCCACCGCCGCCAATGGGGCTGATAACGGCTGGGGCAGCCACCTGCAGAAATTCTTCGATCCCGGCCGGTTGAAGGTCATGAACCGGGCCCGGGGAGGGCGCAGCAGCCGCACCTTCATCACCGAGGGGCTCTGGGACGGCATTGTCGCGGATCTCAAAGCCGGCGACATAGTCCTGATCCAGTTCGGCCACAATGACGGCGTTGCGCCGTAACACCGGAAACGGCTCTTCGGCTTGAGCGCCTGTTCGGCGACACGACGGAGTCCCGGCTCAATGCTCAGCGTGCAGTCGATCTATGGGCCGCCGAAAAAGATCTCGGGAAAAGCGTCCATCAGATCAAACCTCTCACCGCAGCATAGAAATAAGCCGGCAATCCGCTTGTGGCGTCCCGAAACCTCTTTTGCCGCCAATCATGAATTTATGTAATTTCTGATTTGATCGAGAAGTGCTCGGGAAGCGTAGTCGCGAAATCGGGGAACAGCCTCCCGGAAAGATAGATTAAGGGGCTGAACATGCATTTTAGCGCAGTTTCCTCGGACGGGACTTATGGCTCGGAAAAAGCTGACGATCCCAGTTTGCGGTCGGACGGCCGGTTCTCTCAAATTATCAGCAGAGATTAATTGACGTGTGTCACGTGACAGATTACACTTTTTGTTGTGATCAAGACATTTGCTGATCGACACACTCGGGACTTGTACGTGCAGGGAAAATCGAAGCGATTCCCGCCTGAAATCACCCGAAGGGCGATACGAAAGCTCGAGTACTTGGATCTGGCGACTGGGCTTGACGATTTGAAGGCGCCTCCAGGCAACCGGCTGCATGAACTGGAGAGGAAGAGAATCGGACAGTTTTTAATCTCCGTAAATGAGCAGTGGCGCATCTGCTTCCGGTTCGTCGACGGTGATGCCTTTGATGTTGAACTAACAGATTATCATTAGGTTGCGCTTTATGAGTATTGAAAACACGCGAGAAAGAAAGATTCGCCCGACGCATCCCGGCGAAATGCTACGGGAGGATTTCTTGCCGGATTACGGCTTGACAGCATCGAGATTAGCGAAAGCATTGGGTGTTTCGCGCCAGACCGTCAACGAACTGGTTCGAGAGCGGCGCGCCGTAACACCGGAAATGGCTCTTCGGCTTGCGCGACTGTTCGTCAACACGCCGGAGTTCTGGCTCAATGCTCAGCGTGCAGTCGATCTATGGGATGCCGAAAAAGATCTCAGGAAAAGCGTCCATCAGATCAAACCTCTCACCGCAGCATAGAAATAAGCCGGCGATCCGGTTGTGGCATTTTCAAACCTCTTTTTGTTAAATGCCATTATTCCCACGAAAAGGACTTCGCGAGAGTTTTCAACTTTTCATGTTAAAATGTGCCCGACACCGCTATTGTTCGAGCACCACAAGCAACTTTGAGGCTCAGGAAGATTGGGATGCGAAGACGCACAGCTATCCTTTTCGTTCTATTTACCATTGCTCATTTTCTAGCCACTTACTATGTTCTGCGAGTGTTGTTTAACTTGGCTTGGTACGATCCGAAGGATGTTGTTTTAGAAAAAACAATATTTGTCAGCTTGGCTCATGTTTTATCAGCACCTCTGCTGCTAATCGCGGCCTATGCAACACCCTACCCCTTTTGGAGTAAATGGATTATAGGCGTCAATAGTTTTTTGGCTGTAAGTGTGTTCTATTTGATTTTAAGACGCTTGAAGGCTCGGCACTATCGCCTAAGGGTTCGCGCAAAATAAGTTTACATTTTGGCGCGAGCGCCGGACGGGCAGATGCTAAGGCGGCGCAACTCAAGAGTTGCGTTCCCGCGACGCAGGCA
>JAFGAO010000095.1 GCA_016933615.1 Acidobacteriota bacterium
CTTGTGTTCGCCCAATCTTGTGTTCGCCCGAACCTTGTGTTCGCTCCTATCCGCGCGCATCCCAAGGTATGCGGATTATTCCAGCACGTGAATGTTCTTCGCGGCGCAGATATCCTTGAGAATCCGGGGCCAGACGGAGATTTCCACCTCCCCGAGGTGGGCCGCGCGCAGCAGGTACATATAGGTTCTGGACTGGCCGATGCCGCCGCCGATGCTCTGCGGGATCTCGTCGTTCAGAATCGCCCTATGGTACGGCAGCTTCAGGAAATCCTCCTGCCCCGACATCCCGAGCTGCACCTTCATGCTTTCCTTCGTGACCCGTATGCCCATGGAGCTGAGCTCGTGCCGCCGCTTCGTGACCGGGTTCCACACCAGGATGTCGCCGTTGAGGCCGTGATACTGCTCGCCGTTCTTGACGATCGTCTCGGTGACCCAGTCGTCGTAGTCCGCCGCGCGCATCTCGTGCGGGTAGCCGTCCTTGAGCGGATATCCGATTCCGATGATGAAAAGCGCCGGGGCGATATCCTGAAGCGTCCGGGTTTCCCGCTGCTTGCGCGGCAGGTCGGGATACAGATGGAGCATGTCCTCCGCGTGGATGAACTCGAGCTCCTCCGGGAAGTCGGGATATTTACCGGTTTTAAGCGCCGGGAATTCCTCCCGCGCCATCTTCCCCGCGCCTACGATGACTTTCCACAGCTTCCGGACGACATCCTTGAGAAAATCGATGTTCCGGTCCCCGGCGGTGATGGCCCGCTCCCAGTCCCACTGGTCCACGTAGCAGCTGTGGTCGTGGTCCAGGAAGTAGTCCTTGCGCACCGCCCGCATGTCGGTGCAGACACCCTCGCCCACGCCGCAGTCGAAATACCGGAGCGCCATCCGCTTCCATTTCGTCGCCGCCTGCACCACCTGTGCCGTGATCCGCTTTTCGAGGCCGAGCCCGCATGGAAACTCGACCGGCGTCCGGGATCCGTCGCGGTCCAGGTAGTCGTTGACCCCGCTGTCCTTGTCGACGATCAGGGGAACCCGGACCATCTGCAGGTTGAGTTCGCTGCACAGGTTTTCCTCGATATAGCTCTTGATCATGTGAACGGCCCGCATGCGCTCCTTCGGAGGAAGCAGGGCTTCATAGTTGTCGGGTAGTTCTTTCGCCAGATCTTCATAGTTGCCGATTCCCGGTCCCGCCAGGTCCGTGGTCTTGTCTGCCATCGTGTTCTCCCGTCGATTGTGTTTGCGGATTCTCCCCTGATTTGCCAGCAGGTATTCTACTTTGGAAGCGGGCATTGTCAATCGGGATTGAATCAAAGCATCCATTCCCGCTTTCGGATCAGAAATGTCAGGCCGTTGACCACGGCAATAAAAACCAACGCCTCTTTCAGCCCGACCGGCGGCACGTCGGGATAATCCATGGAGCCGATTCCGTCCAACCATAGTTCCGGCTGTATGCAGCCGAAATAGACGGCCAACGCCAGTGCGATGCAGGCGACGGGAATCCCGATGCAGACAAACCATTTCAGCATTCCGGTTCTTGTCTTGAGGGCATCGTTGATCTGCCGGGACATGCCGTACTGGAGAAGCAGCCGACGCTTCCATTCCCCGCCGGTTGAAGACTCGGTCACAGGCCGGTACAGGGCGGCATTGCGAAGATGTTCTTTCAGGGGAAGCTTATCCGTCATGATTCTTCTCCAGCAAGGTTTTGAGTTTCGCCAGGGCGCGGTGGATTCTCGCCTTGACGGTTCCGACGGGAATATCGAGCCGCTGCGCCATCTCTGTCGCTTTCAGCTCCTCGAGATATTTCAGGGCGAGGATCTCCCGGTCCTTGACCGGCAGCTTTGACAGGGCCCACTGCACATGTTCGGCCGTTTCCTGTCTTTGCAGTACTTCAAGGACGCTGTCGCCCGGATCCGGAGGATCCTCCGCTTCAACGATCGGAGCTTCTTTTTGTGCGGAAAATTTCTGTTTCTGAACGTGCCGGAGGCCTTCGCGCCAGGCGATTCGGTAAAGCCAGGTGGAAAGTTTGCTGTCGCGGCGAAAATCGGGCAGGGCATTGAGTGCCTTGTAGAAAATTCTATAAAGGACGTCCTCTTCATCCGCGATGCGCATCCGGCGTATGCACGAGAGCACGAAACCTTCCCATTCGTTGACAAACTTTTCCGCCCGCCCGGGATCGAGGGGCAGGTACCGGTCTATTTCCTCGCGCGCTTCGCTGGTCAATGGTTGAATTTCCTCTTTGCCCCTGAGTTGCAGCTCCACTTTATTAGAACTGCCTGCCCCGAAAAAGGATGCATAAAAAAATTATGCAACCTTTTTCAAAATCTTTGGGTCGAAGCAGGTAACAGGGTTTTGGTTGAACAGATTGAGGCCGCATCTCATTTTAAAACATATGTAATGCATCACAAGGAGGTTTCCATGAATGATGTCTTGGTAATACCCGTTGTTGCGATAGTATGTGGCATTTCCATCCCGATTATCGGAATAATCGTCGAGCATTTAACAAAAAAAAGAAAAATGCAGGTAATAGAAAAAGCGATTGAAAAGGGTTTGCCGCTGGACGGTCTGTCCCTGGAGGAAAAGAAGGCGCCGCGGATGCCCTACCGTGCCGGAATGATAGCCCTGGCCGTCGGAATCGGGGTCTGCATTTTCGGTTTCCTGATCGGGCAAACGGAGGAGGACGCCCTTTTCCCATTGATCGGTTTGGGATCAATCCCGGTGCTGATCGGAATCGCTTTGATCATCAACGACAGGATCAATTACGACCGGTATTTCAAAAAAGAGCCTGAGTAGCAGCAATCCCCGGGGGCGGACACAAGGTTCATGCTCCTTTGACAGCGAGGCCGGAACAAGGGCGAACACGAGGATCGGCTGGTATTTTGGGTGATGTAAAAAGGGCGAACACGAGGTTCGCCCCTACGTTTTACCTGGGCCCTTTTCAAAGGAAACCCGGATCTCAACGGATTTTCTTCCGACCGAAGGGCGGACACGAGGTTCGGCTGGTATTTCGGGTGATGTAAAAAGGGCGGACACGAGGTTCGGCTGGTATTTTGGGTGATGTAAAAAGGGCGAACACAAGGTTCGCCCCTACAGGCGTGTGCGTTAATCGATGTATTGGGTCCGGTGTTCCGGACCGAGCGATATCATCAGGACTGCGAAAGGCTTGTCGACCCAGCGGGTGACGATCGGGTTGTGGGGCAGGCCGGCGGGCAGAACGACGGCCGTCGGTTCATCGATGACATAGCGCTCGTGTTCCGGACCCACGTCGATCTGGATCTCGGCTCCCAGGTAATTGATATCAGCGGGCTCGGTTCCGGCCAGGACGAGGACTTCGTCGTAGGGGTGCACGTGCGCGCCGCGCCCGGGACCGCGCATCCAGAGTCCGGCCTGCTTATGGATGGCCCAGCAGAAATTCAGCTTCATGCCCGCAAGGTCGGGGCCGAACATCCAGACGGCGTTTTCCGAAAGTCCCGGCCCCGGTTCCCGGCCGTCTCCGGCCATTTCTCCATACAGGGATTTTTCTTCTTCATTGAGGGGACGCGCGGTCATCGTATTGGGAATCAGGGGCTTGACGTAGTGCGTGTAGAGGTTGCCGTGCGAAACCGTGTCTTCGGCGAAACGGTACCTTTTTTTGCTGAATGAGGAATTCATGGGAGACTTGACTCCGCTTTCGGGATCGGGCCGCATGCGCGCCATCTGTTCCTCGGATATGCCGTCTCCCATCCAGCGGGTTGTCGGATCCGCCCCCAGCGAGATGATAAAAAAGCTGTAGCCGATGGAGCTGGTCACTTTCTTGGTGACCAAAGGGCAGTGCAGGAAGCCGCCGGGCGCAACAACGACCGTGGGTTTGTCGAAGGTATGGACCTCCAGCTCTTTCCCCAGGCAGAAATCGATTTCGGCGCCCAGGTATTCCGGCCTGTCGGGATCGAGCCCGACGAATCCCAGGGCCTCCGGGTAGGGATGAATGTGGGGATCCATGCCGGGATGCCAGTCCCCGAGGCCGGTGTAGAACCCCCAGGAAAAGTTCAGGGCCACACCGTCTAGGTGTTCCCGGCCGTTGAGCCAGCGGTTGACGTCCGCATTCCCCGTGTTTTTGAAGAACTGCTCCTGTCCGGGGATCTCGGCTATTTTAAGGGGCTTGAACAGATGCTGGTATTTACCGGTCGCCATTTCAAATCTCCGTTACAAGGTTCGTGCCCATTGGTCGGCGAGGCCGGAACAGGGGCGAAC
>JAFGAO010000096.1 GCA_016933615.1 Acidobacteriota bacterium
AAGGCCGCGGCTTGGGAGCCTTGATCTCGCGGGACACTTCTGGCAGATGGAAAATTCCAGGGCCCTTTTCAAGCATTCGGAAACCGGCGTTTTTTACGCGTGAATTTCCCC
Organism: Acidobacteriota bacterium; assembly: GCA_016933615.1. GTDB lineage: Bacteria > Acidobacteriota > UBA6911 > UBA6911 > UBA6911 > UBA6911. The sequence continues at coordinate 112 of JAFGAO010000096.1, forward strand.
GGCAGGGCGGGAAAACCGAAAGAATTCGGATGATCAGCCCCGGACCTTGATCCGGCTGCCGGCGCCGGTGACCTGGTTTCCGCCCAGGAAATCGGCCGTCGGGGTGATATTTCCGAGGCCGATGGAAAAGCGGATTTGGAATTCGGGTTTTTCCCGGAAAAAGAATCCCCGGGCGTCGAATTTAAAATCCACGCACTGGTAGTGCCAGACAGCGGCCAGACCGGCGTAGAGCAATTCCTTCGCCGTAATGTTGTACTCGACTTCGCCCAGGGCTTCGATGTTCATCCGGGGAAGCTTCACTCCCGCGCTGAAGCCGATCTGCTCGCGGTTGAAAAGGATATCCGTGTAGTATGGATTCTGGCTTCGATACCAGGAAAGAGAGAAATAAAGGTCGTCGGCCGGATTGCCGTAATTCACCGAAGCCCGCAGGTTCGAGAGAATCGCTTTGTACGTGTGATATCCGGCTCCCAGGTCGATGCTGAGCTTGGTCCCGGGGTAGAAGCGGACATAGGTCGAGATTTCCGAAAAACGTTGAATCGTCCCGTCCGGGAGGGGGAAAAGCGCCAGGTAGCTGTTTTCCGGGTCGAGGTAATAGGCCTGGCTGATCCCCCAGGTGAAGACTTCCGTCGCCCTCCCCTTGCCCTTTTTCACCAGGACATGATTGGTCAATCCGTACGTCAGGTAATGGAAGCGGAAAAAGAATCCATACATCGTGACGATGCGGTCGGCATTGATGGTCGGGCTGTCGTACTGATAAGAAAAATTCGGCTCGATGACGTGCTTGATCTTGATATCCCGGTCTTTCAGGCTGAAGATCCGGAAGAAAATCGGGCCGGAGAAATTGGCAGAAAGGGTATAGTGGCCGCTCAGGAGGCCTTGGTCCAAGACTTTATGCGTCTCGGGGTCCTTGCTGTTTCCGTAATAGCTTAAGTGGGCCGCGGCGGTCAGGTCGAGCGTGAACCAGGGAATCGTCTTGATGGGAAGAGTGAACTTCGGCCCAAGATAGAATTCGCTCGATTTGGTCTCCGACCCGTCTTCGAACTGGGAGGAGATTCCGTACTGCCAACTGTTGAAAGATGAAGTCAGCGAGAAATAAAGCGGCCCTAAAATCTTGCGCTGGAAAGTCGTAAAATTGATCTCGGGAAGGGATTGCCGGATGATCGACTGGTCCCAGGAGGCAAACGATGTCTCGAAACGGCTGAGACGGACCGCGAGCGCCGCTCCCCGGAAGCTTTTCGTCACGTAGACCTGGGAGCTGCGGTTATAGATGAGGGCCCGAGCATAGTTGTTGTCGAACTCCCGCATGAAGGAAAAGGAATTCTGGTAATCGACGTTGGCCACAAAGGTGATGTCGCCGGGGAGCTGCTGGTTGTGCTTCCAGCGGAAAAGGAGTGCGTTTCCCGGCTTTTCGGGGGTTGGGTCGTCTTCCGTCGGCTCGGGAGTCTTGTAGAAGAAGGAATAGGCGTGGAGGTTCCCCCAGGTCCCGTCGGCGAACAGGTAGCGGTACTCGAGGCCG
>JAFGAO010000097.1 GCA_016933615.1 Acidobacteriota bacterium
ACCAGGGTGCCGCACTCCAAGGAATCGCCGGTTCAAGAGATATGTTGTGGAATTTGTGAAATCCCGGTCTCCCGGCCCGGAAGAAAAAAACGAACAAAATGCACCGTTATTACCGATTAAATAGGAGAATATGCTCGACTAAAAGAAGCCGGGAGTGCTTGCTCCGCGTCAAATTCATTTATTAGCTGTCGAGCTCCCGGACGCTTTCATCCGTTGAGGAGATCGGTAATATGAAGATTGCGGTTCCGGGGCGCATCTGTTTATTCGGTGAGCATTCAGACTGGGCCGGCGGCTACCGCCGGATCAACGCCAACCTGAACAGGGGCTACACCATTATTTCCGGCACGAACCACTCCATCTGCGCCGACGTCGAGCCGCATCCCACCAAGCTGATCATCAAATCCAGCTTCGCAAACGGTAAAAGCGCGTCGATAGAGCTGCCCATGACCGGGGAAGCGCTACTGGAAGAGGCCGAGAGCGGCGGCGTTTTCAGCTATGCCGCGGGGGTGGCCTACCAGGTGTTGACGCACTACCGGGTCTCCGGTCTCGTCATAGACAACTACAAAACCGACCTGCCCATAAAAAAAGGCCTGTCCTCGAGCGCCGCTTTCTGCGTCCTGGTGGCAAGGGCCTTCAACCGCATCTACAACCTTAAAATGACCATCCGGGGAGAAATGGAATTCGCCTACATGGGCGAAATCACCACCCCTTCCCGCTGCGGCCGCATGGACCAGGGGTGCGCCTACGGCACGCGGCCCGTCATGATGGTTTTCGACGGCGAACGCATCGACGTGGCGGAGTTGAGCGTCAAACAGGACCTTCATTTTCTCATCGTCGATCTCGGCGCGGGAAAGGATACCCTGGAGATCCTGAAGAAGCTGAACCGGTGCTACCCGTTCGCGGACGACGAAATCCAGAAGGGCGTCCAGGAGTACCTGAGCAACATCAGCGCCGCGATCACGCTGCAAGCCAGGGACGCCCTGGAAGCCGGGGACGCCGCGCGCCTGGGCGCCCTGATGACGAAAGCGCAGGCCGAGTTCGACCGGTACATGATACCGGCCTGCCCGTCCCAGCTCACGGCGCCGGTCCTGCACAAAGTCCTGAATTACGAACCGCTCAAGCCCTACGTTTTCGGGGGCAAGGGCGTGGGCTCCCAGGGCGACGGGTCCGCCCAGTTCGTCGCGCGCGGCGCCGAAGCGCGCGAGAAGGCTATGGAAATCATCACCCGGGACCTGGGCATGAGCTGCCTGAAACTGACCCTTCATGCGGGGAACCGCCTGCGCAAAGCCGTGATCCCGGCGGCCGGCTTCGGGACGCGCATGTTCCCGGCAAGCAAGGCCATAAAGAAGGAGCTGTTCCCGGTCCTGGACCGGGACGGAAACATCAAACCGGTGATCCAGGCCATCGTCGAGGAAGCCTTAAGCGCGGACGTGGACCATGTCTGCATCCTGGTCCAGAAAAATGACATTGAACTGTTCGAGGAATTTTTCAAAAAGCTGCCGCGGATCGAAAATTACAACAAGCTTTCCACCGAGAACAAGCGCCTGTGCGATTACCTGATGGACCTGGGCAGGCGCCTGACTTTCATTCCCCAGGATATCCAGGAGGGATTCGGGCACGCGGTCTATTGCGCGCGGGAGTGGATCGGGGACGAACCTTTCCTGCTGCTGCTGGGGGACCACCTGTACGCATCGCATACCGAACTTTCCTGCGCGCAGCAGGTGCTGGGCGTGTACAGAAAAACCGGTCAAAGCGCCGTTGGCCTGAAAGTGACGGATATCGGTGAGGTGCATCATTTCGGCTGCGTCGGCGGCGTCTGGAAAGAGCGCGACCGGATCCTGTCGATCACGGAGTTCAAGGAGAAGCCGAGCCCGGAATACGCGCGCGAAAATCTGCAGATCGAAGGCATGGAGCGGGACAAATTCCTGTCCGTTTTCGGCATTTACGTTCTCGCCCCCAAGATTTTCGATTATCTCGAGGAGAACATCAAACACAACAACCGGGAAAACGGCGAATTCCAGCTGACGTCGTGTTTGGAACGGCTGCGCCAGGAGGAGGGGTTCGCGGGCTGCGTGGTCGACGGCAAACGGTTCGATATAGGGCTCCCGCAATCCTACCGCCAGACTATGATCGATTACCCGCTCGCGTAGATTTGCTACCGCCGGCGTAACACTCCAATCAAAGCGGCACCAAGGTGCCGCACTCCAAAGAATCGCCGGTTTACGATATAGGATGTTGTGTATCGGGCGGTTGCGGGGGACAAGGCGCAAGCAAGCT
>JAFGAO010000098.1 GCA_016933615.1 Acidobacteriota bacterium
CAGTCATGATGATATTCAGGATTATGAAAAGTTATCATTCTTTCTGAAGTATCGATTTCCGCTACGGGGCGAACACAAGGTTCGCCCCTACGATTGCCAAGGGTTACAGATAAAGAATTTTGGGCGCTTTTCTTTCGGGGAGCCGGAAATATTTTATGTCGTTGTACCCAAGCATCATCGGGTAGTGATAGGGATGGCCCTCGGGAATCCCGGCCGCGGCCTTCAGCGGCGGGGAGGCCGCGAGCGCGCCCTGAAGCAGTCCGGCCCAGCATGTTCCCAATCCCAGCGCCGGCGCCATCAGATCCAGGTAGGTCATGGCGATCGTCAGATCCGTCTGGCCGGTCATGATTCCTCCGGCGGCGCATGCCACGACTACGGCGGGAGCGTTGCGCAGGACCGAATCGAATCCCGCGTCCCAGGCCGCCACAACCATCGGCAGGTAGGGGGCGGCCGCCACCACGTTGGGATCTTTCGCGAGCTGCCGCACCCAGTCCACGGTGAGGCCGGCGATTTTTTTCAGCCGGGATTTGTCCGTAATCGCCACCCATTCAATCATCTGGCTGTTTCCGCCCGTCGGCGCGTAGCGCGCGATTTCGATCAGCCGCCGTATCTTCTCCTTCTCTACCGGCTTGTCCTTGAAAACGCGGACCGAACGGCGCGACCTCAGAAACTGGGCGGCCTGCGCCTCGCCGATTTCAAGCGCCTCCCGGATTTCGGGGGAGGATTCGATGGGCACATCCGCGTGGCTCATGGCTCCGTGGGGGCATACGGCCACACAATGGCCGCAGCGGATACAGCCCGCATCCCCTCCCTCGACGAGCTCGGGAAAGCCGTCGCCGGCCGAAATCCGGATGACCGCCGCCGGGCATTCCCGGACGCAGAACTCGTCCTTCTCGCATTTGCTCTGATCGACAATCAAAAGGCTCATAAACATCCTTCCATATATAAAATCTCGTATCGATGATGAATCCATGGCAAATCAGAACGGGTTCTCCGTCGGGTAAAAGGTCCCTTTCGGATGGTTGAAGTACACATCCTCGACACCGAGCATCCTGCACGCGGCGAAAAGGGTTTTCGCGGCGTGACCGAAAGCCACGGCGGTGTGGTGCGGGAAATGCTTTTCGAGCAGGACATGCCGGTAGAACCGGCCCATTTCCGCGACGGCAAAGACGCCGATGGATCCGAACGAGCGGGGGTTGACGTCCAGCACTTCGCCGTTGGCCACGTAGGCCTGCAGGCAGGCGTCCGAAGTCGATTGAATGCGGAAAATCGAGACGGGCCCGGATTGGATCCTCCCCTCCAGGGTCCCCCGGGTAATGTCCGGGTCCTTTTCCGGCTCCATGAGACGGTGCATGATCAGCTGGTGCCGCAGGGCGGGCCGTACGAGGCATTGGGACGAGACGTTGCCGCAGTGAAATCCCATCCACAGATCGCTGAGGGCGTAGCGGCCGAAAGCGGATCCGCTTTCCTCGTACATGTCTTTGGGGACGGAATTGTTGATGTCGAGAATGGCCGGCGGCGCCGCGGTGGCGCAAACGACCATGTACTCGCTGAGGGCGCCGTAGATGTCCGCCTCGCACGCCGCGGGGATGCCCCTGGCGGCCAGGCGCGAGTTCACGTAGCACGGGACGTGCCCGAAATACTTTTCGAAAGCGGGCCAGCACTTGTTCGCGAACGCCGCGTAGCGCGAAGCCCCCAGGCTGGCCGCCAGGTATTTCGTCAGGGCGCATTCGTACTGCGCCAGCTTCTGCGTCAGTTCGGGATAGGTGTTCCCCTCCCCGAGCTCATCGGCCATTTCCGCCGCGATGCGCCGCACCTCGGGATTTCCCTCTTCCGCCCGGACGATGTCGTACAGGTCCAGCTCGCTGTTTTCCACGATCTCCACGCCCAGGTCGAACAGGGGCTGGATCGGCGCATGGCAGGTGAGAAAGTCGAACGGGCGGGGGCCGAAGGAGAGGATCTTCAGGCGTCGCACCCCCTCCACCGTGCGCGCAACCGGGATGAACTCCGCCAGCATCCCGGCGATATCCCCGGGATCCCCCACCGGGTATTCCGGGATATAGGGCCGCAGCCTCCTGAGGCCTGCGTTGTAGGATGCGCTCAGGAGCCCGCAGTAGGCGTCGCCCCGGCCGCCGACAAGGTCTTGCGCGGTGTCCTCCGCGGCGGCGGCCAGCATGACCGGCCCCGGAAATTTTTGTGCCGTCAGGGTGGTGGGGCCTTCCGGGCCGAAATTTCCCAGATACAGCGCCAGGGCGTTGATCCCCTTCCGCTCTGCCTCCTCCAGGGCCTGGAGCGCATCGCGCTCGTTCTCTATGACCGTTTCCAGCTCCGTCACCGGCACGCCGCGCTCTCTGCAGGCGGCCGCCACGCGGCTGCGGCGATTCCGGGAAAGCTCGACCGGGAAGCAGTCCCGGCTGACGGCGACGATGCCCAATTTGATGTCGGGGATGTTTTGCATACGTGCGATCCTCATTTATTTTTCTGGCCGTAGTAGGCCTCGGGTCCATGTTTCCGTTGATAGTGTTTCCGCTGGATATGCATCGGCAGGGCCGCGATAGCCGGATTCAACTGGAGGGATCCGAGGGCCATCTGCGCGATACGCTCCAGGATCAGGCTGTTTTCCACCGCGTCGGCGGGACCGGCGCCCCACGTGAAAGGCGCGTGGCCGGCTACGAGCACCCCGGGCATGCCGGCGGGGTCGCATTCCGAGAACCGCTCCACGATGATTTTCCCCGTCCAGGCTTCATAGCCGGCATCCACTTCCTCCCCGGTGAGAAACCGGGTGACGGGCACCGGGCCGTTGAAATGGTCGGCGTGCGTCGTTCCCAGGCAGGGGATTTCGCGGCAGGCCTGGGCGAACATCGACGCGTACAGGCTGTGGGTGTGCGCCACCCCCCCGATGGCTGGAAAGGCCCGGTACAGCTCCAGGTGGGTGGGCGTATCCGACGAGGGGCGCAGCGTCCCCTCCACAACTTTGCCGCCGGTAGAGACGACCACCATGTCGGAAGCCGACATGGACCGGTAATCGACGCCGCTGGGCTTGATGGCGACCAGGCTGCTCGACCGGTCGATGCCGCTGACGTTGCCCCATGTAAGGGTCACGAGACCGTGGCGGGCCAGTTCGACATTCGCCCGGTAGACTTCTTTTTTAAGCTGCTCGATCATTGCGCCGACCTCCGTACGGCATCCCGGATATCCAGAAGGTCTTTCATGACATGGAACATGCTTCCCGACCAGTCCCGGGTGCCGTATGCGTCGTGCATCTGGCGATACAGGCGGTACAGTTCTTTATACACCCGGTGGTTCGCTTCTTCCGGCGAATATGTCCTGCCGGTCCCGACCATGCGGCTTTGAGCTTCTTGGACCGAAGCGTACCCCCCGTTGTCCGCTCCCGCCGCCACGGCCGCGAACACCGCGGCGCCGAGGGCCGGGGTCTGGCCGCTGCGGGATATTTTCATGGGACGCCCGGTGATATCCGCATAAATCTGCATCAGGAGCGGATTCTTCGACGCAAGGCCGCCGCAGTTGACCACCTCCTTGACCGGGACGCCGTACTCCTCGATGCGGTCGATAATGGCCAGGGCCCCGAAACCGGTAGCCTCCAGAAGGGCCCGGTATATCTCGTGGGGCTGCGTGTAGAGCGTCTGGCCGAGCAGGAGGCCCGAAAGGCGGACGTCCACCAGGATCGTGCGGTTCCCGTTGTTCCAGTCCAGGGCAAGCAGTCCGCTCTCCCCCGGCTTCAAGGCGGCGGCCGCTTCGGCGAGGTTGTCGAATTTCTCTTCCTGGGTCCTGCCGTACTTTTCGGGCACGAGCGTATTGACGAACCAGAGAAAGATGTCCCCGACGCCGGACTGCCCCGCTTCGATCCCGTAATAGCCGCCCATCACGGACCCGTCCACGATGCCGCAGACACCGGGGATATCCTGCAGCGGCTCGCCGCGGGGATGAATCATGATGTCGCACGTGCTCGTGCCGATGATCTTCACCAGCGTTCCCGGGGCAATCCCGGCGCCGACGGCGCCCATGTGGGCGTCGAACGCTCCCACGGCGACGGCGACCGAGCGGGAAAGTCCGAGCCTGGACGCCCACTCCGGCGAAAGAGTCCCGGCCCGGCAGTCGGCCGTGTACGCTTTGTCGTAGAGCCTGTCGCGCAGGGCCCCGAGCCCCGGAGACAATTTGTCCAGGAATTCCGCGTCCGGCAATCCGTCCCATTCGGCGCTGAACAGGGCCTTGTGCCCGGCGGCGCAGACGCTTCGCTTTACATCTTTCGGGGAAAGATTGCCCGTCAGGACGGCCGGGATCCAGTCGCAGATTTCGATCCAGCTGCCGGCCGCGTCGTACACGTCGCGCGCGGCATTCCTGCAGTGCAGGATCTTGCTCCACCACCACTCGGACGAGTAGGCGCCGCCGATTTTGGAGAGGTATTGCGGGCGCTCGGCTCCGGCGAGCTGCGTGATCCGCGCCGCTTCCTTATAGCTCGTGTGGTCCTTCCACAGCCATACCATGGCGGCGGGATTGCGGCGGAAGCGATCCTGGAAACAGAGGGCCTGCCCCCGGCCGTCGACCGGCATGGGGCTGCTCCCGGTCGTGTCCACCCCTATGCCGACGACCGCCTCCGGGCGGAAACCGGGATCGGCCTTTCCGGCCGCCAGGATCGCTTCCCTGACGGTCGTTTCGACGGCGGCAAGATAATCCCCCGGATACTGCCTCGCCAGGTTCGGCTCAGAAGGATCCAGGATCACGCCGTCCGTCCCCGAGGGATACGGAAACACCCGTCCGGCTATTTCCATCCCGGTTGCGGCATCCACCAGGAGGCAACGGCAGGAGTTGGTCCCGAAATCCAGCCCGATCACAAAGGGTGCCATAGTCGTTCGAACATCTCCTATGAATGAAAGCGCACCGCAAAGGCGCAGAGAAAGCGGTGAATTATCTTTCCTCTACCCCACGAAGTAGAGGTACGCCGCCAGTATCAGCGCCAGGACAACCAGGGAAAGGACGACATCGACCGCCTTCCAGCTTTCCCTCGAAATGCGCCTGTCTTCGGCCGTCATTGTCGCGTAGGTCAGTCCGCTTATCTTCTCATAGGCCGGGGCCTCGGTCAGGTGGCTGACGACGATCATCACCAGCGCCGACACGAACAGGATGATCATGCTGTAGTACTGGAAGAAGATGTTGTTGACGATCCACAGGAACGACCCCTCCGGGTAGGCGAAACCCTGCACCATTTTAACCGGCGTGTCCACGGCGAGGCGGAAGATGCCCAGGACGAATCCCGTAATCAGGGCCCAGAGACACCCCCTGGCGTTGAGCCGCTTGTAGAAAACCCCCAGGAAGAACACGACGAAAATGGGCGGCGCCAGGTACGACTGCACGCCCTGCAGGTAATCGTAGAGGCCCTTGCCTCCTTTGATGACCGGGATCCAGAGGATGCCGATGAGAACCATGACCGTCGTGGCCACCCGTCCCGTCCAGACCAGGCGCTCCTGGGAAATCCCCGGATGCAGCCGCTTGTAAAAGTCCATGGTGAACAGGGTGGCGCTGGCGTTGAAGGCCCCCGCAAGGGAGCTCATCAGCGCGGCCAGGAGTCCCGCGACCACGATGCCCCGGATCCCGACAGGCAGAACACTGGACACCATCAGCGGGAACGCCTGCTGGGCGCTGTCCCGGATAACCTGCCCGTCCGGGCCGATCAGGTGGCTTTCAAGAGCCGGCATCTTGCCCGAAATCGCAAGGGCGTAGCAGATGATTCCGGGAATGATGAAGATGAATACGGGCAGCAGCTTGAAAAAGGCCGCCATGATGGAGCCGCGCCGGGCTTCCGTCTCGTTGCGCGCCGTCAGGGCGCGCTGGACGATGTACTGGTCCGTGCACCAGTACCAGAGGCCGATGACGGGGGCGCAGATCAGCATGCCGAGCCAGGGGTAGTTGTCGTTGAAGTACCAGGCCATCTGCCGGGCATCCCGGACCGGCGCCCAGGTTGCCTGCAATCCGTCCGGCACCAGCGGTTTCCAAAGATTGAACATATCGGAGGGGACGATCGCCCTCAGTTCGGACCAGCCTCCGAGCGCCTGCAGCCCGAAGAAGGTCACCAGCGCGGATCCGGCGATGAGCACGACGGTCTGGATCGCTTCCGTGTAGGCGACGGCGCCCATGCCTCCGACGATGGTGTAGATGCCGGTAATGACGATGACGACGAAGGAGCCGACCCAGAAACTGTCGAATCCCAGGATATTGAGTTCGGGCAGAAGGACCGAGAAGACGATGCCGCCGGCGAAGATCCCCACGGCGATCTTCGTCAGCACGTAGGCCACGAGCGAAATGACCGAAAGCACGGTGCGGGATGTCGGGGAGAAGCGCCTTTCCAGAAACTCCGGCATGGTGAAAACCCTGGAACGCATGTAGAACGGCACCATGACCCAGGCCAGAACGAGCAGGCACCAGGCGTGCAGCTCGTAATGGGCCATCGCCACGCCGTCGGTCGTTCCCGAACCCGCCAGGCCCACCAGGTGCTCCGATCCGATATTGGACGCGAAAATGGAGGCCCCGATGATGAACCAGCCCAGCTCCCTTCCCGCGAGAAAATAGCCGTCGGACGTTTTCTTCTGTTTTTTCGCCACCCAAACGACGATGCCGGCAATCAAGCCGAAGTACGCTGCAATAACGACCCAGTCCAAGGGATGCAGTCCGCTGCTCATATTATGGTTCTCCTGGTTAAGGACTATCGGGTTGAAAACTGATAGATGGTGGTCTGCCGGTATGCCTGCCCCGGCTTCAGGGTCGCGGAAGGAAAATCCGGCTTGTTGGGCGAATCGGGAAAGACCTGGGTTTCAAGGCATAAGCCGGTTCTGCGTCCATAGGCGATCCCGTTCTTCCCTTTCGCCGTTCCGTCCAGGAAGTTGCCGGAATAGAACTGGATTCCGGGCTGATCCGTGGAAACCGTCATCAGGCGCCCGCTCTCCGGGTCGTAAAGTTCCGCGGCCTTATGGATCTCCCCGGGTCCCGTATAATTGCGCAGAACCCAGTTGTGGTCGTATCCTCCGCCCAGGGCCAGCTGCCCGAAAGCATCTTCGATGCGCTCCCCGATCGCGCGCGGCGCGCGGAAATCGAGGGGCGTTCCCTCGACCGGCAGCACGTCTCCCGTCGGGATGAGTCCCGCGTCCACGGGCGTGTAACTGTCCGCCTCGATCATAAGCAGATGGTCCAGGATCTTCCCGTTGAAGTTGCCGGTCAGGTTGAAGTAGGAATGCTGCGTCGGATTCAGAATGGTGGTCCTGTCCGTCACGCCCTCGTACTCGACGCGGAGCGCGTTGTCCTCCGTCAGCGTGTAGGTGACCTTCAGGGTTACGGTCCCGGGATAGCCTTCCTCTCCGTCCGGGCTCGTGTATGTGAACCGGATGGCGGGCGATCCGGAACCTTCCGCAACGGCGGCGTCCCAGAGGACTTTATTGAACCCGACCTTGCCGCCGTGGAGGTGGTTTTCCCCGTCGTTGGCCGTCAGCCGGTACTCGCTGCCGTCGAGCGTGAAGCGCCCCTTGCCGATGCGGTTTCCGTAGCGCCCCACCACGGCGCCGAAATACGCCGAACCGTTCACATATCCGTCGAGCGAGTCATAGCCCAGAACCACATCCCGGATGTTTCCGTTCCGGTCCGGGACGGACAGGGATGTGATGGTCGCTCCGTAATCGATGACCTGCATCGTCATACCGGTGCTGTTCGCCAGCACATATTGCCGAACCTCGCGTCCGTCCGCGAGGACACCGAAGGTCGTAGGTTCCATATCCGATCGGGCCTTTCTTTCAGAATGACAGGCTCCCATTGAAAAAAGGCAGAGAGTTGTGAAACAGAGAACAAAAGATTGAGTCACAGGACATCCTCCCGTCAGCATTCACCTTTGCACCTGCAGCCCGCAGACTATTTTCAATCTTCCGAGCCACAGTTTGTTTAACCCGGCTCAGCCGGAGGCTTATGGGGACCAGCCCACATTTCCAACAGGATTTATGCTGTATTGTTATTGAAAACCGGGTTTGGCCAAGGCGCAGTTTGTCACAACACGCCCGGAAGGGCAATTCCATTTTTGCCGATTGTGTGCAATCGACCATGCCTATAAAGCACGGCTCCGGCTGCTCCGCTTCGCGTGGCTGGAGTCGGGATCGGAATCGGGGTCGGCATCGGGGTCGGTCGCAAAGCGGTGTGCTTTTTCTAGGGAACTTCCGGGGAGAGGCTATTCGCCCGGCATTTTGAGACCCGGGCCGCCCGTTTTTTTGTCCTCGCCGCGGGCGAGGGTGGCTTCGTAGATGGGATCTTCAACCTCCAGCCCGGCTTGATACTCATCGCCGAAAGGCCGGCAGTACACGAGCGTTCCGCGGACGCCGGACGTTCCCCATTGCACCCGAACCGCGATTCCCGTGGGAAGCTCTCCCGGGACAATCAGGCTGATACCGTGCGCCGAAAGGTTTTGCAGCCGCCCCTTCATCGAAACATCGGGGTCGTCGATTCCCGTGATGGTTGCAATCATATCGGTACTGAATCTTAAACGGTTTCGCCTGTTCATGTAGCACCCAATCGTCTGAAAAAGCCCGGAACCTTAATGTATTTTCCCGCGGGAAAACCGGGCTCCGGGTCCGGATTCCGCCTCAATTCCGAAGTTGACTATCGAAAAGATGCCACTCTCTTTTTGGCTCAACAGTTTGTCTATCATAAATTCAACTTCGGCGAAGTTGGATTTGCTCATGTTAAAATTCTGAGAACAAATGGAATAGACTTTCCCAGCAAAGGCAATATCGGAATTGAGGTTCAGCCGGGCCGAACGAAGCGCGCGCGCAATGCGCGATCGTACAGCCGCCCGTAAAAGGCTTCCTGTCCGGCAAGCGCCCTGCGGCTGCGCCCGCAGGAGTGCCACATGCGCCGGCTTTGGGCTCAGTCGATTCTAAAGCAGCGGCAGCTCTTTCGGGGCTGCGGCGAAGGAATACAGGGTCGCCCTGGCCTCCGTGAAATAGAACGTGACGTAGTTGCCGTCGTCCGGGCCCTTGGGATAAATCTGAAGCAGCATGGGCGCTTCTTCAAACGCCTGCACCTTGGTGTCGCGGGAATCGTCGAATTCAATTTTCCCGCGGACCCGCAGCCAGGTATTGTCGGCGCCCATCGCCGAAATTTCGATGTCGGGATTCTTCTTCATCTGTTTATAGACGTCTTTGGCTTTGCCCGTGCACATGTAGAGCCTGCCGTTGCGGTTCATCACGAAGCCGAAAGGGCGGACCCTGGCCTGCGATCCATCGACGGTTGCGAGGTGGAATACCTTATTGGCCTTCAAGAACTCTAATGCGGAATTCATATGTCTCTCTCCTACGAAGAAAATTTATTGAAATTCATAATTCAATGATTTGTCCCTTGGAGTGCGGCAGCAAGCTGCCGCTTTTCGTTAGATCGATGTCGGATCAAGGCGGCGGCAAGCCGCCGCACTCCAGGGGATTCCCCTCCGCGAAAATTGCAAACCGGGGAGTCACGGGCCGGAAGCCGGCTTCTCTTTCAGCCGCGACGGATTGAATATCCCGCGACTCCGGGTGAGCGGAGAAACCATTTATAGCGCGGCTCCTTGCTCCAGATAATAGGGCGAACACTAGGTTCGCCCCTACAATTCCAATTCAGATCCGGAACCTGCGACCGGACGGGCGAACACAAGGTTCGCCCCTACGGTCAGCGGCCGGAGCCGAGGGTCCACCCGTTTCCCAGCCCGTAGGGCAGGGTGACGAAGGGGAAAGCCTCGACATGCAGGATCAGGCCGCCCCGGATCCCGAATGTCTCCATAGTCACCAGGTTCTGCAGCATTCCGGGCGGATCGTCCGGCGAAGCGCCCCGGCGGGTGCCGTCGTGCACAAACAGGGGGAAGGTCGCGACCGCGCCTTTCTGCTCGTCGATGATCAGGGCCCGGCGCGGGCGGATATGCTTCATATAGGCGAACGTTTTCGTGTCGATCTGCTGCGCGCACGTGAGCATGCTGAAACGCAGCATCTCCCGGCCCCGTTCGGTATCCGCCGTGGGCATAAAGGGCGCCGGCATCATGCGGCCGCCCGGGGGGGGATTGTTGACCGTCCGGTAGCCGTTCTCGTGCCGCACGCAGTCGTCGGAAAAGGCGCCTATTTTCCCGCTGTCGCCCTCCAGGGCGTCGAAATAGGAATTGGCGGCCCGGAACAGCAGATCCCTCGAATCCCTCCTCCCCGGGGGGACGTCTTCGGTCAGGACCGGCGCCGGCGCCGTCAACAGGGGCAGGGCCGCCTTGTCGATATTCCGGTCGTACAGGTGCTCGATTTCCAGGATCTTTCCCCTGTCGACTTTCAGCCGCACCGCCGCCAGGGCATCCTGCCCCTGGATTTTGAGCCTCGCCTGCAGGGCCACCTGCCCGGACACGGGATCGGCGACATAAATTTTAAAAGGCGTCGGTTCCGTTTGGAACCGCCACAGAACGCCCTCCCCGACCTCGATTTCCCCGGTGTTCTCCGTCATGCGCACGCCGACGGCGAGCGGCGGCACCGAGCCGGGATCGCCCCTGAAAACCGCGTCCATATAGGCATCCATGATGCCGACCAGGCATTCCCGGTCGCACGCCCGGATGTTTTCCGGGTCCCAATCCGGCTCCCGGGCAATCGAAGCGGGCCCGATGAATCCCGCCAGCAGCAGGGCCAGCGCGGGGACCGCGAACGTTCCCGCCGGCCGGCCGCCGCGTCGCGCTTTCTTTAGGATTTTCGATCGCATCTCGCCTCTCCTTTCCTGTCGGCGGAACATCGTGATTGTGCCGATGAATCGTGATGCTAGCCCTTCGGGCCGCCGGGTGTCAATCATTTCGGCGAGCGCCGAGGTTATGGTGACCGTCGCCGGAATGAAAAGGGGGCGCCGCAGTGCGGGGCCCCCGTGTCTGTTTCATCAATTTTATATTGGAAAGGATTACTGCCCTCCCAGGACGTCGATGATCTGCTTGGCAACCTCCACCTGATCGTCTTTCCCCCCGAGCTCAATATACTTCTTCAGCGCTTCGATGGCGGCGGCTACGCTTTCCTGGTCGCCGCCGGACAGGCAGATCCCAAGCTGGTAATAGGCTTCGGCGTAATTGGGGTCCGAGGCGATGGACTGTTTGAACGCCTCGACGGCGCCCGTCATGTCGCCGCTGTTGACCAGGGTGGCGCCCAGGTTATAGTAGGTCTGCCCGGCGTTGCCGGGATCCAGTTCCGCGGATTTCTTGAAGGCTTCCCGGGCTTCCTCCACTTTCCCCAGCGCGTTGAGCACGACGCCCCTGTTCATGAAATAGCTGGGATTGTATTCATCCAGTTCGATGGCTTTGTTGTAGGAAGCCAGGGCCTCTTCGTTCTGCCCCAGATCGGTCTGCGACTTGGCTATGGCGGCGTAGATCACGGGCTCGTCCGGCGCTTTTTCAAGCACCTTTCTGAAGGACTCGATCGCCCCGGCATGGTTGCCCGCTTCCGCCATGGCCTTGCCCTCATCGAAAGCGGCTTTGATCTCGCCTTCCATTTCCTTTCTCTTTCTGGCCTGCTCGGCCTGTTTCAGATAGGCTTCCTTTTCCTCGTCGGACAGCTCCCAGGGAAGGGGATAGTCGGCGCCGGACTGCAAAGTTAAATCGGTCACGAGCGGCTCTCCCAGCGGCGGCCGGAGATTCTCCTTGAATGCCGGCTGAAACCCCTCTTTGCGCACCACCATGCGGAAGGTCCCGGACTGCATCCCGATGAGGTAGACGTATTCGCCGCTCTTGTTCGTTTTCGTTTCAAAGTGCATGACGATGTCCTGCCCGTCGATGGTGACGCGCGCGCCTTCAACCGGCTGTCCCTTGTCGTCCACCACCTTCCCTTTGAATGTGCGGTTCTGGGCCGCGAGCGTCCCGCAGCCGAAGAGCAAAATCCCCACAAAAACAAAAGCCGAAAACAGGGTGTTTCTTTTCATGATAGGCATACAACCTCCCGGGGAGTGCAATCCCTAATATAAATATTACAATATCATTCTATTAGCTCCATGACGGGCTTGTCAACCGCGCAGGACAGCGTCGAACGGGGAAATTGCACGCAACCCACAAATCCCATTCATAGTCTGGAATAAACCGGGGACGGGTCATCGCTGAACAGCAGGGTCTTTCGGCCGCACGGACGGATATGGCGCCTCAAAGAACGATTGCGGATCCCGGATCGGGATCCGCAAGGCAGAGAGCTTGGGGGAAAATTTACGGAGGCTTGATCCCTGTTCAGCAAAAATAAGACAGGGATTGCTTCAGTGGGCAATCCCTGTCATTGTCGCTAACATTCTTAAAATCCGGCTCTCAAGCCTGCGCGCTTGCGTGACCCGGATTCTGCAGAGGTTGCAATACAAATGCAACGTCGCATCCGCCCCTGCTGAAATCCGTCAATACTCCATCGCAGGCCTGCCGGGGCAATTTCCCTGCACGGTAAAGCCGCTCCTCAGCCCACTACGGCACAGCGGGGGCAAAACCTCGCAACCGATAGCGATCAAGAACCTGTTCAGCGGAGAATTCTCTGCCGTTTCATGCCTGCAGACTTCAAACGGAACTAGCGTTCACCGAACTTGAATACCACGCCGGCTCCGAACCGGGCGGTGTTCAACCATTCTCCGCTCAGCCTCCAGGTCAGAAATTCGACCTGCGCGGGGCGGATCGAGATCATGTCGTTTAGATGAATATCCACGCCGCCGCCCAAGGCCATCGCGAACCCGTTGTCGTTCAGCTGGCCTGCTTCGTTCCCTTCCAGGTCGCCGGGGAGGCGAAGCGTTCCGGCCCCGAAAAGCGCGCGAATGAAGGGCGTGATCTTTTCATGCACGGGAATTCTGACCTGCGGCCCGAAGAGGAAGGTGTAGGTACTGACGGTGCCCAGGTCCTCGCCTTCATCCTCCAGGGAGGCGTAGGCGCCGCTGACGTCGATCGCGATACCCGCGTACTCGTTTCCGTTGACGACCAATGTGCCTTCCCAGCCGTGGAAATAATCTATATCGCCCTCATTGTCCTCCGGAATCAGCACATTATAGCCCCCGAAAACCTCCAGCTGGGGAACATCCTGCGCCGCCGACACCGCGCAAAAACCGAGCAAGAGCACTGCGACAAATACGAGATTTCTCATTTACATTCTCCTTTGATATCCCAAGATAATATGGTTTTTGATCCTCGCGAAGCAACAGAATTTTAACAGATTTCTAATCGAATTATCAACAGTCAGGATACGCATCGCCGACATCGCCGTAGGAAACCGCCTGTATCCTCAACGCCAAGAAAAAAACACACCGGCAGTTCTACGTAATTTTTCGCAGGAAAGCAAGCACTAATTGCCGGAGCTGCGCCGGCGGCGGGAGGCTCGGGAAAGGCCGGGACGGGGCCCCCGGAAAGTTTCCGTCCCGGCCGTTCCCTCGAGACAGTGGATTATTTCTGGGCGATGAAGAAACTTTGATCCACCTGCCCGTTGTTGACGAAGTACTCGGTCTGAGCGGCCCATTTGGCCAAAAACGTCGCGGCCTGCCCTTCCACGGAATACTCCAGGCCGTATCTCTGCGGGAGCGCCACGCCCCCGACCACGGCGTAATTGTCGAAGGTCTCCACCAGCAGGTAAATGGAGTCGGCCACGCTGCCCGTTATCGTGTCGCCCGGCGCCCGGTCCGCGGGCCTGCCGGTCGGTTCCTCCGGCGATGTGACGAGGTTGCCGCCGCCCCTGGATACGATATTGCCTGTGGCGGTCAGGTCGTCGGCGACGCGGACCCGGTATTCGGTTCTCCTGTGAAGGAAATTCTCGTCGAAATAAAGCTTGACCGTCATATTGCCGGCCCTTTTGCCCGGCGTCCCGTACTCGAGTTCGTAGTAATCTTTCCCGTCAATGGAGCTTCTGGCCAGGTTCATCCGGGGCTTTTCGGCTCCGGTATTGAGGAGCGGCCATGCGGTTGTCATGACGCCCCCGAGGAACCCCTCCTTCATGACCGCGTTGTGCCGGAAAATAAAATCGGCCAGCGGGGACTTCTGGCCGGGGGTGATGTGTCCCACCGTGACCTCGCTGCCGTCGTAGGCGAAATACTCGCCCGGGTAATTGATGTCCGTGAACTGCAACCGGAGCCCCACCTTGGGGCCGTCGGACACGCACATGAAATAGCCGTTGGTAATCTTGCCCGTGGCCCCCTGGATAAATTCGACGGCCGCTTTGCCGCTGACCCCCCACGATTTGATTGCCGCAAGCTTTTCGGGACTCGCGAGCGCTTTCAGGTGCTTCTGCACCAATTCCTCGGGCGTTATATCCGCATCCTGGGAGAAAGCGACGCCGGCAGGCGCGAGAATCATTGCCATGCAGACGATAGCCGCGGTAAAACTCAAACGATTTCTCCTGATCATCTAAAGCCTCCTAATAGAAGGATGCATCCATCCTTGATTTGTGATTTGTGATCCATAATTTATATTCGCTTCCCTTGCCGGGCACAAGAGCAAAGTCGAGGAAACGCCCCCCGGGCGCACCACGGCCGTTTCCTTCTGCTTCCACACAATTAGAACAATAAGTTTGCACAAAGGTTCAAAAATTTTGTAGAATTGAAAGGCAATTTTAGGAATTATCAAAATATCCATCGCGAGGTGACCCAATGAAATTTTCGCCGTCCGTTTCAGTCAGGAATTTATGCAGGGCTCTGCCTCTGCTCGTTCTGTTGCTTTCATCCGTCCCCGGCGCTCCGGGCGCGGACTTCTGGGAGAAGAAAGAATACGGGGAATGGTCCGAAAAGGACTGCCGCAAAATGCTCCAGGACTCTCCCTGGGCCGAAAAATACGAAACCACTTCGATAGACGTCAACAGGGCCGACGAGACCGCCAGCGACGCGGCGCCGCCCTACGTCCGCTACTGGGTCCAGCTCCGTTCCGCTCTGCCCGTCCGCCAGGCCATCGTCCGGCAGACGCAGATCGCCAACAATTACGACAAATTGTCCGCCGAACAGAAGCAGGCGATAGACCAGCAGACCGATTCCTTCCTGAAGACCGATTACGGGGATTATGTCGTTGTTTACATAACCTATGAAACCAACAGCCCCCGGAATGCCCTCACCCAGCTGGTGCGCCACTGGCAGACCCAGAATACGGACAGGCTCAAATTTTCCGTTTTCCTGGGCGGGTCCAAAGGGGAAAAGGTCCCCCTGGAGCAGTACGTGGTCTCCCAGAGCGCCGAACAGTTCATTCAGTTCGTTTTCCCGCGCAAGGTTAACGGCCGCGAGCTGCTGGAGCCGGAGGACAAGAACCTGATCCTGGAATTCCCGGTTCCGGCCGTGGGCAGCGTGGGCGGGGGCACGGCCTTCGTTGAATTCAAAACCAAGGACATGACCTACAACGGGAAGCTGGAATATTAAAGATGTGGGGGCGAACACGAGCCGGCATTTCTTGCAGGGTGCGAGAAATGCCGGCTCGTGT
This sequence comes from Acidobacteriota bacterium, assembly GCA_016933615.1. Taxonomy (GTDB): domain Bacteria; phylum Acidobacteriota; class UBA6911; order UBA6911; family UBA6911; genus UBA6911. The sequence continues at coordinate 15,434 of JAFGAO010000098.1, forward strand.
TCGCCCCCTTGCAGTCTTCTCCTTCACCACTCATAAGCACCTCTCATCCCGTACCCCGATGATTGCGTTCGAAAAATAAGGGCTTTTTTGGAGTGCCAAGCCTGCTTGCGCCTTCGTTAAATCGATGCATGGACAAGGCGGCAGGCCCGACCTTTCAGGTCGGGTTAGCTGCCGCATCTTCAAAAAACTCCCCGAATATCGAACGGAAAGCGGCGGCTCGACTCGCAAGCTAACCGTAAAGCAAGGACGGGCGAACACAAGGTTCGCCGAGTAAGCAATGTTTCTATGGATTCGGGAATCATCGGATAGCGGTGAGTTGCCGATTAAAGCAAGGACGGGCGAACACAAGGTTCGC
>JAFGAO010000099.1 GCA_016933615.1 Acidobacteriota bacterium
CACCGTCCCGTCGTCGTTTAATCGATAACTTCCGCTTCATGAGTACCGGAAAGGGTGACCGCGAAAAAGGCGAAGGGCCTGTCGACCCAGCGCGTCACCAGCGGTGTATGGGGCGTCCCGGAAGGGCAGACGATGGCCGAAGGTTTGTCGATCAAGTGCCTTTCGTGCTCCTTGCCCAGGTCCACTTCTATTTCCGCGCCGAGACTGTCGGGATTTTCCGGGTCCATGCCCAGGTAGACCAGGACTTCATCGGTCCGGTGCACGTGGGCTCCCGCCCCCCGGCGCGCGATGCCGGGCCGGCTGCAGAATCCCCAAAGGATATTGGCATCCAGCCCCTCGAGGTCGGAACCGCACATCCAGGCCAGGTGATCGGGGCTGCCGGGCCCCGGTTGTCCTCCCGATCCGCTTTTCTCCTCCGGCCTGCCCGCCAGGATGCGCGCGAGCCCGTCCGGATTGACTTTTCCGCGCTCCACCAGGACGAACGATTTCAGCGGCTTCACCAGGCGGGCGTATTTCCCGGTTGATTCAACGGGTTTGTTCTTGAGGATTTCGGCCTCCGGGGCGAACCGCATGCCCCCGGGAACGTTTTTAAGCTGCTCCCCGGACAGTTTCGAAACACCCTCCCCCATCCAGGTCGTTTCAGTCACGGCACTGAGCTCGACGGCCCAGAACCCGAACCCTATGGGGCTGTACATCCGTTTGGTCGCAATCGGCCCGTGGGGCAGGCCGGCGGGGATGATTATGGCGGTCGGTTCGTTAAAGGTATAGGTTTCCAGTTCTGGGCCCAGGCAGCAGCTGATTTCCGCACCCAGATACTTGATGTTGGCCGTATCCAGGCCTGCGAAAAGGAGGCACTCCGGGTAGGGGTGGGTGTGAGGATCCAGCCCGGAGTGCCAGTCGCCCAGGCCGGTGTGCACGCCCCAGGAAAAGCTCAGATTCAACCCCTCCAGGCGGTCCCGGCCGTTGAGCCGGATTTCACGGTTGGCATTCCCCGGCCCGGCCAACAACGCACCCAACCCGCCCGGCGCCTTCCGCGCATCCTCCCGGCTCGTGGCGCCGGTACGCAGAGGCTTGATGCAGTGTCCGTACTTGCCGCTTTCCATTGTGCGTGCCCTCCCTTTGCCGGCACTATAGCACAGTTCCCCCGAAATTCGTTTCAGGGTGTTTGGGTGGGCTTGGCCGGAGAAGGCAAACGCGGATCATCCCTGCATTCTGAACAAATGCATGAGTTTTCGCCTACTTCAGTCGGGGGTATCGTCGCCGGAAGGAAAGAGGGCTCTCAGGCGGGCTTTATGCTTCTCCAGGTTGAACAGCAGGAGGCATCCCGTCATTACAATATTGATCCCCGCCGCCGCATAAAAAATCTGGTGGAATTCCAGCGCCCCGTCCAGAGGGCCGAGCACGCCCGAGCCCGCGGAAAGGGCCAGGTTGGAAACGGCCATGTAGATGGCGAACTGCGATGCCGCCACTTTCGATGCGCACAGGTTCATGAACAGGGACACCGAGGCGATCGTGAGCCACAGCGTCTGAAACTCGTAAGTGAAAATAATTGCAATCATGGCCGCGGGTCTGGCCCAGTAAGCCGCCAGCAGTCCCGCGGCGGCTACGGTAAGAATTTTGAAAATAAACCCCGCGTAGATGGCGCGCAGCGGGGTAATGCGGTCGATGACGGGAGAGGCGAGGATGCAGAACCCGGCCGCAATCATTCCCGCGGCCGCGGTCCACTCCGGGTAAAAGGTCTCCGAAAACCCCAGTTCCTGGGTCGTCAGCACCGGGAAAACAGCCTGCAGGATGCCCGAGGACATCCGGTCCCCGAAATCGACAAGGACGAGCAGGAGGCTCATGGGCAGGAACAGGGTCCGGAACAGGTCCCCGAAAATCCTTTTCCATCGGGTTTCCTGCAGTTCGAAGGACCGCGGCAGCGCGCGGCCTTCGGTCCACGGCAGCAGCTTTTCTCCCGGGCGTTCACGAAGCAGGACGGGAACGAGCATGATCAGGGCGACGCACACAGACATCACAAAAAATGCGCTGCCCGGGCCGTACCGGGAAAGAAGCCAGGCCCCCGCGGCACTGGCGCCGGAGATCCCGGCCATCTGCCCGCCGAACATAAACGAATTCGCGCGGGCCCTTTCGTTCTCGGGCAGGATGTCGATGGCCATGCCGTCGACCGCCACATCCTGCCAGGCGGCGCAGAGGTTGACGAAAAATCCGAAGCCGAGCAGCCAGTAGAAGTCGGTGATGCCGATCGACAGCATGAGGCAACCGAATAGAATACCGGACTGGGCCAGCAGCACCCAGGGCCGCCGGCGCCCCATGCTCAATAAGGAAAACCGGTCCATAACGGGGCCCGCCAGAAGCTTCAGGGTCCAGGGAAGGCTCACGACCGCAATGAACAGGCCCACCTCGGCGCTGGAATAATCCTTGGCCGCAAACCATGTGGGCAGCGCAACAAGAAATATTCCATACGGCAGACCCTGGGCCACATAGAGACCGGCAAATGCCAGGAGTCTCAGCCTGCGGCTGTCGGCCAGAGCGGGAAGACTGTGGGTTTTCATAGGGCATAGCCTCGCATTTAAAATCGTACCCGGTTGTCCGCATATCGAATTTCCGCTCCAGTTTCGCACAACCCGCCTTTATTGGAAATTGCTAAATTAAAGACCGTTTTCGGTTTTCCGCCGGAACTGATTTTTAATGTGTCTGTCGGCGGGAAATCGGTGTTAAACTGGCCTCCCGGTTGCGAACTCAAACGAAATTCCGGGTTGGAGGACGAAGATGCCGGAAGACTTTAAGCCCTGGACGTGGAAAGCGCCCGAGGGGGTGACTCCCGTCGACAACACCAGACTGCGGCAGGATGCCCACGAAAAGCTTTCGGGCCAGGCGGTTTTCACGAGGGATATCGATCTCCCGGGGATGCTTCATGCAAAGATCCTTACCTCGCCCTATTCCCACGCCCGGATCAAAAGCATGGACACGAGCGCGGCCGAGGCGCTCTCCGGCGTCCGGGACGTGCTGCGGTTCGACGATCCCGACATCGAGTTCGAGAATTCCACTGGCGGATACTGCTCCAGCCAGTACAACATTCTCGGCCTGCCCCGTACGGGCGATTTTTATCAGCACCCCATGGGCGTGGCCGTGGTCGCCGACAGCGAAGAGACTTGCGACCGTGCGCTGAGGCTGGTTGCAATAGAGTGGGAAGAGCTCCCTTTCATCCTGGACATGGAGGAATCCCTGAAGCCGGACGCGCCCGAAATCATGCCGGAAGTCTGGCGCCTGAACCCTGGAGCCCGGGAACCGAACACCGTCGCGACGGGGGCGACCGAATTCGGGGATGTCGGGAAGGGTTTTGACGAAGCGGACAAAATCCTGGAGTATACGATCACCAGGGCCCCGAACACCACCGCCGGCGTGGAAGCCATGGCCTGCGTGGCCCAGTGGAGGGGGGACTTTCTCGACATATGGCCCCATCATACGGCGCACATGCAGGCGGTTCTGAGCAGCCCGAGCCTCCTGCGATCCGGTCTTTCGTTCATTTCGCTGCTTTCGCAGCCGATACCGAAGGCGGATCCCGCCTCCAGGGAGACGGGAAGAAACAGGCCGCTGCCCCCGATCTGCGAACACAACAAAATTACCGTAACGGTACCCTACCAGGGCGCCTGGTACGGCGGCCTGGCATGGCTCGGATATTCCACGGCGTTTATACGCATGGCCGCGATCCTTGCCAGGAGAGCCAAAAACCGTCCCGTAAAGCTTGTCTACGACGAAAGCAATTTCTATCTCAACGGCGACGACGCCGGGACCTACCGGTGCAGGGTGGGCGCCCAAAAAGACGGGACCATCACCGCCTTGGACTGGCGCGTCACGGGGGCTTTCGGCGAACCGCACATCGACAAAACGCACGAATCCACCTGCATCCCGAACCTGCGCAACACCCAGGAATGGGCCCTGGTTAACCACGGCCATCATGTGTGCTTCCGGCACGGGGCCCAGTGCTGCGTGCCGCACAACGTCATGTTCGACATGGTGGCCGCCGAATTCGGCCTGGATCCGACGGAAGTGGCCCTCCGCAACGACGGCTGCAAGGGGCACAACTGGGACTGGGTTACAAAGTACCAGAAGGAGAACGGATTTCCCGAGCGCCAGAGCCTGAGGGAAGTCATAGAACATGGGAAAAAGGCGATTGACTGGGACCGGAAACGGCACGCCCCCGGGGCGCTGAAGCTGCCCAACGGGAGAATGCACGGGATGGGATTCGTCCATATCAACGAATGGAGCTGGATTTCAGGAAGGCAGTTCGCCTGCCTGATCCTGCGCGAGGGGAAGGTGACGATCCAGGGCCTGCGCGCCGATTTCGGAATGGACACCGAGTCGGCCATACGCCATTGCGTGGCCACCGAGGCCGGCCTGCCTTACGAGGAGATCGTGCTGCAGCAGCAGCGCTCCGACGCCAACACCTTCCATTTCTGGGTGCCGGGCGGCTCCATGGGGATCAGCCAGAATACGCCCCAGCTGATCACGGCCGCCAGGATGCTGAAACGTAAGATTCTCGACTACGCCGTGCGTCCTGGCGCGGGCATGCGGGGACCGGGTCCGGCTCAATTCCCCGGGAAAAAGCCGGAGGACCTCGATGTCAAAGACGGCTACGTTTTCGAGAAGGCCAATCCCGCCAACAGAAAGCATGTAGGGGATGTGGCGACTCCCTTCTGGAACGACGATCCTGCGATCATTCACCCCACGGTTCCGAATGTCAGTGGATTGACCCTTGACGGCAAGCCGCACCCGGA
>JAFGAO010000100.1 GCA_016933615.1 Acidobacteriota bacterium
CGCCCCTACTTTTATTTGTGCGGAGGGCGGGTGCGGGATACGGGAGCAATTTTGGACGAAGGGAAAAGGGCGAACACAAGGTTCGCCCCTGATTCCGCCTATCTTTTAATGGATCTTTTCAATTTCCGATTGTCTTCGGCCCAGGAGGAATGCGGCCGCAAGGATGAGGGCGACGCCCGTGATCATGAAAACGACCGAAGCCGATTTCGGAGGCGCCAGGGCGTACACGTAAAAATAAAAAAGAATGGGTGTGATCTGAACCGAAAGCTGCTGGATGGGAATGATGTTGCTGGCCTGGGCGAATCTGAAGGCTTCGTTGGTCTGGCGGATGCCGAAAACGTTGCAGCCCACCAGGATCACGCTGGCAAGAACAAAAAGAGCCGCTTGGCCCCGGGTGCCGCTGCCGGTAAAAACAGCCGCGAACACGGCAAGGAGGGGGCTGATCCAGAAATTGGAGATCGCAAACGGGAACCCGTTGGAAAAAGCCATGAGGATTCCCTTTCTGCGGGAGCCTCGAAGAGAGATCAGGTGCGTCATCCCCCATAAAGCGAACAGACAAACGGTAAGAATCGCGATACGGACGGAAATGCCCGCTTCGGCTAGGCAGGCGCGCACCACGTCCACCCCTATTTCGAGTTCGCTCAGGCCCAGCAGCGCGATGCCCGCGATCATCATGCCTATTCCGGCGTATTCGGCAAGATGCAGGGTTTCGCCCATGATCCCGACCGATCCGATAACCAGTACAATCAGGCCCGCGGCCATCAGCCCCGGAACCAGGGCCGGTCCGATCAGGGCCTGGGCGGTCATGAAAGCGGCGGTGCCTACTCCGTATTCCAGGAAGAGACCCGTCAGCCATCTCGGGTTTTTCAGGAGGGTGCGCAAAAACCGCCGCTCTTTTTCTTCCGGCGGCATGTCGTTGACGACCTTTTTCTGGAGAAGGATGCCGGCCTGCATGCAGCCGCCGCAAAAGAGAGCGGTGACGACGCCGAGTGTGTAGTTCAAGTCCATAATCCGCTTTCAGTCGAAGGGGCGGGCCGGGATGGCGACCGGCTCATGCATTCTCCCGATAGAAATAGTCGTCGAGTTCGTTCAGGTCGTCGATAATCAGGTCGGGACCGTACGCGAGAATTTCCTCTCTGGTGTGGAAGCCGCCGGTTACGCCGCATGTCGCGACCCCGGCCGCTTTGCCCGCCTCGATATCCACGGAGCTGTCCCCGACCATAACCGTGGCGTGCGGCGCCGCCCCGCAGAGATCCATTGCCATCCTGAGCGCGGCCGGGTCCGGCTTGTAGGCGTGGGCGGTTTCTTCTCCCAGGATGGCCCGGAAGCAGCCGGAAATTCCCAGCCCCTGCAGGATCGGCCTGGAATACCTTTCCGGCTTGTTGCTGACCACGGCCATATCCGCCCAGGATAGGCGGCGCAGCGCCTCCTCCACTCCGGGATAGAGCCGGGTCCGGTCCAGCATATGATTCGCGTACTCCTCCCTGAAAAGCGCGATTCCTTGCCGGAGCAGTTCCTCGCTGGGTTCGTGGTTGTGGATTTCCCTCAGCGTCCGTTCCAGCAGTTTCTTGACCCCGTTCCCGACAAACTCCACGACCCGGGAAACGGGAAGGGGCGGGAACTCGAGCTTTGCCAGCGCCAGGTTCACGGCGGTCGCAATATCGTCTTTGGAATCGATCAGGGTTCCGTCCAGATCGAACATGAAGAGGCGGCACGGCCGAGGCTTGAAACTTTTTTTCATTGTAACCCATCAATATCCCCGGCTTCAGGTCCATCCGTGGACCCGTACAGGGAGTTATTATCATGTATATTTGCGTTTGCTGCCGAACGGGAAACGCGAAACCGGAAACGAGGTGTCCAATAAAGCGGCGAACGGGGGTGTCCGGCCCGGATTTCAAAGCCCGGTCAACGGCTCTCCAGAAGCATTCGTACGTGGCCCAGCTCGGGCAGGATCAGCGCCTCCATGGCCAGCTTGCAGGCCCTGGGGCTTCCCGGAAGGCAGAAGATCACCCTGCCATTCATTGTCCCCGCAAGAGCGCGCGACAGCATGGCGGCGCTTTTCACCTGGGGGTAGCTCAGCTGCATGAAAAGGGAGTTGAAACCCGCGAGCTCCTTGTCGAGCATGGGCCGGACCGCTTCTATGGTTACGTCCGTGGGGGACAGGCCCGTTCCTCCCGTCGTGATGATGGCCTGGACCTTTTTATTTTTCAACAGCCCGCGCAGAGCCGTCTGCAGGATTTTAAGATTGTCGGGAAGGACTTTTCTGGCACGGACCTCGTGCCCGCCTTTTTCCAGAAGCTCCTGGATCGTGTCTCCCGAAGTGTCGGTGTCCAGCGAGCGCGAATTCGAAAGGGTGATCACGGCGACTCCGACGGAGAGATTGGATCTGCTTCTATGTTCAGCCACTGAATCATTTAATTTCCCTGTCGGCATGCAATCCCCCCAAACGTGGACGAAGGCTCATGATGCCACGTCCGAAGAATTTTTCCTAGCACGGAATGGCCGCCGGGTGCAAACGGAAGTGAGACTCATGTCCGCCCCTTCGCTCCGCCCGGATTCCGGGGAGTTCTGCTTGGAATAGAACCGGCAAATCCGGTTCGAATCCTTAAAGCTTTCTCAAATACGGATCGAAAAGGAAAAAGTAGGGATAGAAGCGCCCGTCTGCCCGTACCCGGATGGGTCTCCCTTTTGCGGCAGATCGCAACATTAAACGGATTTTCCTTATGAATGCGTCCGGCCAGCCGGCCTCTTTTCAGATCGACAAGGAACTCGAGATTCCGAGCATCCCTCTGGTGCTGATTAAAATCATTCAGGCACTGGACCAGGATACCAGCACCGCGAAGCAGCTCGAGGAGTTGATCATGCACGATCCGGCTCTTTCGGCCCGGATACTGCGGCTTGCGAATTCGGCCTTTTATTCCTTCCGTTCCAGGGTAAAAACCATTTCCCACGCCATAACGCTCCTGGGGATCAACCTGGTCACCAGCCTGGCGATCGGGATCAACATTTTCGATACGTTTATCAAAGGGGCAAAATCCGAGGCGGCGCTCATCAATCAATTGTGGACGCACTCCTGCGCGGTCGGAGTGCTGGCCCGGAAAGTCTGGATGCTGAAAAGCAGCAGTCAGAAGGAGACGGAATTCGCGTTTTTGTGCGGCCTGCTGCACGATTTCGGCAAAGTTGTTTTTTTCAAGACGTACCCGGGGAAATACGGATCGATTTTCGCCTCTGAGAAAACGGAGTCGGACAAGACCATTTCCGGGCTTGAGGAAGAGAATTACGGGGTGGACCATGCCGTTGTGGGTGAAATGCTGGCCAAGCAGTGGGGATTCCCCAGGGAGTTGGCCGGCCTGATTCGAAAGCACCACGATCCTTCGGAGGTGGGCACTCCGATGGTGGCCGCAGTGATGCTGGCCGATCATCTGGCAAAAAGGTTCGAGATCGGCTATGACGGCGACCACGGCCTGAATTCTCCGGTAGAAATCGAGGAAGTGTTGTCGAAGCTATCAATCAGCGAGGAGCAACGGGAGCAGCTCGAGGAGTTCGCCTCGCAAGAATGCGTCAACATCAAGCAGTTTTACCGGATCTCCTGATGATGTCGCAAAGGGGTTTTCAATGGAGATAGAGGACAGAATTCGCAATCAGATAGAAGCCATACTGATCAACGACGCCAGGAATTTCGAAGAGATCAGGCGCATGGCCTCCGACGACGAGCCCCTGGACGCCGAAATTCTTGCCGAGGAAAGGAATCTGTATAACCGGATTATCAACAGTTACAGGAATGCGGTCAGCGAAGTGAACAAGCTGCTCGAGCAGAATATCGCCTCCCTTTCCAGCTTTTACCGGATCGTCGACAGCATCAAGGAGAAAAAGGATTTCCAGGAGATCTGCTCCAGGATCGTCGACTGCATTCTGCAGGATTTCCACGCTGATTACTGCAGCCTCCTGTTCCCCGATGATGAGGAGATTCTCTGCCTGGAAGGGATCTGCGAAGAACGGAGGTTCATCCGGATTCATAGCGGGAACAACCTGCTCGGCAGCAAGGAATTCGAGCAGGAACTGACGCGCATGGCCGGGGAATGCGGCGACTGCCTCTACATCGAAGACGTGTACAAGGAATCCCGGTTCAATACAATCGACTTTCCGGGCGTGGTGAGATCCGTTCTGTGTTTGCCCGTCACCCTGTGCAGCCATCCGGCCGGGTACCTGATCCTGAGCCACTCACTGCCGAAGTTTTTCCACGACAACCACATCCGCGTAATACGCATCCTGGGGAGTTTTATCGCCCACCTGAGGCTGCTGCACTACAACGGCAATATGCCCGACTGGTCGAAACTGGATTCCGGCCTGATGGATGAGGCGTCGGAAAATCCGGATGCCAACGCCGTCGTACTGATGCACTTCGATGTTTCGGATGCATCCGGACGCCGCGTTCCGCTCAACCGGGATTCGGTCTGTGAAATCCGGTCCCGCATCCGGAGAATTCTGCAGGGGAAGGAAACCGTCCTCTTCCACATGGACAGGGAACTCATGGTCTTTCTGCCGGGCGTCGGGTCGGACCGGCTCCCCGAAAGGGTCCGCTGCATCCGGGAGGCGTTCTGCTCCTGGCGCGCGGTCAGGGAGGACAGGAAGGATGTTCTTCTGAATCTCGGATTTTCCGTCTGCGAGGAGGATGAGGATCTTTCCAGAATGCTCGAAATCGCCTCGGTCGTCATGCATCCCGAAAGCGACGAGGATTCCGAATATATTCCACCCGATAAATGATTGTTCCGCCTCTTTTCCCCGAAGCAGCCCATGCAGGGGCGCTCATCCCGGCCTGAATCACGAACGTCGGATCGCTTCCGATCCCGATCGCGATCCCGGCTTTGAGGGGCAAGCCAAAGCCATGCCTCAAAGGCGTGGTGGATTGCTCCGGCTTCGGCCGGAGGCAGAGTTGACCGGTGGCCCTGATCACGGGATGTTGGGCAGGGTTGTGCGTTCCCCTTTATAGTTGCGGAAGGTGTATTCCGTCTCGTTTTTCTCAATCAGGTAATAATCGGGCGCAATCGGGATCTTGCCGATGTTGGTGGCCACGACATACATCGGCTGCGCCATTCCCGTCGTGTGCCCCCGGATCGCGTCGCGTATCAGTTCGGCTCCTTTTTCCACGGGAGTGCGGAAATGGTCCAGCCCGGGCGCCGGTTCGCAATAGAACAGGTAATAGGGCCGGACCCGTATCGACAGCAGCTTCCGGCAAAGCTTCCGGAAAGTGGGGACGTCGTCGTTGATTCCCCGCAGCAGGACCGACTGGTTGTTCACCGGCACGCCGCATTGCGTCAGGCGGTACACGGCGCGGGCGGAAGCTTCCGTGATCTCCTTGGGATGGTTGAAGTGCGTGTTGACCCATATCGGCACGCGGTGGAAGCCCGAGAGAATCCGGCACAGGTTTTCGGTGATGCGGTCCGGCAGGGTAACGAGCGTGCGGGAGCCGAACCGGATCATCTCCACGTGAGGAATCTCCCGCAGCCGGCGGACCACGTACTCGATCTTGTCGTCGGTAAGGATGAACGGGTCGCCTCCCGTGACCAGCACATCCCGGATCTCGGGATGGTCCGCGATCCAGGCAAAGCCTTCCTCCAGGTCCAGGTGCAGGGAGAGGCTGTCGTCGATGGTCAGCTCTTTCCGGAAACAGTGCCGGCAGTAAATCGAGCAGACCTGGGTCACGCAGAAGGCAATCCGGTCGTGGTACTGGCGGGCGATGCTGTCCGGACGCTTCTCCCCGATGGAGCGGTTCTCCTTCCACTCGAGGTAGTTTGCGATTCCGTATTTGTTCACGTTTTCCAGCATCGAGGGCACGGATTGCCGCCGGACGGGGCAGCCGGGATCGTCGCGGTCCATCAGCGACGCATAATGCGGCGGGATCTGCCAGCGCCGCCCCAATTCCCTGACGGCCCGCTCCTCTTCGGCCGTGACGTGGATGTATTTCCTCAATTGCTCCAGGGTGCGCACTGCATTCTGCAGCTGTTCCTGCCAGGCTTCCATAGCCGCCTCCTACAAGTAACGGGACCGTTCCCATTCGGTGACGAAAACGCGGTAATCCTCCCACTCGCTGTGTTTGATTTCCAGGTAGCGTTCAAAAGTCTGGTCTCCCAGGGCTCTTTGCAGGAATTCGCTCTGGCGGGCCAGGCGCAGTGCTTCACCGAAATCGAGAGGGAGCGTTTCCAGCCCCAGATCGGCGCCGACTTCGTAAATATTCTGTTCAAAAGGCGGAGGAGGTTCGAGTTTCTGCTCGATCCCGTCCAGTCCCGCGTGCAGTATCACGGCGTAGCCCAGGTAGATGCTCCCGCTGGGGTCTCCGCTGCGGTATTCGATGTGCGCCGGCTTGCCGCCTCTGTGGATGACGCGGACCATGGCGCTGCGGTTGGCGAGCCCCCAGCAGATGTGCACCGGCGCCTCGCGGTGCAGCACGTAGGCTTTATAGGAATTGATCGTGGGCGCCGTCACGAGGCACATGTCCCGCGCCCGGGCCAGCAGGCCGGCGATAAAGGACCGCCCGACGGGGCTGAGCCCGTCCGCAGCTTTTGCATTACCCGTCACGTCGCGGCCCCTTTTGTCTCGCAGGGACATGTGGATGTGCAGCGCGTTCCGGTTCTGGTTGTTCAACGGCTTGGGCATAAAGGTCGCATAGTAATTGCGCGAACGGGCGACCTGTTTCACCACGTACTTGACCAGCGCCAGGTGCTCGGCCGAGCGCATGGCCGGTTCGTACATGATGTTTATTTCGTGCTGGCTGGGGGAAACCTCGTGGTGGGCTTTTTCAACCGTGATCCCGATCTTTTCAAGAACATGCACGATTCCTTCACGGACGCTTTCCCCCGCGTCGGTCGGGGAGGCGTCAAAATATTCGCCGTAGTCGGTGAGCGCCTCCTGGATGACGGTGGTGCGCTTGTGCAGCAGGAAATATTCCATCTCCGGACCGGTGAAAAATCGGAACCCCATGTTTTCGGCACGTTCCAGCGCCTTCTGCAGGATGTATCTCGGGTCGGATTCGAAACGGCCGCCGTCCCGGTTCTGCACATCGCAGTCGAACCGGCCCAGCGGAGGGCTTCCGGGCTCGATGATTGAAGGCACAATGACGAAGCTGGTGACATCGGGTTTCAGGTATTTGTCGCTGTCGTTTACCTTCCCGAATCCGTTGATCGAGCAGCCGTCGAAACCGACGCCTTCCTCCAGGACTTTCTTTAAGAGATTGGCCGGAACCAGAAGGTTCTTCGGCTTTCCTATAAGGTCCTTGAAAACCAGCTGAAGGCTCACGACGCCCTCTTTTGAGATCAGCGACTGGATACGTTCCAGTTCCTTTCTGGATAAGGCCATAATCAGATTCCCTCCCTTAAAAAATCGGTCCCGGTCAGTATAGATCCATCGGCGATTTCATATCTATTTAAACTTGCCGCAAAGATGCTATGATGATCCTTCAGCAACTGAGAGGACACTGACATGAAAATGAAAATATCCCGCCGTGAGATTCTGGGAGCCGGAACCGTCGCGGGGTGCGCCGCCATAGGCGGCGCCCTGCTAAAGGGCGCAAATGTCGCGGCCGCCTCTCCCTCCGCCGCAGCTGTACCCTGGACGTGGAAAAAGATGGATCCGGCCGAAATTCAGGAACGCGCCTACCAGTCCGCCTGGGAAAAAATCGGCTGCATGTACGGCGCGTGCGAATCCATCCTGGGCACCCTGGCGGACCGCTACGGCGCTCCCTACAATACCTTTCCCGTCGACGCCACCGTTTACGGCTCCGGAGGCATCGGAGGCATCGGATCGGTTTGCGGCACCGTCAACGCGTCGGGACTGCTCTTCAATCTTTTCGTAAAAAACCAGAACGATCTTTTCGCCCTCTGTTCCGAAATGTCCCTCTGGTACGAAAAGGCGAGCCTTCCGGTCTACCGGCCCAAGAAGCCGAAGGTGGACATAGAAATTGTCCGGTCCGTGGCCGGTTCGAACCTCTGCCATATTTCATCGACGAAATGGGCCAACGCATCGGGCTACAAAGTGCTGACCAACGAGCATTTCGAGCGCTGCAACCGCCTGGTCGCCGACGCCGCCGCAGAGATTGTCCGGATGCTCAACGAATACGACGCGGGCAATATGGCGTTCAAGCAAAAGTTGAATGACTTTTCCCAGCAGTGCCTTTCCTGCCACGGGCCCGGGAATACCACGGCCAATGTCGCTTCGGGCATGACCTGCAACCCGTGCCACGAAAATCCCCATTAGCGCAGGCCGGGCTCTAATTTATTTCCATAGAACCTTCGGATCGGTCGGAAAGGCTGTTGCTCCGGGAAGTGGGGCTGCAGAATTTATGCAGCCTGGGGAGCAGGTCGGAATACCCGGATAAAATCCGGTTTGAAATGCCCTGGACACGGTGCTCCTCGGTTTCGTTGCACGCAAGCTTGATACCGGCCCAATCGTCAAGGATTGTGCTCAATCGGACCATGTGCACCATCTCGTGTGTCAGGATATAGACCAGGAAAGGGTAAAGTTCCGAAGAATCGGTCAGGTTCTCCCTTCGGGCTGCTGTAAGAATTCCGTGGTCGTTCAGTTCGATGCGGTAAAAATCGTAGTCTTTTCGTTTGCCCTTTCCCCGCAGAAGGCGGACCCTGGCCAGCATGGGATCCGGCAGCGGCTCCCACCCGTGGTCTTCGCGCGTCAGCAGGTCGTAGTGCAGCTTCTCCCATCGGAAGGGCGGTATGCAGTAGTAATCCGTCGTCCGCTCCTCCGCTTCTTCCAGTGCCGTAAAAACCATGGCCTTTTGGGGGGATGTAAACAGCAGTAGTCCCTTTTCAGGAATCATTTTTTGCTTTCGGCGCCGCCGCATTCGGTTGAAGTTTTCGGTTTTTCCGCCGCCTTGGGCGTCTCCGTCTCCGTTTTCGGCTTGTCCGGCGCCGTGCCGCACGAGGTCTTGCGGGAGTAGTCTGTGAGGTACCAGCCGGAACCCTTGAGCTGGAAACTAGAATGGCTGATCAGTTTCTCCACTTTGCCCCCGCAGAACCGGCACTCCTTCAGGGGCTCGTCCGAGAATTTCTGAAAGGCTTCAAAAATTTCGCCGCATTTTGAACATTGATATTCGTAGATCGGCACGGGCATGCCTCCATTAGGTAAAAATGACAGTAGAAATATAAGGCCGATGTATAGTCATGTCAAATCCGGATTTTGGAGACTATATCGAGCCCCGGCTTTCCCCGGGAATCCGGCCCGGCGCCCGCAAAGGCTTCGATGTGTACATTAAATCTGAAATCGGCGATAATGACGGTCCGGGAACTCCAGAACAATATTCATGATTAAAATATCGGTCTTATTGTCGCGAATCTGGAGCCTTTGCCGCCGCGCCGAAAGTGCGGTTGCACTGGCGCTCAGTCTCTGCGGCAAGGCGTTCAGGGATCTTTGGGTGGACGGAGGATTCACCCAGGCCGCGGCCATCTCCTATTACCTGGTCGTTTCCATCTTCCCGATGCTGCTGCTTTTGATCGGCGTGGCGGGCTTTTTTCTCAAACCTCAGGATATCCAGCAGGAAGTCCTGAGCTGGCTGAGCCAGTATTTCCCGACCGGCACGCGCGTGGTTTTCCGGGAGAATATCCAGTCGATCATCGAGGTGCGGGGATCGGTCAGCGTCGCGGGATTTCTGGTTCTGCTCTGGTCGTGCACCCTGTTGTTCGATGCGATCAATCAGGCGGTGAACGCCGCCTGGGGCACGTGGGCGAACTCCCGGTTTTTCATGGATAAGTTCAAGAGCCTTCTGTTGATATGCGTCATTGTAATCGCGGCGGTGTTTTCGGCCTTTTTGACCACCCACGTGGCGCTGGAGCCGCGCCTGGAGGCCCTGATGGAGAAATACCCTTTCATGGACAGGGCTCTCTACCAGGGCAGGGAAGCGGTCGCCTCGCTGATGGGTATGTTAATCCCCTTCGTTCTCAGCGTCGGGGCTTTCGGCCTGGCCTACCGTCTTCTGCCGCGGGTGCGCATTTCAACCCGGGATGTCTGGCCGGCGGCCGTTGTGGCGGCGCTGCTGTGGGAAATGTCCAAGCGGGGCTTTGTCTGGTACCTGACGGAGTATACGGAATACCGGCAGATTTACGGCTCGATCAGCGCCGTACTGGTCCTGATGCTCTGGGCCTATATTTCCTCGCTGATCCTTGCCTGGGGGGCGGAGCTTACCGCCGAGATCTGGAAGGAGCGCCGGAAAACCGAAGCGCAGGACAAGGCGGACTACCCCTACCCCGGCCCTATTTGAGGGGCTGCCTTCGCCGCCGTTCATGGTCCACAATCCCGATCCCGGTTTTTCGTCCGGAGTTACAGGTCCGCGGCTGGAAAGTATGATGGTAAAGCGCGGCGGAATGCGAATATACTGGATGGCGTATGGATCCGGCTATCGCGCTTTTCTCTGCGGCATGCGTGCTTGGAGCGACCTCGGGCCTTTCTCCGGGCCCGCTTCTGACGCTCGTGGTGACGGAATCGTTCCGGAAAGGTTTCCGTTCGGGCGCCGCGGTTGCCGTTGCTCCCCTTGTCACCGACGCTCCGGTCATATTCCTGATGATCCTGCTGACCGGCATCCTGTCGTCCCTGGATCCTGTCATCGGCTGGCTGTATCTGGCGGGCGCCTGTTACCTCGCGTACCTGTCCCTTGAGCAGTTCCGTTTCAAAGGGGCGGGGATCGAAACGGTTCCCGGCGCTTCCGTTTCCTTCAGAAAAGGCATTGTCGTCAACCTGCTGAATCCCGCCCCGTACGTTTTCTGGCTTACCATCGGCGCACCCCTTCTTGTGCAGGCAAGGGAAATATCGTGGATGGTCGTCATGGCATTCCTGGCCTTTTTTTACGGCCTTCTCGTAGGAATGAAGCTGCTCCTGGCGGTGCTGATCGGTAGAAACCGGCATTTGTTGAAAGGCCCGTATTACAGGACCGTCATGCTGGGGATGGGGGTCGTTCTGATCCTCTTCGCCGTGATTTTCGTTAAAAACGGTGTTGAGAAGATATTCTGAACAAAGATTGAGGATTGAAATTAATTATCTTGGCGATTCACAAAATATTATGATTCTCCACTTGATTTATCAAATATTCAATTTCCATCAGACGGCATGTGAATCGTTCAGAGGGCGAACACAAGGTTCGCCCCTACGGATTCAGGCGCTGCCACTCGCTTGCGGCGCGCGCCATGCAGTCTTCGATGGCCAGGCCCATGAAGTAGTTGCCTAAAAGGGCCAGCCCCGTCTTTTCCAGATTCCGGTCGATTTCGGCCACGATGGCTGCGTGGCGGATCCTCGGAGCGGGCAGGGTCAGATTCTGCCCGGCGAGGATGTCCAGGTCGGAAGGGGAAACCTGAAGCAGGCTGCAGATGCGGCCCACTTTCTGTTCATGCCCGATGCCCGGCCGGAAATGGAACGCGAAGGCGCGCCAATCGGGATCGGGGAAGGGATCTCTCGAAACGGCCGAGAAGAAAATATCGTTTGCAGGAACGATGAAGGCGCATTCGGGCAGGCTGCATTTGCCGCGGGGAATCCGCGTCCCCAGGCTTTCCAGGGATGCGGCTTCGATGCGGCCGACCGCTTCCGACAGTTCACGATACTCATTCCGCAGAAGTGCCGCGGCCGAACGGTGATCGGCCGCAACGGCCGCTGCCGGGGCCCGGAGAGGGCCGCCCTTTTCAAGGAGAACTTCAAATCCGCCCGGAGAGGGGCGAATGCCGGCTGCCGCGCATCCCGTGCGGACTTCGATGTTCGGATTCGAGACAATCGCGTCGCAGATTGCCTGCAGGCCGCCGGGAAAACCGAAGCTTCTGGGGAATTCCTTGCGGCGCGGCCGTTTTTTGAACAGGGACCCGGGGCCTTCAGCCGGAAAGGCATCCGCGCACTGCGAGGGTACGGCGGCGAAAAACGGGGAGAGCATCCTGCGGAAATTGCGCGGGCCCAAAAACCCCGAATAATACTGCTCGAGCGTCCGGTTGCGCCTGGCGCGGAAAAAACCGATGGGGGCGTACCGAACGGCTTCAAGCCAGTCGAGGCGCAGCAGGATTTTCGGAGGCGTGAGCCAGTCGATACGGCCGCTGTCGAGCAGCCCGAAATGCACGCGCGCCGGGCCCCTCCGGACCAGCCGGCCGGCGAGGCCGGTCTGCTCGGCGATATGGAGAAGCTCGGAATAGGAGTTGTAGACGGTGTGCGCGCCCAGCTCGTACCAGTAGCCGTCCCCGAAACGGTAGGAATAAATACAGCCGCCGATCCTGTCTCCGCGCTCCAGGACCAGAATCCTGTGCCCTGCCCGGGCGGCTTTCCATGCATAGGTCAGCCCGCTGATTCCCGAGCCGATCACAATTAAATCCGGATTTTCCATAATAGAATCTTCTGATTATCGTCCATTGGGATAAAGGGCCTGCATCCGGTCCCGTTGCCCCCTTTATATACTGCACTTTTCAGAAATTCCGCTGCGATTTTACCCCAGATCGGGAGAAATCGCCCTTTTTTATCTTCCGGTGTCGCGGCAGGTTGTCATCGGCCCACATACTCGATACCGGCCCCGCGCCGATTTTTCTCCGCTAATCCCCTGGAAAATCCCCGGCTCTGCCGGGGTGATAAGTTCCTGGGGCATTAAGGCATGACGCTTATTTTACAGGCGTAGCCCAGAGATACTGTTCACATATCTAATTGAATAAATTAGTTTTATGAACACAAAAGCCCATAAAAATTCTTGACAGGGGCAGGGAGGGGGCATAATATTTTGAACACAAAACATTTGAATTGAAAATTATGAAAACACAGAAACCGAAACAGGAAATACTGGATGACGTGCTCGTTGAATTGCGGCGCATCGTCCGCTCCATCGATCTGCATTCCAAGAAGCTGATACAGACCCATCGTTTGACCATACCCCAGGTTGTGCTTCTGCGGCAGATTCAAAGCCGGGGACGCCTGTCTCTAAGCGATTTGGCCAGACATACAAGCTTAAGTAATGCAACGGTTACGGGAATCGTGGACCGGCTCGAGGCCAGAAGCCTGGTGCGTCGGGTCCGCAGCGAAACCGACCGCCGCCAGGTTTTTGTCGAGATCCTGCCCGGCGGCGCGAGCCTGATGAAAACGATGCCCCCGCTCCTGCAGGAAAGCTTCACCCGGAAGCTGCAGGATCTGGAAAAATGGGAGCAGGCGCAGATTCTGTCTTCACTCGGGCGGATTGCCAACCTTATGAACGCGGATACGATGGACGCATCCCCGATCCTGGCCCATCACGCGCTGACCGCGTCCGAGGAGGATATTGCCGGCGGCGGAAATCCTTCTAAAACCACGGGGGAATCGAAATCAGAAGCGCCCGCTTCACCGGGCCGGAGTGCACAATCGAAATATGATCCGGAAATACGGCTCCACTGCGTTTTATCCCCGGACGGATTCCCACCGGGGTTGGATATGGAAAAGCTGGTGGATTTTCTTCATGAAAGCCTGAAGCCCTATGAAGACAACCCGAAAGACATTGCGCAGGGTATTCGCGATGCGTTCTCCGGAGCCGGGCGCGAGGGGGGATTCCTGCTGATCGCCGAACACAGGGGCAGGATTGTCGGGGCCCTCGTCATGCAGAAAACCGGCATGAAGGGCTATGTGCCGGAGAACCTTCTGCTTTTCGTTGCGGTTGCGCCCGATCAGCGGGGCAAGGGCCTGGGCCGGAAACTGGTCGAAGAGGCGGTCCATAGCGCGGATGGGAACGTCAAGCTCCACGTCGAATACGACAACCCGGCCCGCAGGCTCTACGAAAGGGTCGGTTTCACCAGCAAATACGCGGAAATGAGGTACGTAAAATGAACAGGGTCCTCATCAATCTGGAGGCGATTTACCAGAACCTGGAAACGATCGGCAGATGGATGCACGGTCACGGCGCCTGCTGGACGGTCGTCACCAAGGTGCTTTGCGGCCATGAAGGTGCGTTGAGGGCGCTTCAGCAGATGGGAATCCGCTCCATGGGCGACTCCCGGCTGGAGAATATCCGCTGCATCGAAAAAATCCACCCCGGGCTGGAATCCTGGTATCTCCGCGTCCCCGACCTGACATCCGTTTCCGACGTGGTCCGGCTGGCCGATGTGAGTTTGAACAGCGAAATCGACGTTATCGAAGCTTTGAATGAAGAAGCCCGCAAGCTGGACCGGATGCACGGCGTGGTGATCATGATCGAACTGGGCGACCTGCGGGAAGGCATTCTGCCCGGGTCGTTGATAAACTTCTACAAGCACGTTTTTCATTTATCCAACATTGAAGTGAAGGGAATCGGCGCCAATCTCGGCTGCATGGCCGGAGCGGTCCCCACGGTGGATCAGTTCATGCAGCTGGTCCTCTACAAGGAACTCCTGGAGCTGAAATTCGAACATCCCCTGCATCTGATATCCGCGGGCTCTTCGGCCGTGCTTCCCCTGGTCCTGGACAGGCAGCTTCCCAGACCCATCAACCATTTTCGCATCGGCGAGGCCATTTTCCTGGGCACGGACCTTATCAACGGAGGAACCCTTCCGGAGCTGAGGGGAGACGCGATCGTTCTGGAAGCGGAAATAGCCGAGATCAAGAAAAAGAGCCTGGTCCCCCTGGCGGAAACGACATCGATCGCCCCCTTTATTTCCGAAGTCAACGAGGACTTGTCTCCGGGGCAGCGGGGATTCCGTGCCCTGATCAGCATCGGGAACCTCGACACGGAGATATCGGGGCTCGCGCCCGTCAACCCGAACTATTCGATTGCGGGCGCGAGCAGCGACATCACCGTCGTCAATATCGGGGATGAAAGGGACGGGCTGAAAGTGGGAGACACCTTACAGTTCACCCCCAACTATGCCGCTTTTGTCAGGCTCATGAACGGAAGGTACATTGAAAAAACGCTCCGGCCCCCCGTGGACGCCCAAAGACAGAACTGGCAGTCGGATTCTTTCGAAGTGGCCCCGGTTCTGGAACAACCGGTTCAATAAACGAAGAATGAACTATGCGCCATAATTCAAGCCGGGTCTTGCGTGGATTTGTTCTGAGGGGGACGCGATATGACGGATGGGATGATCCTCTGGACCATTGTCGTTGCGTACATGGTCTTCATCTTCGTCAAAGGAGTTTCCAAGGCCCGAAAAATAGGGGACGCGGACGATTTCCTCGTCGCCGGCCGGAACATAGGCTGGTTCCTCCTTTTCTGCACCATGGGCGCGACGGTCATCGGCGGCGGCGCTTCGATCGGGGCCATCGGCAGGACATACGACTGGGGCGTCCTGATGCTGGTCGTCTCCACCGGATGGTACCTCCACTTCATACTATCCGGCTTGTTTGTCGCACCGAAATTCCGTGAAGCAAAGCTGTATACCGTTGCCGGTTACATGGGCCACCGCTTCGGAGAAGGCCCGCGGTTTGTAACGCTGATCCTGTCCCTCCTTTTTTCCGTGTTCATCATCGCGGCCCAGATGGCCGCTTTCGGCACCGTGCTGTCCGCCATCCTGCCCGAATTCGCCGACGCGTCCCGCGTGCTGACGCTGGCGATACTGATCGGCGGCGCCATGGTGGTCGTATACAGCACGGCCGGAGGCCTGCTGGCGGTCATTCATACCGATGTGTATCAGTTTGTAATTCTGATTGTCGGTTTCATGATAACCCTGGCTTTCTGCGTTCCCGATATCGTCGGCTCCTACAACCGGGATACAGGCAAATTCGTACCGACGCGCTTCGGCGTTGTCGATCTGAGAAATCCTGGCGCTCTTGCGGAAAAACTCGCCTCCGGGCGGGATCCCGTTTCCGGTTATCTGAACGGGCGTTTGTCGGGGAAAACCCGGGGCCTTCTTTCCGCTTATGAAAGGGAAGGGAAAGCGACTCCGGAACTGAGCCGGGCGATGGTCGACGACCTGAACGCGATGGTGACGGGGCGGGAGAACATCTACAACCCCGAACGCTTTGCCGGCGCCGCCCTGACGCCCCAGACAAAAGATTTGATAGAGTCGGATCCGCAGGGGCGGGACCGGTCCCGTTTGAATCTATCCCTGATCCAGGATGCCTACCCGGATGAGATTACGCGCAACCGTTTCATCCCGGGCCATTTCTTTCGACCTCAGGGCAACAGAGGTTGGCTGTTCCTGGTCACGACGCTGATGGCGTTTCTGCTCGGGGAGACCTTCGCGCCCGGATACGCCACGCGCTATTGCGTCGGCAGGACCATCCGGCAGACCCGGATCGGCATCGCCGGGGTCGGCATTTTTCTTGCCGCGCTGTTTCCCGCGGTCCTTTTTTTCATCGCGCTCTACGCGCGCATTCATTTTCCCGACATCGAGCCGCAGCAGGCACTGCCCATGGTGGTCACCCAGCTGCACAGCCCCGTTCTCGGGGGAGTGATCATCGGGGCCCTTGTCATGGCCGTCATGTCTTCGGCCGACTCCGCGTTGAACTCGTCCACCGCCATCTTCGTCAAGGATTTTTTCGAACATCAGCTCGGGTGGAAGGACCGGGGGGACGGGCGCACCCTGAAACTGGCGCGCGTCTGTTCCGCCGCTCTGGGGTGCGCCGCGATTGCCGTGGCGGCGATGTTTCCAGACATCATCGGCCTGCTGCTGTTCACCTACCACGTGTGGGCGCCGGCAATCATACTTCCGGTCTGCGTCGGAGTTTTTTCCGGGAAACGGTCTCCGGTCCTTACGCGCAATATCTTCATCACCATGGTCGCCGCGACGGGCCTTACCCTCGTGTACCGCGGCCTCCTGTTTTTTAATGCCAGGGGCTGGTGGTCGCCTCTCGGAGACGGGGCTTATGCTTTCTTCGATCAGCTGGATCCGTCCGTTTTCGGCGTGGCGGCGTCCTGCGCCGTCTTTGCCGCCCTTACGCTGTGCCGCCGAAAGGAGCCCGTTTAGCCCGCATCCCTTGCGGGATTGCTTAACGGGTCCGCGAAGGCGGCCGGCCGGTCTTCCGCCCTCCTGTAGAGAATCCACCGGCCCCGCTTCCCGGAAACCGCTACGGCTGCCATGAGGCGCAGGCAATAGGCCATTTTCTGCGCCAACCACAGCGGCAGGCCGATGGCCGCCGCGAGATCCTCGGTCGTGAAAAACTCCGGCAGCGACTCCGGCAGGAGCGACTGCATGTCCTGCGGATTCCGGAAAACCCATTGATCCAAAACTTTTAAAAGCCTGCGTTCGCGGCTGCTGTAGCCCTTCCGTCCCCGTCGGCGCGGCCTGTCGCAGCGGCGCACCTGTTCCTCCTCGATCATGAGCACGTGCAGGGTGAATCCGGGATGGGCCAGGAGCCCGGCGACGCCGACCAGCTCTTCGAAGACCGATTCAATGGCGCCGCGTTTTGGGGATTTGCGCCTCGAGGGCACCTTTCGGCCGCCGCCGGGTTGCCGGACGATCCACAGGTCCCGTGCAATGGGATATACGAGCCGGACGGTATGCCGCTCAAGCAGTTTCGTCAGCTTGCGCCGGATACGGGACAGGTTTGCGGTCTGGATTTCGATCAGCAGCCCGCCCCGGACAATATCGACCGTGTATCCGTCCACGGGAACTTCGATCGAGTCGTCCGGCAGCGCCATCCACTGCTTCAGAGCGGCGTGCAGAGGCTTTTCGTTCAGGGTCCCGATTGAGTTCTGCACGGCATTTGGCTTTATTCGGCGAATTCGGCGCGCACGGCGCCCGGGATCAGCTTGGCTTCGTAGGCGCGGTCGAAAAGCAGCTGCACGGCGCGGCGGCCTTCCTCGCCGTAGTCCACCGTCCTATGGTTGACGTACATGCCCACGAAGCGGTCGGCGGTTTCCGCGTCGAGGTCGGGCGCAAACTGCATGGCGTAGTCCAGGGCGTCTTTCCGATGGTCCAGGCCGTACTGGATGCTCGCCTTCAGCAGGCGGGATATTTCCGCAATGTCTTCCTTCCCGAGGTCTCTCCGGATCACGTTGCCGCCTAGGGGGAGCGGCAGCCCTCCGGTCTGCAGGTCCCACCACCGGCCGAAATCCACGATTTTGTGAAGCCCGCGGCTTGCGTATGTCAGCTGCCCTTCGTGGATCAACAGGCCCGCGTCGGCGTCGCCCTGCTTGACGGCGTCCATGATCCTGTCGAACGGGATCACGGCTTGCTCGAAATCGGGTTGGAAGAGCTTTAGAATCAGATACGCCGTGGTCAGAGTGCCCGGGACGGCGATTTTTTTCCCGGCCAGTTCATCCGGGCGCATGGCCTGGCGCGCCACGATCATCGGGCCGTAGCGTTCGCCCATGCTGGCGCCCGAAGGCAGCAGCATGTAGCGGTCCGCGATGTAGGCGTACGCGTGGAAGGATACGGCCGTGATTTCGTATTCCCCTTTGAGAGCTTTGCGGTTGAGCGTCTCGATATCCTGGAGCGTGTGGCTGAAACGGAATTTTCCGGTCGGCAGCTTGTCTTTGGCCAGGGCGTAAAACATGAATGCGTCGTCGGAATCGGGGCTGTGGGCTATGCGAATCTCCATCGGTTCCTTCCTTCTTTGCATGGAGCGTTATCGTTTATTTCAGATGCCCTAACAACATACATTATTTGCCGGGATTGTGGCCGAATATTTCGCTCCGGAAGAATGTCACCAGGGCTTCCTTGCGGGCGCGGTCTTTTGCGTGCAGGGGGATGAGGCGTTTCGCGGGCCACTCGAGAAGCGTCATTTCATACTCCATCGTCAGCCCTTTGCCGCTGAGATACCAGGCGTACATCAGCCCGAAAAGCAGCCCAGGAGGGAGAAACCCCCCGTCGCTGTTGATGGTTATCCGGAAGACGCGGTCGTTTCCGGGATCGGGATTCATGCGCGCCAGAGCCAGGTAGGCGCGAAGCTGCGAATCGGAGATGTAGCATTGCAGCCCGGATTCCGGCTTGAGAGTGATCTCGTAGCAGCGCGAGCCGTTCTGTCTGATCCAGCGGCGTTTTTCAATGTACCGCCCCAGCAGGGATTCTCCGAGAGCGACCAGTATGTTCTGGCGCAGCCGGTCGGGATGGGCCAGGAGATCTTCGCGCAGCTTGATGTACCGGTCTTCGGGATCGTAGTATCCCAGTACGTTGTCCAATTCGGTGCTGCGGTTCCATTCCCCCGTCGGAATGATGCGCACCCCCCGGAAAAACTCCAGATGCGACGGTCGCAGATCCCGGTTCTCCCAAGCCAGTTCGACCAGCAGATCCCGCAGTTCCGGGGGGCGGATGTCCTTTTTTTTCAGGAGCCACCTGATGGAATTCATGTATTCGCACAGCAGGGGGCTCCTTTGAGGCTTTGGAGGACGGTCTCCCCGGGATTTCCTCCCCGGGGTTGCTTTGCCGGGCTCCCCGGAAGGCCTCAGCCGGTATCCCTCTCTGTTCTTCAGGAATTTATCGATATACAGAAGGGTCCGCACGGCCAGAGTGAATCTCTCGGGATCGTGGTGGATCAGCTTGATGAGGTTCTCTTTCTGCGGCGCAAACAGGGTTGCCTCCACGGGCGTGAGTCGCATGGCTTCGACCCGGAAGCGGTCCAGGTGGATCGGGCTTTTGCCCTCGAGCGCGTAATTGCGCAGAATATTCCCGGGAATTTGTTCCATGTTCGCGCTCAGGACTACGTCGAACAGGCCGGCGATCCCGCCGTGAATGTTGCGCCCGTAAGCCTCGATCAGTTCCGAAACCAGGAACCCGCGCCCCCGGTTTTTAAAGGACTTGTCGGTTTCGCCCTCCTGTATCCACGAATTGGCCGCGAGGATCTTCAGGGCCCTGGAATTGGACCGGATAGCTTCGGCGATAGGTTCCAGCTGGAGAATCGGGATGATGCTTGAATAGAGGCTCCCCGGGGCAAGAACGATCAGGTCCGCTTTCTTTATGGCTCCGAGTACGGCGGCGCTTATGGCCGGTTTCCGTGTGAATTCCACCGTGATGCGCTCGACCGGCGAACTGCGGTCCGCCAGGGCGGATTTGCTCTGTCCGTAAACTTCCACGCCGTTGGCGTAGCGGAATTTCAGCTGCCCGGGAGTCGCCGTCGCGGGATGAATGCGCCCGACCGGCGCTCCGATAATGTCCGCAACGCGGTTGATCCCGCTCTGGATTTGGCGCAGTACCGGAGGGCGATCCGTTCTGCCCTCGGCCGCCATAAAGATGGCGGCGGTCAGAAATATATTCCCGAGGGCATGGCCCGCCGCCGGAATCGTAGGGCCGGATCCCGCCGGGGAGACATAGGTCCCGAGTTCACTGAAGCTGTCGGCGAGCGGCTTCGGGCATGCGGATCGGAGGGCGTTCGAGACCAAAAGCAGCGGATCTCTGTAGCAGGAATAATCCGCCGTTTTTCGGGTGAAGCGGTAATTGAAAAGGTGATGAATGACGCACACCACGTTGTAGAGCCGCTCCCCGCGGATTCCGTATTTTCGCTCGAGGTTTTCATGAAGGATCGAAGACAGCAGCAGCTTCCTGAGATCCCCGATGCCCCCGATAATGGGCAGCGTCTTCAGCAACTTTCCGGTGGACCCTCCGTCGTCTGTCGTGCAGACCACGGAATCCATCGGGTCGAACTCATGCTTCATTCCCACGCCGGACCGGGCCGGCCAAGTCGGCAACTGGGAATTGCCCCCCACGATGGTCGACAGTCCCGTGCCGCCCCCGAGCACGACCGCCCGCGTGCCCCGGAGGTCGAACCGGCGGATTTGTCCGGCCAGAGTTTCCGTATCCGCGGGGGCCTTTGGCGAACAGGTTCCGGTCAGAAGGAATTCAAGTAAGTGTTCGATCCCGGTTCTTGAAGCATCCGGCTGCCAGCTCGCACCCGGGCGCAAATCCCACGATGGATCCATGGCTGCAATTTCCATAGCAAGAAATAAATGAAAACATTCAGGAGCCGGAGTTCAACACGGCCTCCGGCCGGTGCCGGGCTGCGTCCGGCGCTCGCGCAAAAATGTAAACTTATTTTGGCGCGAACCCTAAGCGAAGCCGGATTAGTTGATTCTCCGGAACTTGGATTGAAGGATTGCAATCTTTTCCCGGAGGGAGCGCTCGGGTTCTTCCGGAGCGGGATCCTTTTTTTGAGGGGAGCCCTGTGCCCGTTCCGGTTTCCTGCCCCCCTTATTTCGGGATCCGGCGGAGTGCGATCGGGATCGTTCCGGCCTCGTGCGGTCTTTCGTGGGTGCGTCCCCGTCCGAAGGCGGCGAAGATCCGGGGGCGGCGGATGCGGCCGGATCCGCCGCGGCGTTCCCGTCCTTCTTTGCATCCTGTTGTGAACGTTTGGCTCCATGGTGTTGCTGTTTCCTGCGCTTCCTGGGAATGACCGGCAGCAGTGCCTTCATGGACAGTCCGATTCTCTTGGTTTCGGTTTCGACTGAAATGACTTTTACCTGGACTATGTCCCCCACCTTCACCGCCTCCCTGGGATCGCGGATGAAGCGGTTCGACATCTGGCTGAGATGAATCAGGCCGTCCTGTTTGACTCCGATATCGACAAAAGCCCCGAAATTTGTGACGTTGGTAACGACGCCTTCCAGCGTCATGCCCGTTTCCAGGTCGGACATACTTATTACATCGGCCCGGAATTTGGGAAGCTTGAAGCTTTTCCTCGGGTCCCGTCCCGGTTTCAGCAGCTCTTCGCGGATGTCCTTAAGCGTGGGAATCCCGGCGGCTTCCGTGGCGAAATCTTCAAGTTTGAGGGACAGAATTTTTTCCCTGTTGCCGACGAGCTTTCCGACTTCCATTTCCAGGGCGGCGGCCATTTTCTCCACGACCGGATAGGATTCCGGATGCACGGCGGTGCCGTCCAGCACGTTTTCCCCGCCGGGAATGCGCAGAAATCCTGCGGCCTGCTCGTAGACGGCCGTATCCATGCCCACGGCGCCGGGGATGGAGGCCCGGGTCGGAAAGGCGCCTCTGCTTTTGCGATAGGCGGTGATTCTTCTGGCGATTTTATCGTTCAGGCCGGAGACGTATCGCAGCAGGGATTCCCCAGCGGTGTTGACATGGACGCCGACTCTGTTGACGCAGAACTGCACGGTGCGCAGCAGTTTCCGGTGCAGCTCCTTCTGGTCCACGTCGTGCTGGTACTGGCCGACCCCGATCAGCTTGGGGTCGATTTTCACCAGTTCCGCGAGAGGATCCTGGAGCCTGCGGGCCAGGCTGACGGCGCAGCGCGCCGAGGGAGTCCAGTCGGGGAATTCCTCGCGGGCGATTCGCGAAGAGGAATAGATGGCGACTCCCGCGTCGTTGACGGCCGCTATGAGAATGTCCCCGAGATTGTCTTCGGTGATGATCCGCCTCAAAGCGACCTCCAGTTCCCGCGCCCGGGGCCCGGTCCCGATGGAAATCGCACGCACTTTGTGTTTGGTGATCAGGTTTTTAATTGTTTCCCGCGCTGCCTCGAATTCGTTTTCAGGGATTTTCGCCGTGTCTTCCCGGGACCCGGACTCTTCCTCCTTCGCCGGAGCGTCCAGGGGCTTGACGGGCGGATTGTCCTTGAGCACGCCGTCGTGCAGTTTCAACTCCGGACCCGGCCCGGTCTCTGTCTCCTGCGCCGGCTTCTCAGGAGGAGGCGGCGCAGGAGGCCCGGGTGCGGCGGGCGCAGCAGCCGCTTCCACGAACGCGGGGGCGGATTCTGAATTTTCGGCGGCGGCAATCGTATCTTTCTCCCGGGGGGCGGATTGGAGTTCGTCCTCCGTATCGGCTGATTCCGATTTTTCCGCGGCGCCTGCCGCCGGAACCCCGGCGGATGGTGCGGCGGGCTCTCCTTCTGAATAAGCGGATTCGGGATCCGTCGATTCCGCCGCGATTTCCTGCCCCGTTTCCGGCGGCGGCGGTTCCGCTTCGCCGGCGCCCGGGGAATAATCCGCCGTGCAGGGGCCGGCTTCGCCGGATTCTTTTCCCGCGGCTGTTTCCTGATTTGCATCGATGCCTGCCGGAGTCTGCTCCGGGACCGCGGGAGAGACGTCTGATAATGCCGGTCCCGCCGCAATTTCAGGCTGCGCTGTAGGTGGGGCCGGATCCGGGGCCCCGCTGTCGCCGGTTCGATCCGGTTCCGTCAACCGACCGGGGGCGGAAGCGGGTGCTTCCCGGGATTCGGGCTGGTCCGCCGGCGCCCCGCCTTTGCCTGGGGATGTGTATTTGTCCCTGCCCTGGCGTGGTTTGCGCGGGCCGGTGAAGCGGACTTTCCCTCCCTCCAGAAAGGAGCCTGTATCACTTACGACCGCAACGCTGCATTCCTCGTCCTTGCCCCAGTCCAGTCCCATGGCCGCAATCGGTCCGGCCGGCGGGGAGAGCAGCAGGTTGGCGAGGTTTTCCTGGAATATGCGTATTGCGGCGAGATCCGCGCGCTCCTTCAGCTGCGTCCGGACTTCCGTTTCAATCAGCGGTTTCAGGATTCGGGTATAGCTTTCGCGGACCGCGGCTTCAAGGACCGGGGCGAAAATAGATTCCCTGTCCCGGATGACGGAGGAGAGCAGATATTCCATTGCTTTGGTATGATCGCCCTCTATGGACGATATGAGGATTCCTTCCTTGCAGCCCCGCCGTATCGCCAGGACCCGGTGCGACGGAATCGTCGTCACCGGTTCCCTCCTTTCATAATACATGGCGTACTTGGTCTTCTGGTTTACCTTGGCCGGTACGACGTTGGATATTACGAATCCGTCGCGCTCCAGCATTTCGCGCAAGGCGCGGCGGTATTCGAAATTGGTTCCAATCCACTCGGCGATGATGTCCACGACGCCCTGAAGCGCCTCCTCCGGTGAGGACAGGTTCTTGGATGCCTCGACGAAGACTTTAAGGTGTTCTTCCACGCTCCATGCGTCCGGTTCCTGGTTCCAGAAATACTCCGCCAGGGGTTCCAGCCCTTTTTCCATCGCTTCCGACGAACGGGTTTTCTTTTTGGACCGGAAACGCTGGTGCAGATCCTCCAGTTCGACCTTCGACAGGCAGCCGTCTATCCGGCCTCGGATTTCGTCGGTCAGTTTCCCCTGCTCCGAAAGCGATTTGCGCAGCGCGGCCTTCTTTTCGCGCACCTCCCGGTAGTAGTCCAGGCGTTCCTGGACCAGGCGCACTTTCACCTCGTCCAGTCCTCCCGTCATCTCCTTGCGGTAGCGGACGATGAAAGGGCCGGTGGCGCCTTTTTCAAAAAGTTCGATCGTGGCCGAAACCGAACTTTCCGGCAGGGCGGTTTCCTTGGCTATCCTTTCTATAATTACGGCATCCATGGGCGATATTCTTACCGAGGTGGCTGATAGAATCAACCTGTAAATGCATTCCCATATCCCGGCCGGGCTCTCAATCCCGTTTAAATCCAGGGCCTCCCGCCGTGTGACCCGCTGAAGGCCATGCCGGACCGGGCAGAATTTTATGGATAGCCGCTTTTTGGCGCGAGATTTTAGAAAGGGAAGGGGAGCCCGACTCTGGGGATCGGCCAAACGCGCCGGCCGCCTCTGTCGGGTGCATCGTAACGCGGATTCCGGTTCGCGTCCTGGACCGTTGTGCGCGCGTCGTCCAGTTCGCCGTCGGTAAACCGGATTTCGTAGTAGGAAAACTCCAGGGGTTTCAACAGTTCCAGGTCGAATTGCGTGCCCGGTTCGATGACGAGGTCGTTCCCGCGGGTAAGCAGAACCTGAACTGCGCCGGCCGCGGCTCCGGCGGCGGTTCCGATCGCCATTCCGGTTCCGGTGTGATCTGAAACCGCACCGACGATGGTCCCGATGGAAAGGCCCGTGGCGGCCGTACTCGCAATCGTTCCGGCGTCCTCACCTTTGGAGGATCCCGTGCTCACAGACTCCGATTCGCGGTTCAGTTTTTCGTCTCCCGGGCCGTGTATGCCGCGGAAAGTCGCGACCAGGTCGCGTTTCACGCCGTTGGGAAGCAGGATATCGTCGAACCGGATCACCAGCCGGCCCTTCCCCTTGATTCTGCCCGGTCGAACGACCTCGGTCAGCGTTCCCCGTATCTCGGAGCCTTTGGGTATCGCCAGCCGCTGCTGTATCCAGATGGGGTAATTTGTCATGGCGTAAACGATATCCCCGGCCTGGCTGTTTTTGGTGTTCAGATAGGCGGTCATCACGATGGGAAGAACGGTGCCCTCGGGGACGGTGATTCCATAGTCCCTTTCCCGGGCGTTTTCCGGTTCCTGCGCGGCGGCCGGGGATGTTGCGGCGGCGAAAAATGGGAACAGTATGATTGCCGAAAACAGATGTCCTCTTTTTTTAAGCATATGCGCCTCCCCGAACGGCTCATGCCGCTGTTATATATAATTGGATGCCCGGACGCTTTCAGGGTTTCATTCCGAATTATAACAGATCCTGCGCAATTCCGGCCCAACCCCGTTTCTTGAGAATCGGGTCTGCAACTCCGGAAATGGTCGTGCTTTTATTTGCTCTTTTTAATCAAATTCAGACAGGTTACCCTATAGGGGTGCATGCCGGCGGCCGGGTAATTGCGGATTAACGGCGGGATTTACAATAAAAATTTTTGGGAGAGTCAATTATGGATCTGACTACAAGGTACCTGGGACTGAACCTTCGCACGCCGCTGGTTCCATCGGCTTCGCCGCTTTCAAACGAGGTGGAAGGCATCAAGCGCATGGAAGACGCCGGCGCGTCCGCCGTGGTGCTGCATTCCCTGTTCGAGGAACAGGTGAAGAGCGAACTGCAGGAGGTGCAGGCGCGCCTGATGTACGGGTCCGATAGTTTCCCCGAAGCCCTGACCTATTTCCCGCAGCCGGCCGAATTCGTTACGGGCCCCGAGGAGTACCTGGACAAGATACGCAAGGCCAAGGAATCGGTCGCCATCCCGGTCATCGCCAGCCTCAACGGCAGCGCCCTGGGCGGATGGGTGGATTACGCCAGGAAAATAGAACAGGCGGGCGCCGACGCCCTGGAACTCAACGTCTACTTCATTCCGACCGAAATGGACCGGAGTTCCGTCGAGGTCGAGCAGGAATATATCGATATCGTCAAAGCCGTCCAGTCCGAGGTGCGCATCCCGATAGCCATGAAGCTGAGCCCTTTTTTCAGCAACATGTCCCACATGGCCCGGCGCCTGGACCAGGCGGGCGTCAACGGCCTGGTGCTTTTCAACCGGTTCTACCAGCCCGATATCGACCTGGAGTCCCTGGAGGTCCGGACCCGGGTCAACCTGAGCACGACCCAGGACATGCTGCTACCCATGCGCTGGATCGCCATCCTTTACGGCCGCGTCAGGGCCAACCTGGCCGCGACGGGCGGGATCCACTCGGGCCTGGATGCCTTAAAGATATTGATGGCGGGCGCCGCCGCCGTAATGCTCTGCTCCGTGCTGCTGAAGAACGGATTGCATTCGATCCGGCAGATTGAAACGGAGATGAGCGACTGGCTCGCCGAGCACGACTACCAGTCCGTTAAGCAGATGCAGGGGAGCATGAGCCAGAAGAGCTGCCCGGACCCGGCGGCTTTCGAACGGGCGCAGTATATGAAGACCATCATGTCGCACAAATAAAACTACCGTTGCAGGTTGGAACGTTTAACGTTTAATTTGCAACATCATTCCAGGGTGCCCCCTTCGAGCACCCCGCCGACGTGGCTGCTTATCTCATAGGAAATTCCATCCGTCGAGAAGGTGACGGCCCCCTCGTTCAGCGTTTGATGGACCCGGACGCCGCGCCGCTCGAGCCGCATCAGGACCTCGGGGGAGGGGTGGCCGAAGGGATTGTCGCGCCCCGCGGACACGACCGCCCACCGGGGGCGGACGGCATCCAGGAATGCCGATGAAGTGCCGGACCGGCTGCCGTGGTGGGCGACCTTCAACAGAAGGCATTCGAGGTTCGCGGGGAGCGCCAGCAATTCCGATTCCCCGCGCTTTTCCAGGTCTCCGGTCAGAAGCGCGGTAAAATTTTTAAAGGTAAAATGAAGGACCAGCGAATTGTCGTTCTCGGAGGGCTCCGCCGCGCCCGGCTGCGGGTGCAGAACGCGGACCGTGACGGGCCCGACCTTTTCTTCCATCCCCGCGTGGACGGGACGGGCCTGCGTCTTTCTTCGCCTAGCAACCTGAAGGATCCCCGAAAGGATCGGATCCATCCGGCTTGCCGGGTGATAGAGGCAAGCCACCCTGAAGTTTCTGAGCAGCGCCGGGATTCCCCCCGCGTGGTCGATATCGGTGTGCGAAAGCAGGACGCGGTCCGGGTTCCCGGCCCATTGGTGCCAGAGATAGCGGCTGACCACGGCCTCGCCCGTGTCGAAGCCGTCCCCGCCTGAAGGGTTGCGATGGAGCCTTCCGGCATCTAGAACCCAGAGGCGGCGGTTCGGGAAGCGGATGACGATGGAATCGCCTTCCCCCACATCCAGGAACGTGATCGAAAGGCGGGTATTGCCGCCGGAAGCCTTCGCCGTCTTCCCGGCCGTTATCGTTTGCAATGCCTTTTGGAACAATGCCTGAGGGGGCTTCAAGGCCCCGCATGCCGTGAAGCCGGTCAGCGCAAGAACGTAAACGCAGGGAATCCAGAACCGGTTCCATCTGAAAAACTTCCACAGCAACAGCAGCAGAATTCCGGCCAGGACCGCCGCGGCGGGAGGCGTCGGACAGCGCTGCCAGGCGCCAGCAATACCGTTGACATACCCCGACAGATCCAGAAGAAGGGAAGTCGCCGCCCCGGCAAACCGCACCAGGGCAGGCCCGCAGAAGGGCACCCCGGCGGCGGCGGCGGCCGATATGCCCGATGCCAGCGAAAGGGAGGCAAGGGGAACGATCGCCGGGTTCGAAAGAGGCGCGATCCAGCTTATGCGGTTGAAATAGAACCCGACAAGGGGGGCGATCCAGATCTGCACCGCCGCCGAAAGCAGGATCATGCTGCCGGCGAAGATTCCCGAATACGCCGCCAGGCGCGCCAGGGGGCGCAGGATTGCAGCGCCGCCGAAAGGCAGGGCGTCGTCCGCCCACTCCGCGAAAAGTTCGAACCGGGTCCGCAGCTTTCTGCCCCATCTGTAACCGGGGGACGGCTCCAGGAAAAGGCGATCCGGATCTCCGGCATTTTTAAGGGGCAGCAGCGCTGGCATCAGCCAGCGGTCGATCGCCGGAACGGCGGTCAGGACGATCGCGGAAACGGAGAGAAAGGAGAGTTGAAAGCCGGCGTGGTAAAGCCAGCCGGGGTTCGCCGCCAGCAGGATCCATGCCGCGGAAAAAATAATGTTTGCGGCATCGGCCCGGCGCAGGATCAGCCGGCCGGCCAGGTACAGGAGGAACATCCACAGGCAGCGGGTGATGCCGGCCTGGAATCCGACCGTCCACGCGTACAGAAGGATAAGCCCGGCGGCGGACGCGTAACGGAGCCGGTACGGTATCCGCATGAATCGGGCCAGGACAAGCCAGGCTCCCGCAATCCAGGCAACGTGCAGCCCGGAAACCACCAGGATGTGAAAGCATCCCGCGTTCTGGAAAATTTCCCGGGTCCCGCCGTCCAGCGCCGACTGGTCCCCGACCAGCAGGCAGGCCAGAATCGCCGCCGCCTGCCCGTCCCCGCCGTCGCGTATCGGCTCCAGGCTGCCGCGAACCTTTTTACGAATGAAGTTTGCCAATATCGTCAGCGGATGGAAGGATTCCCGCGACAGGGATTCGATCAGCCTCGAGGACTTGGTCCTGCCCGTCAGGAATATGCCGCGGCGGGCCAGCGTCGCAATCCTGTCGGCGGATCCCGGATTCTCAAAATTCCGGGGCGCCTTCCATACCGCCCATGCCCTCAAGTCAACGCCCGGGACCAGGGAGTCCTTCAGGCCGCTTCGGTCGGCGGGATCCGCGGGAACGATGCTGAGTACGCCTTTGCCTTTCGCGGCAATCCATCGATTCTTTCTCCGGAAGCGCCGAATCTCGACTACGACTTCAATCTCTTCTCCGAAAATGGGGCCGCCTTCCTTAATGCGCCCCTCGAAAAGCACCGGTTGGTTGAGCGGAAAATCCTGCCGTGAAAGCAGGGTGCGCAAATCCTCGCCGCCGTATCCGTCGCGATGGGCCAGTGCCAGGAGCATTCCGCAGGAAAGAACCGCCGACTGGGCGAGGGTAAAGGTCAGAAGCGGTTTGGTTTTAAGGTAGGAAAGAAAGGCCGCCGCGATCAGCATCGAAACCGCCGCGGCCAACCCGCCGAATGCATAGTGGCGGCAGAGAGGGGCAAGCCCGATACCGCATGCAAAGGAACCCGCTACCGCAACCATGGGCTTCTCTGAATGAAGTTGCAGCAGGGATGTCCCATCCGGTGCTTTCATGTTTCATATGTTTCAAATATCCATCCTGTATTTTTCAATTTTGCGATCGATGCCGAACCCGATTCCGGCCCCGATGGAAGTATCGGAAGGCAAGACAGGGAGCCCCGTTTTACGGGGCAAGGCAAAGCCGCGCCCTGCAGGCATGCCCGATTTCAGCGGGAGGGATCAGCGCCGGACCATGCGGACCACTGTTTCAAAATGGTACGTCTGCGGAAACATGTCCAGGCCCTCGATCCGGTCGATCCTGTACTCTTCGGGGGGGATCGAGGAGAGGTCGCGGCACAGTGTCTGCGGATCGCAGGAGACGTAAAGAATCGTTCCCGGCGCCATAGCCGCGATTTTCTTCATTATTCCAGTGCCTGCGCCCGAACGCGGCGGATCGAGCAGGACAAGATCGAATCCGTCCATGCCGTCCGGTCGACGGGATTCCAGCCAGCGCTCCACGTCCGCGGCAACCGTGCGCACCGAGCCGGCGGCAGCCGTTTGAACGTTCCTGGAGCAGAGCCGGGATGCCTCGGGAGAATTTTCCACGGCTGTTACCGACTCAAAATGGGAGGCCAGGGGAAGGGAGAAAAGGCCGACTCCGGCGAAAAGGTCGGCTGCGGCGCCGCGGGGCGAATCATGGGCCAGTTCCCGGACAAGCCGGACCAGATCGGAAATCATGAAGTCGTTGGCCTGGAAAAACGCCGAAGCGGTGACCGAATACTGGAATCCCCCTACTTTTCGCACCAGGATGTCCTCCGCCGCTGCGGCTTTCCCTCCCCGGACGGCACGCGCGTTTCCCGGCCCTTGAGGGCTTCCGACGGGAGCCGCAATCCATTTGTCGTCCTCGCAGGAGCACGCGATGTCTATTTCGCGCATGCCCGGATCGATGTTCGAACCGGTATGGATATCCCCGAGCGAAGCGAGCGCCCGGTTCAGCGGGGGGCGCAGCAGCGGGCAGGAACCGACGGCCTCGACGGCGTGGGATCCCGGGCGGAAAAATCCCGCATAACGCCGGGATCCCTCTCCGCGCAACTGCACGCGTGCCCGGGACCTGTAGCCCAAGGGCTTCGGGCATGCCTTCATGCCGATGGGGACATCGCGCGCCTGCGGGAAGCGGTGGCGGCAGGCATCGCCCAGGATCCGCAGCTTGGCCTCCGCCTGGAGCGCGTATTGCAGGTGCTGCCACTGGCACCCGCCGCATCTTCCGAAGTGCGGGCAGACCGGGTCGACCCGTCCGGGGCCTGCGGCCAGGATCTCGACGATTTCCGCGCGGATGTAGCTTTTCTTTTCCTGGACGGAGCGGACCAGAAGCCGGTCTCCCGGAACGGAGTAGGGTACAAAAACCACTTTCCCCCTGCAGCGTCCCAGTCCGGATCCGCCGTAAACCAGCTTTTCAATTTCAGTTTCGAAAGAAGAAGACAATGGATTCGACTTGAAAAAAAATGAAGATTAAGGGCTCGCGCAAAAATAAGTTTCCATTTTGGCGCAAATCCTAAGGATTTCGACTACAGCCGGAAAAGGCTGAACTCCCGGATTTGAAACTCCCGGTGTATCCTGCTGCGCATGAAAGTATCGTATATTTTCCCGTACAGTTCTTTCGGCAGCTTTTTTCGATACACCTTAAGCTCCGTTTTCGCCTCCTTCTCCCATTCGGCCGCCTGTGCGGCCGGGACGGCGGAGCGGAGCGCCTCGACCAGGATCCCGTCCGCGATGCCGAGGTCCCGTTCGAGAGCCTCCAGGTCGGCCCGTGCGCAGGTTTCAAGCGCCTGCAGTTCTTCCTCCAGCCTCTCCCTGGTGCGTTCGAGGCCCTCGATCGCGAAACCGCTCAAATCCCGTTTCGCGGACACGGCTGTTATTTCATCGATTATTGCGGACAGATATTCGACAGCTTCCGATATTTCATCTTCATTCCTTGAATCGGGCGAGGCCTCTTTATCACCGGATCCGGCCCGGGAGACGGTGTGTGTTTCGCCTACCCGGGATTCCCGGTGCCGGGCGAACTCCTCCATCACGCTGTCGTGGCAGTAGCAGAGGCTGTTTATTTTCGCGCTGCCGCGCCGCTGGCGGGAGAAGAAGCCGTCCATGGCGATATCGATTCCGCGGATCGCCACCTGCAGGGGCACTCCGGCGTCCCGCCAGGCGGCCATCAGGCCCCAGTCCATCGGCGAGACAAGCAGATGCTTGCCGCGTCTCTTCACAAAATGTTCTTCGATCTCGGTGAAGTAGTTGTAGTAATTCATCGGATAGCGGCATGCCCTCCGTATTGTTCGGAGGGCGAACGCGAGGTTCGCCCCTGCCTGCCGACTGATTAGTGCTTGAAATGCCGGATGCCGGTAAAGACCATGGCCATGTCCTTTTCATCGGCCGCATCGATGACCTCGGCATCCCGCATGGATCCCCCGGGCTGGATGACCGCCCGAATCCCGTATTCGGCCGCGGCCAGAAGTCCGTCGGCAAAGGGGAAGAAAGCGTCCGAGGCCATGACGGCGTCTTTCAGCGAAAGGGTTGCCTTAAGGGCGCCCCACTTGACGGCATCCACGCGGCTTGTCTGCCCGGCCCCTATCCCCAGCATGCGGGAGGCGTTTGTGAAGACGACGGCATTCGATTTCACATGCTTCACGACCCGCCATCCGAAAAGCAGCGCCTCCATTTCCCCGGGCGTCGGTTTCCTTCTTGTCACGATCTTCAGATCTTCGGGCCGGATAAAGTAAGTGTCCTTGTCCTGAACCAGGTATCCGCCGCTTATCTGGCGATGCTGGGCCGAAAGGGAAGCTTCGGGCGGAACCTTCAGAAGACGGATATTCTTTTTCTGTTGCAGGATTTCGAGCGCATCGGCCTTGAATTCCGGGGCGAGGACGACCTCGACGAATGTTTTGTTGATTTCTTCGGCCGTTTCTGAATCGACGGGCCTGTTGAGAGCCACGACCGACCCGAAAGCGGAAACCGGATCGCAGTCGCGCGCCAGAATGTAGGCGGCTTCGAGAGTATCGGCTTGGGCGACGCCGCAGGGGTTTGTGTGCTTGATGACGGCGGCGGCGGGCTTGTCGAATTCAAGCACGAGATTCCAGGCGCCGTCGGAATCCAGCAGGTTGTTGTAACTGAGCTCTTTCCCGTGCAGAACCTGCGCCGCGGCGACTCCCGCGGCTCCTTCGTCTATCCGGCGGTACAGGGCCCCGCGCTGGTGCGGATTCTCGCCGTAGCGCAGGTCCCGGCACTTTTTCAGGATCAGGGGCTCCATTTCGGGAAGCCGGTCCGATTCCTTGCGCGCGCCTTCGGCCGACCATGCCCTTTCCGCGAAGTAGGAGGCTATGGCGGCGTCGTAGGAAGCCGTGGACGCGAACGCCTTCTGCGCGAGGATGAACCGGGTCGATGCGCTCAGGGCGCCGTCGCGGGCCTTGAATTCCTCCAGAATCCATCCGTAGTCCGCGGGATCGGTGACAACCGCGACGGCGGCGTGGTTCTTCGCCCCGGATCGGATCATGCCGGGCCCGCCGATGTCGATCTGCTCGATCACGTCGGAATAGGCGGCTCCCGGCCTTGCGGCGGTTTCCCGGAACGGGTAGAGGTTCACGACCACCATGTCGATCGGCCGGATATTCCGTTCCTTCATCTGGTTTTGATGCGAGGGCTTGTCCCTCCTGGCGAGCAGGCCGCCGTGAACGGCCGGGTGCAGGGTCTTGACCCTCCCGTCCAGAATCTCCGGGAACCCGGTATAGTCCGAAACGTCGACCGCCGGAATATTGTACTCCCGCAGAAAAAGCGCCGTGCCTCCGGTCGAGATCAACTCCACGTCCAGGGCGTGGAGTGCGCGGGCGAATTCCGCGAGACCTGTTTTGTCGGATACGCTTATCAATGCTCGATGAATTCGAACCATATACAACTCCTCCATGGAGAAACGTTTTAAAAGCACGGGCGCCGTCGGCGGATGAAATATTACCTTATCAGGAATCACCGGTCCATGCGACGGGATTCTGTGCGGATATCCGGACCGCCTTCGGATCCTCAAGACCCGTGCGCCGCTTTCCCCGCGCGGGCGCATGGGCGCATTCCATTTGCATATATCGTATACATTTTATCCTTGACAATGCCGAACGCGCTCGTTTAGGCTCTTGAAAAATCTCTAGTATTTTGAACGTAGTAAATTGTTTGCGCGGACTCCTATCCGGCGCAGCCGGTTCGCCGTCGGCGCGATGGGGATGTTCAGGATTCTAAAGGACGGTTCATGAGTAGAATTACGGGAACGGTAAAGTGGTTCAACAACACAAAAGGATACGGATTCATTTCCCAACCGACGGGGGCGGATGTCTTCGTGCACTATAGCTCGATCCAGGAGAAAGGCTATAGGACTCTTCGCGAGGGGGAACAGGTTGAATTCGACGTCAAGTTGGGGCCGCGCGGCCCCCAGGCCGAACATGTGACCCGGCTCGAGTCGCAGCCCCAAACTGCAGTTTAAGGATTTTCTGCGGCGGCCGTAAAGCGGACGGCCCCTTCCTCCACTGCAACAATATAGGCAACGCCGGCGCATCCGTGCTTGTTGCGGATGGCATGCGTCTGCGCTGCTATGCGTTTTGCAAATTGCAAAAACGGCACCGGCGTCTCCTTGGCATGCGTCTCTTTATTGAAGCGCGTGAGCGCGTCGTACAGATTCCTTATTTTATCCTCTTCCGCGGTCGGATCGGTTATGCGGATCCGAAAGGGTTGCGGGGGTCGCCGGCCGCCGGAAGGCGAACCGGTCCGGGGAGCGGCACTTTCTCTCCTGGGTTCCCCCCCCCGCCCCCGTTCCCGCTCCTGCATCATGCGGCGCCAAAGGCTTCGATAGGTATAGTAGCGCGTCAGCAGTGTGGTGTATCGGAACCGTTGCGCCTGTGTCATGTCGCTCCGTTCCGAAAGCTGTTTTGCCAGCCGCTCCAGCCGGATCCTCAGGTCCTCCGGTGGCGTCTTGCGGTTTCCGTTAAAAAACACATGGTACTCTATTTTGAGGCGACGAATCCCCTCGTCCATGTTTTTCAGTTCCTCTTCCAGGCCAACCATTTTTCAATCGCCGATTGACAGCATTCCAGCCGCTGTGCTGAAATGCAAAAATGAACGATTCCAATGCAAAGGACGCCTTCAGGAGGATTCCCGCGGTCGATCAACTGCTTCTTCGGCCCGCGATCGCCTCCTGGATCGAATGCACCAGCCGCGAATTTGTCGTTTCCGAAATAAAGGCTCTGCTTGAGCGGTTGCGCGACGGAATCCGCGCAGCCTTGCCGGGCGAGGATCCGGATCTCCGGCCGGAGCACGTGGAGACCCTCCTGATCGAAAGTATCAACAAACGCCTGCGTCCCAGGCTGCACACGGTCGTCAATGCCACCGGCGTGGTTCTGCATACGAACCTGGGTCGCGCGCCGCTTTCAAAGCAGGCCCAGGAAAGCTTATCGGCATATTCGGCCCATTACACTAATCTGGAGTACGATATCGGCGCCGGGAAAAGATCCCATCGGGATAAGCTGATCGAACCCGTACTGCGCGAAGTCCTGGGTTGCGAGGCGGCCATGGTGGTGAACAACAACGCCGCCGCGGTTTTCATGATTCTGAATACGCTGGCTGCCGGGAGGGAAGTCGTCGTTTCCCGGGGGGAACTGGTCGAGATCGGCGGATCCTTCCGGATCCCCGATATTATGGCGCGCAGCGGAGCGAAACTGCGGGAAGTCGGCACCACGAATAAAACCCGGACGCAGGACTATCAGGATGCCGTAGGCCCGGATACCGCAATGCTGCTCCGCGTCCATCCCAGCAATTTCCGGATGCGCGGTTTCACCCAGAGACCCGGACTGGAGGAAATCGCCGCCGTTGCACGCAATGCGGGGCTCCCTTTGGTGGAGGACATCGGCAGCGGCTGCCTGCAGGACCTCGCACCGTACGGCATTACGGATGAGCCTTTGGTTCACGACAGCCTCGCCGCCGGCGTAGACCTGATCTGCTTCAGTGGAGACAAGCTTCTGGGCGGACCCCAGGCCGGAATCATCGCGGGCAACCGCAAGCTGATCGATCCGATCCGGCGCAATCCGCTTATGAGAACCTACCGGGTCGACAAGCTCGTCTACGCCGCGCTGGAGGCTACGCTGGACAGCTACCGCCGCGGTAGGGCCGTTTCTGAAATCCCCGTCGTGCGCATGCTGGCCGCGACTCCCGGCGAGATAAAAATGCGCACACGCAGATTCCTGCGCCGGCTGCGCCCCGGGCTTCCCGAAGGAATCAGGGCCGATATACAGCAAGGCTATTCCGTTGTCGGCGGAGGCTCCTGTCCCGACAGTCCCATCGAAACCGTCCTGATCGCGATCGGGGCCGAATCGCCGAGCCCCAACACGATCGAGTCTCGCCTTCGGCTGCAGGATCCCACGATCGTCGCCAGGCTGGAGGAAGACAGGGTGCTCGTCGATCTGCGCACGGTTTTCCCGTCCCAGGAGAAGATGCTGATCGAAGGCATCATCAATGCAGTCGGCGGTCAACCGGGCCGCCGGCCGGTCTAAGGGCTCGCGCCAAAATATAAACTTATTTTTGCGCCAACCCTAAAGCTTTCCGGAGATGATCGCTTCGTAGATGGGATCGCACCCGGCCAAAATGTCTTCGAGGCCGGGGCTGAGAAGGACATCCGGCATCAGCGCATCACTGTCCAACCCCGCCAGGTTGAAGTAGCGTGCGGAATACTGGACCGTCAGTTTGGAGTTGGGAAGCACGAAAGAGCGCACTTCTCCCTGGCTGCCGATTTTGTCCCCTGTCGGTTCCCCGAGCAGCGTCGCCGCCAGTTCGCGCTTATATTCGGCTGCATTTATCAAAGCGCTGGAATAGGTGCCGTTGTCGATGATGCCGTAAAGCCGGAGGCTTTTTTTCTGCAACCGTTTCTTCAGGCCTTCGAGCATCGGCCGGAAAACAAGGGAATTGCCGCCGCTGTTGCCGCGCCAGTCTATGACGAGCGTATCGACCAGATTGTAGTCGATCAGGGACATCGCGTCCTGCGTGAATTCGGCGAAATCCTCGGTATTGGCGCACAGGTTTATCCGGATCCACAGAATGCCGGTGTCTTCCAGGTGTTTCATCCAGAAATGCTCATCCGGCCGCTTGCGATACAGGGGTTCCTGACCCCGGGGCACCCACTCGATCCAGATGGACGGCGTCAGGTCGAGCGCGAATCGGCTTCCGTCGCTTTTCATGAAAGTGAAGCGGCCCCTTTCCCGGGAGTCCAGGACTCCAGAGGCGTGCAGCAGGTCGGAGACCACAAGCAAAGCCGCTTCATGTTGCCGCCTGTCCCAGCGGTTTCCGTGCGGCAGATAGACGCGCACCCTCTCCGCCGCCTCCTTGATTTCGGTGGTCCCGACGGCTGCCAGGCGCAGTCCGAGAGCGCGGGCTGCGGTCGCATCCGCTTCGACGACATAGAGCTCGTCGTCGAACCACCGCAGCTGTATCGGGAACCGCTTCATGCCGAGCAGGGGGCGCCAGCAGGAGGTGTGCGCGTCCCCCAGGCTCGCGACAATTTCCATGATGCCGGCAACGATTTCATGATCCTCGAGATCCGGCACGCGCATTTTGACGCCTTCTACCTTCTCTTCGAAAGCGTCCCCGGACTGGCGTTGAAAGGCATCGGCGTGCAGCAGCGTCAGGTTGTGGGCCAGATGGTCGAGGTCCTGATACCAGCGCTCTTCCCGGGAAAATTCCCGCTTCTGCGGTGCGTCCGCCGGATCCGCTTCGCCGGACTGCCGCCAATCATGCAGCCCGCTCCAGATCCCGGTCCCCGTGATGCCCGCGCGTTCGAACACATAGCTCAAGCCCATGAACAGCACCCACCCGGCCAGAATCAGGATGAAGGTTACAATGCGCTTCACACTCCGCATCCTTTCATTTCTTTAGAACGCAAGGCTGATTGAATTCTCCCGGCCCCCGTTTAAAGCTTTCGTTTTTCTGGAAAGCTCAAGCCGTCGCGAAGGGGATCTTTCTATTCGGACTGCCCGCCGACAGCCGAAAAAATCAGGCGGCCGCTTTCGCCGTCGACCGCATCCAGCCGTACGCGCATACCGGATCCCGGCTGAAAACGCTTCTGCCGGCGGGACCCTGCAAAGGAGCGGCTTCTTTCGTTGTACCGGTAGCGATCGTCGGTCAAGCCCGTAAGCGGCACGAAACCTTCGACATAGTGTTCCCGCAGTTCGACCAGCAATCCCTGCCGGTTCGCGGAAATTACAAAGCCCCGAAATTCTCTCCCTATTTTATCGGCCATAAATTGGGCCTTCTTTATCTTCTCTATCTCTCTTTCGGCCTCTTCGGCGATCCGCTCACGGGACGAGGCATGCGCCGCGATTTCCGGCAGGCGGCCCGTCATGCCGTCCTCGGGGGTTCCGCGGGATTTCGGGTCGATGGCGGCTTTAAGAAGACGGTGGACGACCAGATCCGGGTAGCGACGGATGGGGGATGTGAAATGTGTATAAGCCGGCGTCGCCAGCGCGAAATGCCCGACGTTTTCTTCCGAATAGCGCGCCTGCATGAATGCGCGCAGCATCATGTACACGAGATATTTTTGTTCCGGTTTCCCCTCCATGCGCCGGACAAAGACCTGAAAATCTTTCGGCCGGTACCGGCCTTTGTATTTTTCCAGCCGGTATCCGAGCGATGCGGCCATGTCGGCGAATTCGTCGACTTTTTCCCCGTCAGGCTTTTCATGGATGCGGTACAGGGCGGGCCCGCCGGCCGAATGGAGTGTTTCGGCGGCGCACTCATTGGCCAGGAGCATGAATTCTTCAATAATCCGGTGGGCGATGGTGCGCTCGGCTGCCTTGATTTCGACTACTTTCCCGCTTTCGTCAAGCCGTATGTCGGCTTCCGGGAGTTCGAAATCCACCGCTCCGCGGCGATACCTTTTTTCCGAAAGGATTTCGCAGAGCTCCCGCATGGTCTGAAAGAGCGGCACCAAATCCGCGTACCTTTTTTTCTCCTCATCGCCGCCATCCAGCAGGATCGCGGCCAGGGACTTGTAGGTCATCCTTTCCCGGCTGCGCACTATGCCTTTTGTAAAGCGGCTCCGGACGATTTTTCCCTTGCCGTTGATTTCCATCAGCGCCGAAAGCACCAGGCGGTCGGCATCGGGGAGCAGGCTGCATATTCCGCTTGAAAGTTTCGGCGGGAGCATCGGTATGGCGCGGTCGGGAAAGTACACGGACGTTCCCC
Source organism: Acidobacteriota bacterium (assembly GCA_016933615.1). Taxonomy (GTDB): domain Bacteria; phylum Acidobacteriota; class UBA6911; order UBA6911; family UBA6911; genus UBA6911. The sequence continues at coordinate 38,327 of JAFGAO010000100.1, forward strand.
GCGCGTAGGCGTCCATGTCGAGCGCGCTGTCGCTCGAAACGTAATGGGACACATCGGCGATATGAACTCCAAGGAGATAATGTCCCGAAGGGAGCCTTTTCAGGCTGACGGCGTCGTCGAAATCGCGCGCGGTTTCGCCGTCAATCGTTACGGCGGTTTCCCCGCGGAAGTCTTCCCGACCTGCGTGCTCTTTTTTCAGAACCCGGTCTGGGAGCGCGTCCGATTCCCGGACGGCTTCGGGGCTGAATACCGCGGGCAACCCGTACTTGTGTTTTACGATCTCATATTCGATCCCGGGATCGCCGGGATTTCCCAGGACCGAGCTCACCTTACCCTGCGGTATCTGGTTTCTGCCCGGCGGCAGGGTTATGTCGACCGCCACGATCTGCCCCTCCGCCGCGCCTTTGCCGTCCTGGAAGGGAATCCGGATATCGTGAAATAGTCTCGCATCCAGCGGCACGACATAAGGATAGCGCGGATGGCTGTGGAAGCGTCCGACGATGTGCGGATGCTTTCTCTCCAGGATCCGGACGACGACGCCCTCGAGCCTCTGCTTTTCGGGGACGGCGCGACGACCTGCACGGCCGCGCCGGGCGGGGATTTTTTTTCTTTCGATCCTGACGAGAACCCGGTCTCCGTGCAGGGCGCCTTCCATATTGCGCGCGGGTATGAAAATGTCCTCCCTGAATCGGGACCGGTCGTCCGGGATCGCGAAACCGTAGCCGTCCCGGTGGCATTCGAGTGTGCCGCAGACGATGTTCTCGCGCGCCGGCAGGGCGTACCGTCCCCGTTTGATCCGGCGGATGATCCCGCGCGATTCCATTTCGTCCAGATGAAGCTGCAGGCTTCTGCGGTCGTCGCTGTCCAGATCCAGGAACCGGACAACCTCCCGGAATGTGAAACCGGTACTTTTAAGTGATTGGATGTATCGGAGGGTTTTGTCCTTCTGGGATCGTGTCAGCATATTTTTAAAAAAATAGTATTGCCGCCTGAAAGCAGAAACCTCTTGGCTCACAGATATAAGAAGCCGGAAGCCGGTCTCAGCTGCGACTCTTTTAACAGCGAAAAGCCGGGACAGGTATCCATCGGCGTCGGAATCGGGTTCGAGCTTTTAAAACCGGTTCCGATACCGGCCCCGAGGTCACGATTGTTCAATCCGGCTTCGCTCGGCCGAATCAAAGATTCGGTCGAGCTTCGCCGGACGCGGTCCGGCCCCAGCTGGAGGCCGGGCTGACTTCCGACTTCTGCGATCAAGCTAAAATGAGGAATAAGCAACATTTCATAATGCAGCTATCATGTCGGTTGTATCACGCATTTATTCACGCACGTCTTGTGGGCTGCAGGAATGATGCGCCCGCGGGATCGTGCTCCCTGCTCCTTACATCGGCCAATATTTTGTCCAGCGTTTTCAGGGCTTTCCTGCTGTGCGTCCCGGACCAGAAAATCTTCCCGCATTGCGGGCACCGCTTGAAATGGGACTGGGTTCTGAAAACATACGCGGGCACCCGGTCGCGCACGGATTCACGCGGGACGTCCGCGAGGATTTCATTGCAGGAAAGGCAGCGGGAGAGGGGGGATGGGAACATGCCGCTGTGCGTGGATTCCAGGATCCGTTTGATCTGATCCTCAAGATTCCCGCTTTCCAGGAATATGAAATTCTTGACGCTTTTCCGGACCAGCAGCCTGCTGTCCAGTGAAAGCAGGATCCGGCCCTCTTTGTTGGAGAGCGCGATAAGCGCATCGTCCGAATACCGGTTGGAATAGAGAACGTCAAATCCCGCGATGCGAAGCCATTTTGCCAGTTTGCCCAGCATCACATCGGCGACAAACCGCGGGCGTTCGCCCGCGCCCCGCATTGCGGCGGCCGTTTTTGCCCGGATCCGTTCCCGGCGAACAACAGCCGCCTTTCTCCTGGTCTCGGAATTTCCCATTCTCGTTTACAGTCGGCCTTGCAGCTTTTTCCGGAGCAATTCGTTGACGACCTTGGGATTCGCCTGCCCCCGGGTCTCTTTCATCACCTGGCCGACAAAAAACCCGAGAATTTTCGTTTTGCCGGATCGGAACTCCTCCACCTGTCTGGGATTGGAGGCCACCAATTTATCGATAATGGGTTCCAGGCTGGCTGTATCGCTTACCTGGACCAGTCCCATGCGTTCGATGACGGGGGCGGGGTCTTCGGCGCTGCGGAACATTTCCTCGAAGACCGTTTTGGCGATTTTGCCCGATATCCTTCCGGAATCCGCGATCCGGATCAGTTCGGCCAGCCGTTTTGCGGCGACGGGGCACTCCGAAATATCCCTGCCGGAGTTTTTCAGGCTGTATGCAAGGTCCCCCATGATCCAGTTCGCGGCCGCGCGGGAATTCCCGGAAATCCGGGCGCATTCTTCGAAATATTGCGCCATGGAAGGGGTTCCGGTCAAAAAAAGGGCGTCGTCGGCCGGGAGTTCGTATTCGGCCATTACCCTCTTCATTTTCGGTCCCGGCAGTTCCGGGAGTTCTTTCCTCAAATCTTCGATCCAGCCGGGATCCAGTTTCAGGGGCATCAGATCCGGTTCCGGGAAATAGCGGTAATCGTGAGCCTCCTCCTTGCTCCGCATCGGGAAGGTGCGGCCCGCGGATTCATCCCACAGGCGGGTTTCCTGTACGACCGTTTCCCCCCCGGAAAGAATCCTGGTCTGCCTTGCAATTTCATAGTCCAGAGCCCGCTGCAGGAACCGGAAGGAATTCAGGTTCTTTATTTCCACCTTGGTCCCGAACTCCGCCGAGCCCCCGGCCCGGACGGAAACGTTGGCGTCGCAGCGCAGGCTCCCTTGCTCCATGTTCCCGTCGCAGACGCCGAGGTAAAGGAGCGTTTTTCGCAGGTGGATCAGATAATCGTAAGCCTCCTGGCTGCTGCGGAAGTCGGGCTCGCTGACAATTTCGATCAGGGCAACGCCGCTGCGGTTCAGATTGACGCAGGATTTTGCCCCGCAGTCGGCGATGCCTTCATGGATCGATTTTCCCGCGTCGTCCTCCATATGCAGCCGGGTGATTCCGAAGGATTTTTCTCTCCGGTTCACGATTTTGCCGGTCTCGGCCCTGTCCCCGGAATAGACTTCCACGCGGCCTTCCGCCCCGAGGGGGAGGTCGTACTGGGAAATCTGGTATCCCTTGGGCAGGTCCGGGTAGAAGTAATTTTTCCGGGCGAATATGGAAGGCGTGTTGATCCTGCAGCCCAGAGCCAGGGCGGCTTTGACCGCCATTCGCACCGCTTCCCGGTTCAGAATCGGCAGAGCCCCGGGCAGACCCAGGCAGATGGGGCAGGTGTGCGCGTTCGGCGCCGCGCCGAACCGGGTGCTGCAGTTGCAGAACAGCTTGCTCTGCGTAAGCAGCTGCGCGTGCACTTCAAGTCCGATAACGGGTTCAAATTCCATGGGCACATTATAGATGGACCCGTGAGATTTTTCGATGCGCGATTTTAAAAAGCCGTTCTCCGTAAGGAATGGCATAAATATGCCTGCACTTCATGGAACAAATGAGTTTTCCGGATCACTTTTCCCGGCCGGACGGCCGGGACATTATTGCCTCCGGAGAATAAAGTCTTTTTATGACAATAAATAGGTGCTTCCCCGGAACGGGTCCGCCTGTTGGCACGGAAAATGCCGTAAAGAATCCCGAGCGCAACCGGGGATTCCAGCCGGCTGCTGAGGCACGGCAATTCGAGAGGGGATATCCGGTGCGGGATTCCCGGCGGCGCTCGCCCCCGCATCTTTGGATCGGGAACCTGTTTTTCAGTTTGGGGAATTGATCGATTGAGGCCAAAAGGACGAATACAAGGTTCGCCCCTACGCGATTTCTCCGAGAAATCCTTCGACCAAAGCCTTCGCTTTCGCTTTCAGGTTTTCGGGTTCATCGGCATCCTCGATCCATAGGATTTCCGGGTCTTTCCGGAACCAGGTCATCTGCCTTTTGGCGTAGCGCCGGCTTTGCATTTTCGTATTCTCGACCGCCTCTTCAAGGGAGAACTTGCCGTCAATGTAGTCGACGACGTGACGGTACCCGATGGCCTTGAATGCGGGGGCGCTTCTGGGGTATCGAGAGAGCAGCGCACGAACTTCATCCGGGAAACCGCTCCGGAACATCTCTTCAACCCGTCGATTGATCCGTTCGTAGAGCTCCGGCCTCGGTATGAGAATGCCGATCTTGAGCCAGCGGTAGCCGTAGAGCGCATTGCGCGGCTGCCGCTGCCACCAGGACATGGGGCGTCCGCTGGCGAGGCAGATTTCGTAGGCGCGAATGATCCGCTCGCCGTCCGCGTCGGCGATCCTTTGGGCCGAGACAGGATCCACGCGCCGGAGAGCCCGGTGCAGCGCTTCCGGGCCCCTGCGTTCGATGATTCTGCGCATCCTGGCCCGCAGCGCATCTTCTCTCGAAGGGCCGTCGAACAATCCCTCCAGCAGGGCCCGGAGGTAGAACCCTGTTCCGCCGACGACGAAGGGAATGTGCGCGCGCCCGCGGATTTCCGCCAGTGATTTTCTGGCAAGGCTCTGGAAAGAGCCCGCGGAGAACTCCTCTGTCGGGTCCAGCAGATCCAGCATATGATGCGGAACCCGCTCCCGAAGGGCGGCGCTCACCTTGGCGGTGCCGATGTCCATATGGCGGTACAACTGCAGCGCGTCGCAGCTGAGGATTTCTCCGTCAAAACGGCCGGCCAGGTAAATTCCCAACCCGCTTTTGCCGGAAGCTGTCGGGCCCACGATGGCGACGGCGGGATACGGTTTCGGCATGAATCTATCCAAGTCTGAAGTAATAGCGGACGCAGGCAAGCAGCAGCAAGAATGCGGCCAGCAGCAGGATCCCCAGCAGTTGAGAGCGTTGTCGGTCCATTATGGTGAACGCTTCCGTATGTCGTACCGCAACATGAAACCGGACTTAATATTAACAAAGATTTCCTGTTAATGCCTGGGCTTACGGAATTGCGGACTGGAGATACGGGCGACGCTTCATAGTATGCAATACGCGCCTGAAATTACAAGATCCGGGGGCCGGCGCAATCTGCCGTTTTGATGAGTCTTCACCGGGCCATTCCGGAAAAAAACAGGTGACAGAAATCTCCATCGGGCTTTAAATAGCAAAACAGGGAGGCGGATTCAAGGTAGTCGGGGACTACTTTTGAAAAGCCGACGCCGTTTGACGGGAATAGTATCGTCGTCGATGACCCGTGGGGGGAATGCGCCGATGGCGGACAACGTACGATTCGGGAAAATACTGGAGCCGGGCGGGATAGGAAAGATACGAACCCGGCCCCGGATCACTAAAACCTGCGGCGCAGCCGAAGATGCGGGAAACGTATCCGGCAGGTTGCTTCCATACGGGAGACGAAGATGAATGCCCTTGCGAGGCTGGACTCTCATCTAAAATCGAGGCTTGAGGATCTGAGCAAGGCAAAGGAGCATGGGCATAAGATCATAGGGTATGCCGCCGGCGGTTTTCTGCCGGAGGAGCTTGTATTGGCCTGCGGCGCCATACCCCTGTGCTTCATACAGGCCGGAGATAATGCTGTATTAAGGAACTCCGCTGCCTATGTCTGCAGGTGGTTCGATCCCTTCTGGCGCAGTCAGGTAGGTTATCTGACATCGGGAAAAGACCCTTACTACAACATTGTGGATCTCATTGTCGTTCCCATAACCGACAACCATGTCCGTGCCTTTTCAAACGCAGTCGGCTTTTATACTCCTGAAATGAGATCCTTTGTCTTCGGTGTTCCCCATGTCAAGGACAAGGTTGCGCTCGAGTATTACCGAAAAGGCATAGGAAGGCTGAGGAAGGAGCTCGAGGATTTCACGGGAGCTGAAATCACCGGATCAAGACTCAAGCAGTCCATCGAGTTGTGCAACCGGGAAAGAGAGCTTTTCAGAAATATAAGCCTGATGAGAAAGCGCAGGAACGTCAATGTTTCCGGCCGAGACTTCGTCGCGCTGCATCACGGCTCTTTTCTGGCCGATAAGGAGATTATGATCGACATCCTCGAGCAGTTCATCAAAGAAGCCGATGATGATGATCCGCTCTTTTCCGGGAATGCTCCCAGAATACTGTTCACCGGATCGACCCTTGCCCGGGGAGACTCGAAGGTCATGGACATCCTATCGGACAACGGGGGAATAATCGTAATGGAGGAGTTCGCGGAAGGGATTCGTCCTTACCGGAACATGGTACAGGTCGAGGGAGACCTCATTGCCCGTCTGGCCGAGGCATATTTTATGGATCGGATATGCCCGGGCTGGTTCAGGCCCGGTACGGAACGCCTGGATTTTTTGATTGAACTGGCGGAAGAGTATCGCGCTTCGGGAGTGATCTGGTACCAGCTGTTGTACCGTGAGTCCTATAAGGTAGAGTCCTACTTTTTCCCCGGCATTTTAAGGAAACGCGCCGGTATTCCTATGCTTGTCCTGGAGTCCGAATACGATGCCATGGAAACCGGACCCATGAAAACGCGTATCGAGACGTTTATGGAGACAATTCGAGGGTAGGCCATGGGAAGCTATTACGATGGACTTTTCAGCCTCTGCGGATTTGAACATGAGGAAATTGAAAAGGAAAGGCCCAGGATAGAGGCGTCGTTTGAAAAACTGGGAATAGGCCCCGGCGATATGGAGGCGGCTTGCAGCCGGGTGAGCCGGTACCATGATGTGTCCCTGGAAGGGGTGAGGAAGTTGCTGGGGGCCTGGCTCAAGGAACTCATAGACCTCGTTTTGGCCAGGGAAGACGGCAGAAAGATCGTGTACTTTGGGTTTCCCGCCATACTGGGACCCGGGTTGATGCTGTGCGCCTCTTCGGAGCATGTTTTTGTGAGCGCTCCCGACATGGTGCTGGATCATACCATGGGTCAAATTTTCAATAAGCTCGGTCCCATCCTGGAGGCGGGCGAAGCCAATGGACTTCCTCCCGGACACGCCCTGTGCTCGTTGTGGCAGGCCAAGATAGGCGGCATCGCGAAGGGCATGATTCCCGTACCCGACCTTGCGCTGGCTTCCAGCTATTATTGCGATATGGGATCCAAGGCGGATGATCTTGTTACGGCGCTGTACGGGGTTCCCATAGCCTACATTGACGGAATCATGGACTCCGAATGGGGAGAATACCCCGGGTATCTGCCGGAAAGGGTTCATTATCTGGGAGCCCAAATAAACAAGGCCATGGAAAAGGCCGAAAAGGTTTTAGGAATTAAGATAGCGCCCGATGCCTGGCAGAGGTCCCGTAAAAATAGTCAACCCTTCAGGGATAACCTTGCAAGGCTGACGGAAGTGATGAAAGCCGACCCCGTGCCGGTCGGTTTGGCCGAACTGGAACTGCTGGAGGCGCTTTCGGGCTCTTCCACCGGCAGGGGCATCCAGGAGGGAATCAAGGCCATGAATATCCTGATCCATGAGCTGGAAGGGCGGGTTGAGGCGGGCCTGGGGATAATGGAAAAAGGCGCTCCCAGGATTATGGTCCGGCTTGGGCATACATCGGATCCGGCGGTAACGCGGTTGTATGAAGACGCGGGGCTGGCCGTTCCGCTTACTTATATATTGGCCAGCAGAGGGGGCGTTGCAGTAAAACCCCGGGGGAATTACGGGACGCCGGGGGAAATTATTGCCGAATACGAGATGACGGGGGGGTATTATCACGGCACGGAGGCGCAAATCCGTTTATACGAAAAAGCGGCCGAATTGATGAAACTGGACGGCTTTGTTGCCCAATACCTTTATAATTGCCGCCCGGTTGCGACGATTTCCCATATCCAGAAGAAATATCTGGAAGAAAAAACCGGCCTTCCGGTCCTTTCCCTCGAAATTGATAATTTTGACAGCAGGGCTTACAGCGCGGATTCGTTGAGAACCAAAGTGGAGACATTCGCTGAAATGCTCAGGGCGAAAAAAGGCAGATAAGGTTGCATCTGCAGAAAATTCCAGCGGCTATGGAAAAGAGGCGTGCACATGTTAGTGGCCGGCGTTGATGTGGGGGCAGCCACGGCCAAGACCGTTATACTGGGAGACGGCAGGATTCTGGGGCATGCCGTCAATCCTGTGGGGTACGATATCAAGTCGGCGGCCGATGAAACGAGCAGGGAAGCACTCCGCAAGGCCGGACTTTCTCCTTCAACAAAGAATTTCGATTATGTCGTCTCAACAGGGTACGCAAGGGAGTCCATTGAATTCGCCGATAAAACGGTTTCCGAGATTATCTGTCACGCAAGGGGCGTTCATTATTTAATACCTTCGGCAAGGTTTATTATTGATATGGGCGGCCAGGACTCAAAGGCAATAGAGATAGGCGAGGAAGGGAATATCGTCGATTTTGTCATGAATGACAAGTGCGCCGCCGGAACGGGAAGATTCCTGGAGGTCATGGCTCATATCCTTCATGTCGCATCGATGGATGCGATGGGCCCGCTCGCTCTCGGGAGCAAAGAACCTTGTCCGATAAGCAGCACCTGCACCGTGTTTGCCGAAACAGAGGTGGTAGTGCTCCGGGCACGGGGGAAGGACAGAAAAGACCTGATCGCCGGGGTGCACAAGGCAGTGGCGTCGAGGGTGGCCGTCATGGCCGCAAACCTGGCCTGCAGACCTGTTGCGGTTTTTACCGGTGGTGTGGCCAAAAATGCCGGAGTAAAAAAATATCTGGAAGAGGAATTTAAAACAGAATTTCTCGTGCCGGAGGAGCCTCAGATTACAGGAGCGCTCGGGGCGGCCCTTATCGCCCAGGCACAGCTTTTGAGAAAATAGCCTTAAAACGGCCGTACTTTATCCGCCGGCTGTACGATAACCAAGGGCCCTATCAGTTGCATCCGTAAATGAAGGAGGTCCGTTTGAATCAACCGGACAAGACGCGGCCTTGCTTCAAAACCCAAAGAACGCGGCCACGTATTTAAAGGCTGTAAAGACAATGACTCCGGCAAGCATCCATTTTATGGTCTTGGCCGGAACGAATTTCTGGCAGCGTGCCCCGAGGTACATGCCAGCCATGCCGCCGACTCCGAACAATACACCCAGAAGCCAATCGGGAGCTACCGCCATATTCGGGTACAGGGGCGCGATGGCCTGGTAAAAAGCGACACCGGCCACCGAGGTGACGAAGGTGCCCATCAGGGCCGCACCGGCCACGGTATAAACCGGCAAACCGAAAAAGGTCACAAAGAAAGGGGCAATGATGGACCCGCCCCCGATGCCGTAAACGCCGCCCACAATGCCCACGATAAAGCTCAGGGTGAAAATCCCCCAAAAGGAAACGTCGAACGATTCGTCATAGAACGTGTAGCCCAGCCGTTTCAGGTTGAAATGGGTAACGGTTGTGGGCTTGAAACGCTTTTCCTCGGCGGTTGCCTGTCCGGCGGTTTTCGGGCGGTAACATTTCACCAATTTCTGAAACCGGCTTTCGCTGTTCGCTTTGTTGTCATTTCCCGCATTTTTCTTCAACAGGTCGCCTATCATTTTAAGCCCGATATATAGAAGGACGCCTGCGGCAAATAGTTTGAAATGCTTTGGATCGGGCAGATAAGCCACGCGCGCGACGGCCCCGATGAAAACACCCGGCAGCGTGCCGGCGATCACAACCCAGGTCAAGGGCCATACCATCCGCCCCTCGCGCCAGTATCGATATACCCCGCTGGGAATGGCCACGATATTGAACACCTGGTTGGTGGCGCTGACCGAAGGGTTGGTATGCCCGAGAAACGACATCTGGAAGGGCAGCAGCAGAAAAGCGCCGGAAACTCCGCCCATGGAGGTGAAAAAGGAAACCACGAACGCCACCAGGGGCGGGATCCAGAGTGCAACTTCGATGCCTGCGGTTTTAAAGAACATCTGGCTCGTTATGTGCAGGAATAGTGGCCGGGACGATATCGCCCCGGGACAAAACCTCCCCGTTATTTTCAATCCCCTCGATCAAGAGACCGAAACGATCGGCTCCGAGCCGGAACAACATGAACCATTGCATCCATCATCCGGCTTGCCAAACCTTTCAATTCGGTTTGAAGTTTCCCGTAGCGCTCTATATTCAATTTCCTTTTATCTATTTTTTGTCTGCCGATGTCGACCTGCCCCAAACAGGTCCGTCCGGCGCTTCGCGGGACGGCGCCTACACGAGTACCTCGTCACCCGTTGTATGGGTGTCTATTCCTCTTAAACTGGCCAGGCATTTTCGATAGTTAGCGCTTCGAACGATTTTGCGCAGAGCCATGATGCGTGGATCGTTTTCGAGGCGGACCGGAAAACAGAAATCAAACGCCTCC
>JAFGAO010000101.1 GCA_016933615.1 Acidobacteriota bacterium
CTTGAACGTGTCTTCGGAATAAACCCAAGCCCTCGCCGTTGAGAAGAAGGACTACTTTTCTGCCGGCGGGACGGAGGCCTTTTTTTCGCTTTTAGGCTTGGCCTCTGACGAGGCAGCAGGGGTGCAGGATTCTTTGGCGGGAGCTTTTTCCTTGCTCTTGGCTTCTTCCTGGGGAGCCGATTTTTTGGCGTAGTCCGTAATGTACCAGCCGCTTCCCTTGAACTGGATGGCGGGGGAGGAGATCAGTTTCCGGAGTGCGCCGCCGCATTTCCTGCATTTCCGCAGCGGCGCGTCGCTGACCTTCTGGACGACCTCGACGCGGCATCCGCACTGGGTGCATTCATATTCATAAAGAGGCATATAAAGTCCGCTCCTCAGAGAAGGTTCATTATAGCAGAGAGATGAGGATATTCAATATGTGCGGCGTCTGACCGTCTGACACTTTATCGTGTCCCCCAATTTCCAGTTGGATAAGGGGTCAGGTCTCAACAATCAACAAGTTTATGAGATAGCGGGCGTATCGGCTTGGCTAAAAATACGCAATTCCGGGCACCAACCATAATTTGCAGCCGCAATCAGGCAATTCCGTAAATCAGGGTTGATGTGCCCCGAATTCTATCATGAATTAAGGTTTGCGTCCCCAGAATTAAGAATTAAGAGAGGGCGGCGAGGCGTTTGCGGGCGTCCTCGACTTCGGGCCGGCCGGGGTCGGCGTTTTTCCAGAGATCGAGGAATTTCCGGTAGTGCGACGCGGCTTCGGCCGTCTTTCCCTGCTGCTCGTCTATTTTTCCAAGCTGGTAATAGCCCCGGGCATAGATATCGCCGTAATCCAGCCGGCCAGCCCCGAAAGAAACAACTTTTTCGTACTCCCGGCGGGCGCCGGCCAGCTCCCCGAGTTGATAAAGCGCCGACCCCAGGGCGTCGGCGAACCGTAGGTGGACGGCCGAATCCTCGAGTAACAGGGGCCGGCCAAGCCGGAACAATTCGACCGCCTTGGAATCGTTCCCCTTTTCCAGCTCGATCATCCCCGTCAGAAAGTGATGGTACCAGACCAACTTTTTGTTGGGCGCCCGGTCGACCGCGGCCTTCAGTTGATTGGCGGCATCCTGGGCCCCGGCGATCGAATTCATATCCAGATGCACAAGCCCCCGAGCGAGCAGGATCTCCCTCTGATCCGCGAAGCTTTCATCGGCGACCGCGCTGGCCCAGGCTTTGTCGAGCTCCTGCAGGGCCGCGCCCGGATGGCCGGAAAGCCGCTCCAGAGAAGATAATCCGGTGCGCAACATCCTGATCCAGCGGCTCTGCCCGAGCTTTTCGGCCAGTTCGAGGAAAACTCCGGCCTGTTTTTTCGCTTCTTCGTACCGGCCCTGGAGATTATACAGGGAGATAAGCCTTAGCAAGCCCCACCCCCGGCCCAGCTGTTCTTTGCCCCGCAGAAGCTCATTGTATTCCTCTTCCGCGTCACCCGGACGATCCATGTAAAGATACACGTCTCCTCGACCTCTCAGGTTCTCCCAGGCGCCCGGAGCCAGGCGGGCCGCCTTGTCCAGTTCAGCGAGAGCGAGGTCGTATTTACCCAGTTTGCGGTAGGTATCGGCTAGGTCGCGGCGCATAACGGCGCTCTCTCCGATATCCTTAAGGTAGGACTCCTTTACTTCGATAGACTTATCATAGGAGCCGATGTGTTCATAGGCTCCGGCCAGGTTTGTATGGATGACCACGTCCTCGGTTCCAGCCTGTATGCAAGCCTTGTACCGCTCGATGGCTTTTTGCATTTCTCCCATCCGGTAGTAGACGATGGCCAGCATGTTGCCGCCAGAAATATCATCCGGATACAGGGCGATCAATTTCTCAAGAGCTTCGATGGCTTTTCCGTAGGTCTTTTCCGACTCCCCGTAATAATGGCCTTGGATGTTGTATCTCTCCCGGTCGGTCAGCCGTTCGCTCAAGGCCAGAGCCTTTTCTGCATACTTTTCCTGTTCAGCAAAGTGAACTAAATTTCCATAAGACCAGGACATGGCCAGATAAGCGGAGGCAAATTC
>JAFGAO010000102.1 GCA_016933615.1 Acidobacteriota bacterium
AGACCCCGGGAGATAAGCAGAAATAAAGGATGTTCTTTTAGTCCACGGAAATTTTCAAAGACTTGAGAAATTTAGCGTCTTCAGGCGTGATACGGAGCTGCACCGGCTCATCCGGCAAATCGGAAGGAGCAGAGGCTCCCTCGTTATCCTTGCGGCTGAATCCGACCTTGGCCTCGATCACCAGAAAAATCTCGTAGCCGGAATCTCGAATTTCCTGAAGGCATTCGTTGATTTTTGGAGAATCCGCCAGGGTCTCGTTAATGGTTTCGCCGAGGTTTTTCATGAAACGCTTGATATCCCCTTCCGGCATCGGCCTTCTCCCTGTAAATTTCTTTTTAATTCTCACCTATTTTACGCTTATACGGTATAAGTTTCAATTCCGCCGGGGAAAGTGAACCGTTGTTTTACTTCAAGTGTCTAGATAGAGCTATACGGACTAAATCGGCTTAAGAATCCTTAAAATGTAGAGTTGGGGGATCAAAATCAGAGTCGGGTTCGGGTGCGGTGGAGCGCGGGACGAGATTCGGATACAGGGAATCGGCTGGGGGCCGATTAAATTAACTTTAATGGCATCAGGCAGTTGAAAACCGGCCACAAAGCGGGATAATGTATCTTTTCGGTTCTTTTATGAAACCTTTAGTCCGCCGGACTCGTAGTATTCGTCATTGCGGCTGATGGAGACACGGATGAGCAAGAAGAAAAAGATTTTTATAATCTGCGGCGGTATGGCATTGATGCTCCTTGTCATACTGGCTATCCTTCTGACTTCAAGAAAGGGTGGCGTGTCCGTGCAGACAACCAAAGCGGAGCGAGTGGATGTATTGACGTCGAAAGTAACCGCAAGCGGGGAGATCCGCGCGGAAAAATATGTCAACCTGCAGTCCGAAGTGGCGGGCATTATTACTGAAATCATGGTGAACGAAGGGGACAGCGTCCAAAAAGGGGATGTGCTTCTTCAGATCGATCCCATTCAGAGGGATGCAGACAAAAATATTGCGGTTGCTGGCTACGAACAGGCGGTCGCGGATGTCCGCAACAGGAAGATCGATCTGGTGAACGCCGAACTGGACCTTCAACGGGACTTAGCGTCCCTCAATCAACAGCGCGCCGATCTTTTACAGAAAGAGGACAATTATAAAAGGCAGCAGAGCAGCTTCAGACGCCAGCAGAAACTTCACGAAGAAGGATTGCTTTCGCACGACGAATACGAAGCGGCGCAGAACTCGCTGAATTCCGCGAAGTCCATTCTGGAAATCCAGAGAGAATCCATAAAGCAGACGGAAGCCCAGATCGAACTCTCGAAAAACAGGATCGAACAGATGAAGCTTTCCGTAAAAAACGCCGAGGCGGCGGAAAAATCGGCCAAGGCAAGGCTGGTCCAGGCGCAGGACAACGCGAAGAAATCGACCGTCATATCCCCTCAGGATGGAGTAATCGTCAAACTGGCTAAAGAAGAGGGGGAGAGGGCGGTGCCCGGGAACCAGAACAATCCAGAAGCCACCATCATGGAGATCGCGGACCTCAGCATCATTCAGGCGGAGCTGAAAGTCGACGAAACGGAAATTATCGGGCTCGCACTCGGGGATTATGCCGAAGTGGAAGTCGACGCGCTTCCGGATGTCAAATTCAAAGGAGAGGTCACCGAAATCGGAAACAGCCCGATCGCAGGAACCTCCCAGCAGGAGGCGAAGGATTTCAAAGTGGTCGTCACCCTGAAGGATCCCTCGCCCAAACTCCGCCCGGGACTGTCCTGCACCGCCGACATTACGACCGATACCCGGGAGAATGTTCTTGCCATACCGATCCAGGCCCTGACGATCCGTGAAGTCGAAGTGGACGAGAACGGGGCATATATCGAGCCGGATCTCGACAGCGGGAAAAAGGGGCCGGTCGTCGAGGCGAATACGGATTCCGAGGAGGACAAGGAGGAGATCGAAGGCGTTTTTGTGATCGATGAAAAAATGAGAGCCCGCTTCCGCCCGATCAAGACGGGTATCACGGGCGAATCCGATATTGAGGTGCTGGAAAACCTCAAAGAGGGCGAGGAGATCATAACCGGCAGTTTTCAAACTTTACGGACCATCAAAGACGGCGAATACGTAAAAATTTCCAATAAGGACCAATCGGAGTCGGAGTAGTCGACGGACCAGGGCTTATTGCAGTTGAAGGGTAATAGGGAATGAGCGGAACAAACGGATCGAATGCATCTGAAAACAATGAGAACCTGATACAAATCGAAAACCTTTGGAAGACCTATCAAATGGGGTCTGAAGAGATCCATGCCCTGCGGGGCGTCACGTTTGATATCAAAAGGGGCGAATATTTGGCCATCATGGGGCCGTCGGGATCCGGGAAATCGACGATGATGAACCTGATCGGCTGCCTGGACACGCCGTCGCAGGGGAAATACCTGCTGAACAAGCGGCTGGTATCGGAAATGGACGACGATGAGCTCGCCCATATCCGGAACAAGGAAATAGGATTTGTTTTTCAGACCTTCAACCTGCTGCCCCGGGCCTCCGCCCTCCACAATGTCGAGCTTCCTCTCATCTACAACGGCACGCCCGCCAATGAACGGAAGGAACGCGCCATCAAGGTCCTGCAGTCGGTGGAGCTCGGAGAGAGAGTGTATCACCGGCCCAATGAGCTGTCCGGCGGGCAGCGGCAGAGGGTGGCCATCGCCCGGGCCCTGATCAACAACCCCTCGATCATCCTGGCCGACGAACCGACCGGGAACCTGGATTCGGCGACCAGCAGGGACATCATGACCCTGTTCGACGCCCTGCACCAAAAGGGCAATACCATAATTCTCGTGACGCACGAAGCCGACATCGCCGCACATGCCCACCGGGTGATACGGCTTCTGGACGGGCAGATAGCCAGCGACGAAAGCTCTGGACGGGTTGCCTGATCCGGGACCGCATGTCTCGCGAGGCTTTAAAAAAGCTGCATTCCTATAAACTGGGCCTGCCCTTTCAGTTCTTCCTCGATGCGCAGAAGCCGGTTGTATTTGCAGATGCGGTCCGTGCGGCTGGCGGATCCGCACTTTATCTGGCCGGCATTGGTTCCGACCGCCAGATCCGCGATGAAGGGGTCTTCGGTTTCCCCGGAACGGTGGGATATCACGGTTGTGTAGCCGTCCCCTCGGGCCAGCTCGATCGTGTCCAGGGTTTCGCTTAAAGTCCCGACCTGGTTCAGCTTGATCAGAATGCTGTTGGCGACACCGTCGGCAATTCCGTCCTGAAGCCTTTTGGCGTTTGTAACGAAAACATCGTCTCCGACCAGCTGTATCCGTTCTCCCAGGGATGCCGTCAACGCGATCCATCCCTCCCAATCGTCCTCCGCCATGCCGTCCTCAATGGATACGATAGGGTATTGGCGCACCCAATTTTCGTAGAGTTGAATCAACTTGTCCGAATTCAGACTGGATCCGGTCGATTTCTTGAACAGATAGACGGAGTCTTCATAGAATTCGCTTGCGGCTGCATCCAGCGCCAGATATATCTGCTCCCCCGGTTTGTATCCCGCCTTTTCTACGGCTTCCAGAATCATTTCAATCGCTTCTTCATTGGAACGGACATTCGGCCCGAATCCTCCCTCGTCCCCGACCGTGGTTGTATAGCCTTTGTTCCGCAGAACGGCTTTCAGGGTATGGAACGTTTCGACTCCCATGCGCAGGCTTTCGGCGAAAGACTCGGCGCCGGACGGAACGATCATAAATTCCTGGATATCGAGATTGTTGTCCGCATGCACGCCGCCGTTGAGGATGTTCATCATCGGGACCGGCAGGATGCACGCGTTCGTCCCCCCCAGGTAGCGGTACAGGGACAAACCCAGGGCGGTGGCGGCGGCCCGCGCCGCGGCAAGAGAAACCGACAGAATGGCGTTGGCGCCCAGCTGCGCTTTATTTGGGGAACCGTCCAGGTTCATGAGCACCTGGTCGAGATCCCGCTGGTTGAAAACGTTTTCGCCGGTCAGAGCGGGTGCGATAATGGTGTTCACGTTTTCCACGGCCTTGAGGACCCCTTTGCCCGAGAACCTCAGGTCGTCCCCGTCCCGCAGTTCCACGGCTTCGTGGGTTCCCGTGGACGCGCCAGACGGGATGGCGGCCGTTGCCCGAACATTATTATCAAGGACGACTTCAGCCTCTATGGTGGGATTTCCTCTGGAGTCAAGTATTTCTCTGGCTTTAACGGAACGTATCGCGCTCATGGTCCCTTCCTCCTTTGCGGCTAGTGTTATGGAATATTATTCCACTCTTTAACAGGGATTTACCAGGATAAGTTCGAAAGCAAACCCCGTTGAAAGCTGCAGACGGATGTTTTGATGTATAGCACATCCCAGTGAAATTGACACTATCTAAAGGCTATGCTAGCCTGCCCTTTTTACCTGAGTTTCAAATGAATACCGATGAAAGGGCAGGCGGGATTTCCTTTAGGGACCGGAGGCGCTGATGAAGTTTTCAACCAGGAAGAACGGGGACGTAACCATTATCGATATCGAGGGGAAAATCCTTCTGGGTGAAGGGGACGTGGAAATCAAGAAGTCCGTGGATGATCTTCTGAAAAAAGGCACGAAGAACATCCTGCTGAATTTGGCCAAAGTTCCCTACATAGACAGTGCGGGATTGGGCGAGATCATCCGCTGCTTCACAGCGCTGCGCCGCAGCGGCGGAACTTTAAAACTGCTTTCCCCCAACGAACGCGTCATCGATTTGCTCAATATTACAAATTTGTTGAACGTATTTGACTGTTACGATGATGAAGCGGATGCCATGAAGAGTTACTAGGCACATGCGAAAGATTGTCTTTTTATCGATAATTCTCTTGGGATTGCAGGGTCCGCCCGGCTACTGCCCCGAGGTATTTTCCCAACAGCTGAATGACGTGACATCCGAGCATCTTCTGCTTCGCATCCCGAAGGAAATAGACTTGCTCGGGCGCCAGATCATCACGGACCTCGAGCGCTTCTACAGGTTTCTCGAAGGAGCTCTGGACGCAAAATTACCTGAAAAGATAATCCTGCTCGTTGACCGCGACCTCAAGGCAAGCCGCGCCAATTACCGGGAAATCAGCATTCTTATCGGGATGGACCAGCCGGTTTTTTCCAGCCCGAAGACGCTGCTGTTGAACGAATGCAAGCGGGAACTGGCGCGCCTTGGGCTATTCCAGCATTCGCGCGGCACATCGCAGCCGGATTACGAGTTCATGTACGAGGGCATGATTGAAATCCTGGTCCGCGAGTTCGACCATCGGTCCAGGAGCCTGGACAGCGCCTGGGTGATCGCGCAGTTCCTGGACGCCATGGGCGGGCTGGGCCTGGAATTCCAGCGCCAGTGGGCCGATTTTTCAGGCGGCCGCCGCTCGATGAGAAACGCCGCCCCCGGGATCACATTGCTGCTGACCTTCAGGGAAATGGAGGGTCGCCAGAGTCCCATAAAATTTTTTCAGACGATACGGCGGGCAAATCTCTCCAGGAGTCTTAAAGACGCCTTCAAGAAGCCAGCGCCCGAGCTTGAGACCGCCTGGAGAAATAAAGTGCGCGAATTCGGCGCCCCCGAAGAGATTACGGTGTCGGCCGACGACGCTCCCCGGCTCGGTGAAATCGCCATTGCACCCGATGCCCTCAAAGCGGGCGATACCCTGGAGCTCGGGCTGCAGTTTCAGGATAACGACGGAGATCTTCTTGCGGACGGCGTCTTTGTCCGGGACGAGCGAACAGGGAAAATTTTTCAGGCCCAGGCGGATTCCGATCCTGCTTCTGTATACATCCTGGGAAAGATCCCCATCGAGGCGGACTGCGCCCCCGGGGAATACGGCTATCAGGTCACGGCGATCGACGAGTCGGGGAATCTCAGGCGCTGGAGGGGTGCATATACAGTGACCGGAGGTCAGTAACAGTAGGGGCGAACCTTGTGTTCGCCCCTTACCGAAAACAGAATATCTGAGGTATATTGAACAATCGTTACAAAACTCCGAGGCTGCGTTTATTCGGAGGGCGAACCTTGTGTTCGCCCTGGAAAGAAGCCAGAAGTCAGAAGCGAACATCCGCAAATAAATATTTCCTACCCACCCGATCCCTCTGCTAACATTTCCAATAGTTCATAAATCGCGCACTGGAAAATTCATTAATATGGGTGTCCATGTTCCCAGGTCTTAAATTTTGCAAATGTGCTTCGATGGCTGTTTTGTCCATAGCCATAGTAATGATATTGACAAACTGGATTTTGGACTTCACGTTACAGAGACCAAACAAGGACGATTTACACCGTATTTTTACATTCTTTCTGATATTGATCCTGACGACTTGGAGTATGGTCCCGCAGTGCTTCGGTGCAATCTGAAATTGTCCTCGAGGGGTGAAGTAAAATACCCGGATAGATACGATCCATTATGGCATAAATGGTACAAATGGTTTTGGCCTTTCTAGGAATTGGCAGGGCAATTTTATCGAATATAAATATTGGATATACACATCTTGGGTCGGTAGCCTTCATTTATCCTCGATTGTATATTTGAATTAGTAAAAAGGGCGAACACAAGGTTCGCCCCTACCGACACTCCCTTCTCGACACCGATATTCCTCGCTGCCGTATAAGGGTGTACCGCAATAAAAAAACGTGTCTACTTTTGCCCCATCAGGGAACGCATCCCCTAACCCGAACGTTCGTACGTTGTTACGTTATGGGCGAAGGCGGAAGGTTCGCTCCTACTGCCTTTTATTCTCGGTTACCCGTTCAATCGCTTCTTTTATCGAATCGGAGGGCTGGATGCCCTGTGCTTCCTTGTAGGCGTTCAGGGCGCTGTCCCATTTCTTCTGTTTTTCGTAGACCAGCCCCAGCCGTTCATAAACGTCCGGTTTTTGCGGCATCAGGGCGGCGGCCTGGTTCAGGGCTTTCTCCGCGTCGGGGTATTTTTTTTGGAACAGGTAGGCTTCCGCGAGATTGTAGTGGATGTATCCGTTCCCGGGATCGTAATCCAGCCCCTTCTTCAGCGACTGAACCGCGCTGTTGAACTGCTTTTCCGACAGAGCCTCGGCTCCCTTCTTCAGGTAGGCTTTGCCGAGCACTTCAAGGATCGCGTCCTGGTCCTGCTTCATGGAATAGGCTTTTTCCAGAGTTTCTATCGCCTCGTCGGCCCGGTCCAGGTTGAAGTAGGAAATGCCCAGCATGGCGAAGTCCGACCAGTCCGACCGGCTGAACCGAAGCGCGCGGGTCAGATCGTCTACGGCTTCGGTAAAATTGTTCAGGCGGTACTGGGCCGAGCCTCGGAGTCTGAAAAGCCGCGCTTGCTGGGCTTCAGGCTCCTTTTCATTTGCGGCAAACGGTTCTCCCTTATTCAGTGCGAAAATACAGTCCTCGTATTTCTGCATATTGAAGTAAGCCTGGCCGAGCCCGAGATAGGTCGGGAATGCGCTGGACTTGAGCTGTACGGCGCGGGAAAGGGATGATGCCGCCAGAGCGTTGTTGTTGAGACTCAGGTAGCACAATCCCAGCAGCCTGTGGCCGAATTCCCAGTCCGGATTCCGGTCGAGATCGGGCTCGAGCTCCTGGATGGCTTTTTCGTATTGGCCCTGGCTGTAATAGGCCACGGCCTGCTTATAGTCGGCCCGGACCGGCGCCGGTTCGCCCAATACCAGTACATGGAAGAGGAATAATGTAAAAAGAACCGTGAATCTCCTCATAAAACCCCCCAAAAGAACCCTTTTATTAAGGTATCCATTACGTTGGATGAAGTCAAACAATGCAAAAGTTCAATCGAGAACCCCGGGTTAGGGCTCCTTGATCTTGAGACGTTTCAGTTTTTCATTCAGGGTAGTGGCATTGACGGACAGCAGCCTGGCTGCTTTCTTCTGATTCCAGCCCGTTTTTTCCAGAGCGGCCAGAATAAGTGTCTTCTCGAAGCGGCCCACTTTATCCTTGAGGGATACGGGCTCCTCCGAGAGCAGAAAAGCCGTATCGGGCGGCGGCGTGGAGATGTTCTTCGGGAACAGGTCCGCGGTTATGGTGGTGTGCGGCGAAAGGACGACGGCGCGTTCAATCACGTTTTCCAGTTCGCGGACGTTTCCCGGCCACCGGTAGTCAATCAAAACTTTCATGGCCGAAGGATCCATGGCGAGAGGGTCCCTTTGGTTTTCATCCCCGTATTTTTTTATGAACCAGTCGGTCAGAAGCGGAATGTCCTGGGGCCTTTCGCGCAGCGGAGGGATTTGGATCGTAATCACATTAAGCCGGTAGTACAGGTCTTCGCGGAAAATTCCCTGGCGAACCGCCGTCTGGAGGTCGGTGTTGGTGGCTGCGATGATGCGCACGTCCACCTTGATGTTGTCCAGGCCGCCCAAGCGGCGAAACTCCCGCTCCTGGATGACCCGGAGAAGCTTGGACTGGATTTCCAGGGATATTGTCGTCACCTCGTCCAGGAAAAGAGTCCCCCCGTCGGCGGCTTCGAAAAGTCCCTTTTTGGCGCTGGTCGCACCCGTGAAGGCTCCGCGTACGTGCCCGAAAAGCTCGCTTTCCAGGAGTTCGGAAGGAATGTTCCCGCAGTTGATGGCGATGAAAGACGCTTCGGCCCTTCCGCTGGATGCATGGATTGCCTTCGCCACCAGCTCTTTCCCGGTCCCGCTTTCCCCCTGAATCAAAATGGTGCTGCGCCGGGGCGCGGCCTGGGAGATGAGGTCGAAAACCTGCTGCATGCCGGTGCTTTTACCGATGATGTTGTGAAAGCTGTACCGGTCGTGGAGCGTTTGACGCAGACGCCTGTTTTCTTCCAGAAGGCGTCGATGCTCGAGTGCGTTTTTTATCGCAAGGAGCAGTTTGTCGTTCTTGAAGGGCTTTTCGAAAAAATCGAAGGCGCCTAATTTGGTCGCCTTTATGGCTCTTTCAATCGATGCAAAGGCGGTGATGATAATGACTTCCGGGCGGTTTTCCGTTCCGTTGATTGCTTCCAGAACCTGCAGGCCGTCCATGTCCGGCAGCATCAGGTCCAGGAGCACGGCGCCGTACTCCCGGTTCCGGATCATCTCCAGCGCCCGCGTGCCGTTTTCCGCCACGTCGACCGAATAAGATTCGGAAGAGAGAAGTTCCGACAGGACATCGCGCATGATCTCCTCGTCGTCGGCCACCAGTATTTTTTCGTTCGTTTTCATAAAAGCCCGCTAAAAACAATTCCACAAATTTTACATGCCATACGGGTATGGATACAGCAATTAA
The DNA here is from genome assembly GCA_016933615.1 of Acidobacteriota bacterium. Taxonomy (GTDB): domain Bacteria; phylum Acidobacteriota; class UBA6911; order UBA6911; family UBA6911; genus UBA6911. The sequence continues at coordinate 9,209 of JAFGAO010000102.1, forward strand.
AGATTAAAAAGAAGTCGGAAGCCAGCCCGGCCGAATCTTTGATTCGGCCGGGCGAAGCCGGATTGAACAATCTGTGACTTCGGAGAAGGTTCGCCCCTATGTTTTTTATTGGAGCCGGGTAGGAAGCTTGAGCAGGAAGCGGGTTCCTTTTCCGGTGCGGCTGTCGACCAGTATCCTGCCTCCGTGCTCCTGGATGATGCCGTAGCTGACCGACAAGCCGAGGCCGGTGCCTTTTCCCATGGTCTTTGTGGTGAAAAACGGATCGAAAATCCGCTTTTGGTTCTCTTCGGAAATGCCCGTTCCGCTATCCAGTATGTCGATGGTGACCATGGATTCATTCATGCCCGTTTCAATGGTTAAATCCCCTCCCGCGGGCATGGCGTCCCGTGCATTTAAGAAGAGGTTGATAAAGACCTGCTGCAGCTTGCCCGAATTCCCGTAAATTTTCGGCAGGGAGGGATCGAATCTGGATTCCACTTTTATCCGGCTTTCCTGCAGCTGATGCTTCAGCAGGATCAGGCTCTCGTGGATGAGCTGATTGATATCCAGATCGTTGAACCGGCTGCCGCTCATCCGGGAAAAGTTCAGCAGCCCCGAAACGATTTCAGCGGCGCGAAAGGTCTGGCCCTCTATCTTTTCAAGCACCTTCCTCCGCCTGTCCGATTCGGGGAGGTCCTTTATCAACATTTGTGTGTAGCTGGATATGCCCGCGATCGGGGTATTGATTTCGTGCGCGATTCCGGCGGCGAGGAGCCCTATGGAGGACAGCTTTTCAGCCTGCAGGAGCTGTTCCTCAAGCTCCGCTTTTTCCGTAATGTTGTCCAAAACGATGAGGCAGCCGGATTCCTTCGCCCCGGATTCCTGGAGCGGGATAAAACTGAGGTTCACGAACAGTCGTTTGCCGTTGCGGTTCTCCATATAGAGTTTGGACATGTTGCCCGGAGAGCGTATGTCCCAGGAATCCGTTCCGGCGATTCTTTGAATGGACGTCAGGATGTCGCGCGGAAAAATTTCTTCGATCCCGGAGCCGGCGACCTGTTGCCGGGAGGCGTCATACAATTCTTCAAACGCCCGGTTGCAAGCGGTGATGCGGCCGCCGGCGTCCAGGGCCAGTACGGCCACGTTGATGCTTTCTATTATGTTGTCGGTGTAGGCTTTCAGGCGCTCCAGTTCGAGGGCTTTGGTCTCAATGGATCGGTAAAGAAGCGCGTTTTCCAGCGCCATGGCGGCATAGCCCGACAGGGCGGAGAGAAGTTCCAGGTCTTCCGTCGAGAAATGAAGGTTCCCGGGCAGGCGCCCCAGGGCGAGGATCCCGGCTCTCCGTCCGCGAAGGTTCAATTCCAGAAGATGGAAAAAGCCCTGTTTTTGAAGCAGCGGATGCGCCCGCTTCAGGCCTTCGGTTCCGCTGCCGGTCTTAAAGACGCTTTCGGGGTTGACAGGATCGAAAAGCACCTCTTCCCGGAAAAGAGTAGGGCCGCACTGCATTCCGGGATCCTGGGAATAAGTCAGGCGCAGAAGGCCGGCGCTGGCAGGATCGTCAAGGAATACCGCGACGCGGTCGATCCGGAAGGTTTTGGAGATGCGGTCGGCGATGCTTTGCGAAAGAGTCTCCAGGTTCATTTCCGAGCCGAGCGTTTGCGCGAAATTCATCAGGCTGGTCCGGTCCTCGAAGCGATCCTTGTAAAAAAGGCGGTCCAGCCGGACCTGAACGGCGTTGCGCAGGGGGGCGAAAAGAAGGGCGATCGCCAGGACCGCAAGGCAGATTACCAGGAAGTCCGCGTTGGGCGCAATCCATTGCAGGGCGCGGCCCAGAACGAGGACAAACAGCAGGTACAGGGCCAGAAGCAGGAAGCTGGCTATAAAATAGGCCGCGCTGTGACGGGCAATCCGTTCCACATCCATCAGCCGGAAACGAATCAACGCATACCCCGTGGACAGGGGAATCAGCGCCAGAAAGAGCATGCTCGATTCCATCGCGAAACCGGCCTGCGCGCCGAGCAGAACCGGAAGGGCATAAACCAGGCTGAAGGGGCCGATCCCGGCCAGCGTTCCATAGCTGATCCACTTCATTTGCTGCCGTGCGATAATGTCCCCGGTGTTGAGAATTCTTTTAAGGAGCAGCGTTCCGGCGAGCAGAAAACCCGCGCAAAAATAGGCCAGGTGTATGTTGTCGAGAATTCCCAGCGAATATGCGTTCCGCGGCAGCCCGATATAAACCAGGTGGCCCGTTATCCAGAGTATCTGAAAGACGGCCAGCAGCAGCGCCGGGATATAGACGGCAAAGAGTCGGGCCGAAGGGGGCGCCTCGACGGGAAAACGGGAAAAGAAATGCACCAGAAGAGCGGGCAGAAGGAGAAACGCCAGGACGGATAGTCCATAAACCGTCCAGTCCAGGGCGCCGAGCCTGGTTGTATAACTGTATAGATAGACGACGAATGCGGCCAGGCATACAAAAAAGAAATGCCAGGTCCGCGAGGACCAGGCCCCCCGGAAAAGAACAAACAGGCCGATTCCCAAATGCAGGAATGCCAGGATTGCGCGGAATCCGTCTCTGGTTGTCAATACGGAGGCTGCTGCGAGGTTGAACGCAATGTTCCGGAATCCGGTTTCATTTTCGAGGCGGTAGACAACCGGAGCTCCGGCTCCAAGTTCATAGATCCGGTCGGAGTACTGACCGATATCCTTCAGTGTCCGGTTGTTGATGGAGTGCAGGCGGTCTCCCGGGCCGACGCCCGCCAGAGCCGCGGGACCGGACGGATCCAATTTTGCGGCTGTGAGAATGCCGTTGTTTTCACTCCAGAATACGCCGTCTGAGGGCACGGTCCACCGGGCGCGGTCGCGCAAATTCAGGATTCCGATAAGCACAAGAATCCCGCTTAAAATCACGACTACAACAGATCTGAATGGTACCGGGAAACCGTTCATCTTGCTGTTTTGCCCTTCAGAGCACGTAATTAAGATTACGACGCAATTCATGTGCCATACAGCGGGAGGAACATGAGTTTGTTTGCTAAGATAAATAATTGTATATAATAGCTTTACAGACCAAGAAATTATCGGACGCCCGCGTAAAACAAAGAGCTCCAACAACTTGAATTATTTGATTCAATATTTTGGACGGCCGGATACCATAATTTCTGCATCAGGATGCAGCCTTCAAATCAAAGGACCGCAAATATTCCAGAAATAGTCCGCTTCAAGTTTCACATCAAGCCGTAGGTCAATCCCGCGCCGGTGGCTTGTTGCATTCTTATACAATAATTTCCGGGAATCCTGTTATGAATGCGGCTAGTTGAAATTCAGGCTGAGGCCGAAACGCAGCGAGCGCGGATTGCGGTTCAAAACAATGATGCCGTCCGAAGCGGACAGGATCTCTTCTCCCTGGTTTAACAAGTTCCGGAAGTCCAAAAGAATTTCCCACTGTCCCGTGCCGGTGAAGAAATCCTGGACCGGAAGCAGCTGGCGAATTTCAAAGTTCAGAGACTTCGACCCTATATCCATGGGATCGGAAAACCAGTTTACCGGCGATACGGGATTCCCGGGATACCATCTTACGGTTGCCAGCAGGTTGGTATGGGTATCCGGGATGGTTGCATCCAGCTGGCCCGTGATTGAATGGTTGTATCGCTGTGTGGCGTAACTTCTGAAATCCCGGTTCATGGTTTCGATTGTCAGGGATTCGTCCACATCCGACAGGGAGTTTGCCTCTCCATAGACATAAGCGATGGAACCGCGCAGGCTGGACCACACTTGACGGTTCAGGGAAATGCGAAGTCCCTGCTGCCGGGACCGGTTCTCGTTCAGATAGACGACCGCCGAGGTCTGATTCTCAGGCGTGATCGTTGTGATCATCAGAGGCATGCCCGGACCGTAGGTGTGGTCCCGGTAAACGGCGACTTCAATGGAAGTGTCGCGGTCGACGGCTCTTTCGACCGCTATTTCGGAGTGCCGTACCCGGCTCATACTCACATCGTTTCCCGCCATGGTGACCAAGGTCGGCTCCGACAGGTTCAGAACTTCTCCCGTTGAAAGCACGACGCTGTCGCGATCGCTTTCACGCCTGGATGTAAATGAGGTTTTAAACCGCCATCCGTCCGACGGGGACAGTACGATCTCGAGCGACGGATACAGAAAGCTCCTGTCCGTTCCGTAATGAAGGCGCGAATAATCAAAACCGTAATGAATCCGGAACAGATCGTAAAACTTCGTGGTTCCCTCGATGCCGAAAGCAATGGTCTGAATGCTGGGTGTCTGTAGACCCTGATTTTCAGAAATCAACGGGGATGTCATGGAGTCGAACCCGGCATAGTCCATGTTCATGCGTCCATAGCCGAAGGACACCTTGTAGTCGTTTCCGCCGTTGGGCCGGTAATGTATCGTGTCCCGTACTCTCCAGAAAGAAGTTACCCCAAAATCGTACTGGCCGGAAAAAATCATTCTGCTGCGCGGGCCCAGCGGTTCCGACAGTGCAAAATTTGTGATGACCCCGTTCGGGCTCGAATGGGGGCTGGCCCACTGATTGCTGCTTCCGCCCAGGGGAGTTGCTGAAGCCAGACTCATGGTGCCGCTCCGGGAAAAAGGCATCACCCTGTCGGCGGAAGTCCCCGGCATTTCCGCGGGCAGATATCGGAAAATCAAGCGCCGGTCCGAAGAGCTGCGCAGGACTTTAATAAGATCCCAGTTGCGGGGATCCTCGTCGTTGGAGATGGATTCCATGAAGCGGCTCAGGGTGATGTCCAGAGAAGTTGTCTGCTGCGCTTCGACTTCGAATTTCCCGGTGAAGGCCGTCTGGTAGCCGTCGTGAACGATCTGCAGGAAGTAAACGCCCGGGATGAGGTTTGCGGCACGAAAGAAACCGTTCGGATTGCTGCGAATGCCGGCCCCGGCGAGAATCCTTTTCTCTTCGGCTATTTTGAATATGTTGACGACCGCGTCGTTGAGGGGGCTCCCGGTCGGGCTTTTAATGTTTCCGGATATGTGCCCCAGAGCCTGCCGGTTTGAGGCAAAGGACGGTGCCGTAGGAAATACAAGGGCAGCGAGAAGAATTAGGAATGATGACCGGAAGGTAAACTTCATTGCCAGCGTTCCTCAAATATTAAGGATGCCTGCTTTATCCCGGATCCTCGGATTGAAGGTAACCTATCATAACTGAAATTCCGTGTCAATTACGCACGATACGGCTTCCGCTTTGCCTGAAAAGCCGCCGGACGCTGCCCGATACCTGCACTACGCCGGACGGGCTAGGGTTCTATGTCCGCATAGACGATCCCCGGACGGCAGTCGGCCGCTCCGGCCGGAATATCCTTCATGGGAATATCGGCTGCGAGCAAAGTTTCGCCCGGAGGTATCGCATCTTTGATACTGAAAGGCAGTTCGAGGATGGCGTTGCCGGATGCATCGAAACAGGACAGGCTTAGCCGGATTTCACAATAGGATACGTCGCCGGAGTTGCGAATCTCCATTTCATGGCGCCCGGCTCTCTGCGGCGGGGCCATGGAAAAGGAAATGATTTCAAGATCTCCGGGAGCCAGCACCCGTGTGGGAGTCGGTTTGTAGTTTTGAACAATCCCGGCGCCCTGCCGCAACTGTTCTTTTTCAATCCTGCGGCCCTGGACAGCCAGAAAGATAAAGAAGGAAGCCAGGACGATGGTCAATCCATAAAAAAGATATTTTCTTAGCGGCAGCCCCTGTCTTTTCATAATCCTTTCCGGAAGCGGCAGTGTAGCATCAAACAGCGCTGCAACTCCACACCATACTCGACTCCTTTTCGCCCATGCAGGCAAGACCGGCAATCCCGACTACGGCATCTCGGAATCAATCGCGCGCTCTTTCGTGACGGCGATGGGCGCATCGGTTTCTGATCCTGTTTTCAGAACATCATATTTTGTGCATAAGATGCCGATCAGAAAGGGCATGTTCCCTGCCAGGCGATGCGGCCCCCGATAATGGTCCCGATGCATACACCGGCGCCTTCCAGTATCTGATCCGGGGCCCTGTCTCGGTCGATTTTCATGCGGGGCGGTATTTCAAGAACCGTCATGTCGGCCAGGTTGCCGGGTTTCAGGACGCCAAGGCTGCGGCCGGATCCAAGGGCTTTTGCGCCGTTGAGAGTCGCGGCCTGCAGAATCTCTGCCGATTTCAGGTCCTTTCTTTTCCGGCGCAGGAAGCGCATTTCATCGAGCATGCTGAGAGTCGTGTTGCTGGCCAGGGAATCCGTTCCCAGGGCAACGTTGACGCCTGCGTCCAGAAGCTGCCGTACCGGATGACGCCGGTGACCGAAAAACGCATGGCTGCGGGGACAATAGACGACGCTGCCCTGCGTGCGCGCCACCAGGCGGATGGATTCGGCATCGAGATAGTTGCAATGAACGAGAAGGCATCGGGATCCGAGAACGCCCAGCGAATGAAGGTACGGTATTGGATCGAGCCGGGGCGGATCCCAATCCTCGGGGAAAATGCCCCTTGCCTTGAGGAAATTCCGGAAGTCTCCCTTGCCGGTCCGCAGGAATTGAATTTCTTCCTTTGTTTCCGCTATATGGGTCGCCAGCGGCAGGCTTCGGTCTCGCGCCAGTTGAGCCAGGCCGCGATATAAGTCTCCGGAAACACTGTAAGGCGCATGCGGCGAAATACCCGGCCGGTAGAAATCTCCGCTTTCGGATTTATCGAGAATTCCTTTTATCTCGGCGATCTTTTCTTCGGCCAGACCGCTGGAAAAGGCAATTGATTCCTGGAAAACCACCTGCCGGAGCGGAGCACCGAGCGCAGGATCGCGCGCAATTCCGCTTGAGGCGATATCCCCGATCATGGTTGTGCCGGACGCGAGGGACAGGGCGATTCCCTCCCTGATGGAGGCGCGCAGTTGTTCCGTATCCCAGGCTTTCCTTCCGGCGATCAGGCGGGAGAGCCAGTCCGTAAAAGAATCGCAGCCGGACAGGCGGTTGCCGAGAGCCGTCAGTTCCGTGTGGGCGTGGGCGTTGACAAGCCCCGGCATCAGTATCGCCGCGCCCCAATCCGTCGTGCCTCCGCGGGTCCGGCTCGAAATTTCCCGCCATGGTGCGATATTCGCTATCCGGCCGCCTTCGCTGATTTCCAAGGCACTGTTTTTTAAAAGCGTTTGGGGATCAACCAGAACATATTCCGCCCTGTGGATGGTTGTTTTCATCATGGTTCCCGCGGCGCAAGGATGGAACGGATCCAGGAGCCGTCCGCCGCATACATCGCCCTGAATTGTTCCAAGTGCCGGCCGGAATCATAATATACCCGGATCCTGATTTTTCTCGAGGAAATGCGAGCGGACACTTTTCGGGCTTGGAGCTGAAACCGGGCTCCAGTATATTGTGAGCTGGCTGGAACTAGAAATTGGGGGCACTTATGGCAATTTTGCTTAGAGAGGCGGATGTTGAGAAGCTGGTTACAATGGATATGGCGATCGAAGCGGTTGAGCAGGCTTTCCGGCTTCAGGGGGAGTATAAGGTGGAGAATATTCCAAGACGCCGCTGCCGGCTCAACAAGGGAATGCTTCACGTAATGAGCGCGTCTTTACCCACCCTGGGATATGCCGGACTGAAAAGCTACACGAGCGTATCCGGCAAGCCCCACTTCTATGTAATGCTTTACGGGGCGGACGGAGAAATGCTGGCCGTGATCGAGGCCGACAAGCTGGGCCAGATGCGCACCGGCGCCGCCACTGCGGTTGCGACCAAGCATATGGCCCGACGCGAGTCTTCCCGAATGGGCGTGATCGGGACCGGATGGCAGGCACGCGCCCAGGTGCGGGCTCTCTGCGCCGTCAGCTCGTTCCGAAACGTGGTCGCCTATTCGAGGAATCCAGAAAATCGCCGGAAATTCTGCGAAGAAATGACCGAGGCAACCGGCGTCCCCGCCATAGCCGCAGAAACTCCGGAAGAAGCGGTGAGGGATAAAGACATTGTTATAACGGCAACCGACTCCAAAGAGCCTGTCTTACAGGGAGAGTGGCTGTCCGAAGGCACCCACATCAATGCGATCGGTTCGAATTCCCTCGACAGGCAGGAGCTGGATGTGGAGGCCGTGCGGAAGTGCGCCTGCATCATAGTGGATTCCGTTGAACAGGCGATGCTGGAATCGGGGGACCTGTCAAAGGCTGCGGAGGCGGATGCTTTCTTCTGGGAAGACGCCCGCGAGCTGGGACTGGTTGTCATCGGAGAGTTTCCGGGCCGGGAAGATCCCGGTGAAATCACCCTGTTCGAATCCCAGGGAATCGCCCTTGAGGACATAGCGCTTGCCGCCAAGGTCTACGAGAAGGCCGCGGCCGAGGAGATGGGCGAAATACTGCCCATAAAATAGTGCCGGATCGCCGCGGGCACGTTCCTGAATCGTTGAAAAGCGAGGAACCTCTGTGTCCGGGCCGCGCTCCCTGCAGGCTGGACTCTCTCCCGCAAGGCACGTGCCGGGGCTGATGGGAGATGCGTACCCGTGGAGGAGTGCCATGAAAAATGTCGAGTATGAAGCGGTAAAGTCGGCGCCCGTTGAAGAGATCGTAGCCTTGTACGAATCCGCCGGATGGTGGCAGGAGAGCCCTGAAGCACGGGAGGTCATTCCTGCAATGATTCGCGGGAGTTTCTGCTTTATGGTGGCGCGTTGCATCGAAGGGGAAATTATCGGGATGGCGCGCGTCATTTCCGACGGGCACAGCGATGCCTATATTCAGGATGTTACCGTGCTCGAAAGCTACCGCGGGCAGGGCATCGGCCGGGAGCTTGTGCGGAGGCTGGCCGAGATTTGTGTAGAGCGGAAAATTGGCTGGATCGGCCTGGTTGCCGAGCCGGGAACGCAGGGACTCTACGAAAGCCTCGGTTTCCGTCCCCTGGCCGGATATCAACCGATGCTTTACGGCAAGCACTGATGAACGAGTTATTCTTCCCGGATATCGAGTTCATTCCCGTCGGATTGAAACACCGGCAGAAAATCGGTGAGTTCCTCAAACGGCACCCCCAGTCCCTGTCCGGATACACCCTCGCGGCGCTGACTGCCTGGGAAGGGGCCCACAGCTATCAGTGGGGATTTGCGGAGCCGGATACTCTTTTTATTTCCTGCTCTCCCGATACGGGCTCCCAGCGCCATCTGATGCAGCCCATCGGGACGGTGTCCCCCCTTGTTGAAGAGCGGATCCAAGAGGGAGCCGCCGCACTCCCCTACCCATTGCGGATCGTCAATGTGACGGAAAATTTTGCCAAGGAACACCCGGAGCTTTTAAGGCCGTTTGCCCTGCGTGTGGACCGGGCCTTTTCCAACTATCTCTACCGCACGGAGGCGCTTGCCCGGTTGCAGGGACGCAAGTATTCAAAAAAAAGGAATTTACTGTCGCAGGCTTCCAATCTCTACAAATGGGAGTGCAGGGCGCTGACGGCCGATTTGACCGGGGCCTGCTTTGACGTTCTCATTTCGATCGACAGGGAGGAGCAACCCCGGATAGAGGGGATGCTGGCGCGCGAGATTGACGCTTTAAAATACACCCTGACACATTTCAGGGAGCTCGAACAGCACGGCTTGTTGATATTTGTGGGAAACGTCCCGGCGGCGTTTTCCATTTTTGAGGAAATCAATCCGAACATGGTCGCGGTTCATTTTGAGAGAGCCCTGCGGCGGTTTAAAGGCCTGTACCAGGTGATCAACTGGGAAACGGCCAAAGTGGTTGCCGAACTGGGGTACGAGTTCATCAATCGGGAGGAGGATCTGGGGGATCCCGGCTTGAGGGACGCCAAAAAATCCTATCACCCGGTGCGAATCCTTCCTTCCTATGAATTAAGGTTCAGAAAATAAGGGCCGTCCTTCTTTCCAGTCCATCCCGGAATCATGCGCACCCTTTTCAGGGTCAAAGGTCCCGGGTCCCAAGTCGCAGGTCAAAAGCCTTCTTTAGATGGGATCCGTCGAAGCAGTCGAACCTGGAACTTTCGACTTGAGACCAGGGACTTTGGACTTGCGGCGTTTTTTCTGCACCAAAGCGTTGAAATGCCCGATCTTTAATCTGGCAGTTTACACGCAGGCTGTTTTAATCTATATTTGTTGTTTTTGACCAGAGGTTGTACCGATGAACAAAAGGGATCTCAAGAAGTTTAAAACTGCCCTTGAAAAGAAACGGGACTCCATTATTTCAACGGCTAAAAAGGCCCATTGGGACAATATGGAAGACACGCGCCATGGAGATTTCGTGGATCAGGCCAGCGATGATAATGAAGTCCACGTGAACCTCCGGCTGCTTCAGATAGATGCGAAGCTGCTTCGAGCCATTGAAGCCGCGATCGACAGGATTGAAAAAGGAGACTACGGCGTTTGCACCGTCTGTAACAAGGAAATCGGCCTCGCCCGTCTCAAGGCAGTGCCATGGACTTCCGTGTGCATAGAATGCAAAGAAAAAAAATCCGCCTGATTCCCTAAAAAACCGTAAGGCACCGCAGCCCGGGCGGGAGAAACTTGCCGGACGCCCGCAGGTTGCTGGAAGATGCCCCCGGGTTTGGAAAACCGCCGTTTCGGCGGTTTTTTTATTCCCGGCGGGATATGCCGCTAAATAAAATTATCATTACATTTGCCTTCATCCCTATCTCATTTGCTGAGGATTGAAAACGATTTATTTTTCCTAAAAGGACTCGCAAGAAATGCGGGCTGTTCCCGGTGGATTTTATGCTATCGTAGGGGCATCGGAGGGCATCCATGCAGATAGAAACCCTGAAAGTCTTCTGCGACCTCGTGGAGAGCAGAAGCTTTTCTCGAGCAGCTATCCGCAATTACATCACGCAGTCAGCCGTCAGCCAGCAGATTAAGAATCTTGAAACCCGGTTTGAAGTACAGCTGCTCCGAAGGGACGGCAGGTCGGTGGTCGCTACGGCTGCCGGCAGAAGATTCTACGAGAACTCCCGGGCGATCCTGGATAAATACGAAAACCTGCAGCAGGAAATGAAGTCCGCCGGGCAGGGGATTGCCGGAAGTATAAGGATTGCAACGATTTACAGTGTCGGCATTTATGAAATGTCCGTTGTGATCAAATCTTTTCTGAGAATATATCCCAGGGTCAACCTGCATGTCGAATACAGCAAGGGCGCTCAGGTTTACGAAGACTGTCTCCACGGGGTCATAGACCTGGGAATCGTGCCCTACCCGGAAGCCCGGAAAGGACTCCGAATCATACCCCTCCCCGCGGACAAGCTTGTTCTGATCTGCGCGCCGGAACATCCGCTCGCCCAGAGGAGTTACATAGACATCAAAGAATTGAACGGGCAGTCCTTCATCGCCTTCGAAAAAGGGATTGCCAGCCAGCGCGCCATGGACCGGATTTTCCAGGAAAACGATATCCGGGTGAATCTGGCCATGGAGTTCGACAACATCGAGACGATCAAGAGAAGCGTCGAAATCGACGCCGGCGTCTCCATCGTCCCATTCCTGAGCGTTCAGAAAGAAGTACAGAACGGGACCCTGTTCCAGGTCCATTTCACGGACAGGAATTTTTACCGCCCGCTAGGCATCGTCGTTCGGCGCAAACAATCCTTAAGCCGCGCCGCCCGGAAATTTATCGAGCTGATGCAGAAACCCCAGAGCAATCCCTGACTCCCAATCCGTTAACGCTCGGGTTCGGATGCTTTCCGGAAACCGGCGTGCAGCTTTTTTGAAGTTGCCAGGCAAAGAAGGGCCAGAACGGTGCCCGCGATGAGATCGATCAGATAATGGTAGCGCAGGTAGACCGTGGCCGCTATAAGCAGCAGCCCCGCCAGAAAAATCAGGTGCCGCACCCTGAGGCGGTAGCGGTATGCAATAATAATCACCATCAGGGTCAGCATGGTGTGCCCGCTGGGGAACACATCCCTCTGTGCGGCCGCCTGGGCAATGCTGTTCGGCACATCCGCCGGAATCGACTCGAAGAAGTTGACGAACCGGCGCAGAATGGAAGTTAAGAGGATGCCCGGCAATTCGCTGTCGATTTTTGAAAAATCGTGAAGGCTGAAGCGGGGCCCCGCTGCGGGAAGAAAAAAGTATCCGATGTAGGAGAACAGGAAACCGCAGACGACGGTGAATCTGAAATGGGAAAATGCCCGCCTGCCCGGTTTTCTGTACAGTTCGACTCCGACGATGATGAAATATGCATAGAAAAGCGTGTAGGCGATCTGCAGCAGTTCGGTCAGGCCGGGATGGGAGAAGCGGGCCAGCCAGACCGTCGGATCGGTTCCGAGCAGCCACCGGTCGGCCGCGATCAGGAGAGGGTCGAAGTCCCTGCCTCCATGGATGGGGCCGATCATGTAATGGGTTTGTTTGAAGGTGAAAAACACCAGCACAAAGGCGCTCCAGTCGTGGCTGATTCGGAGCCATTTCGATCCGGTGGATTGTGAAATACCGGCAAGGGTAAAGGTAATTAAAATCGCCCCCAGATTGGACAGAATCAGCAGCGGCCAATGAGGGATCCGGGCGCAAAAAGCAAGGCTGACGCAGGCGAGGAAAATCCAGAACGATATCAGGATCCGGTCCGTGGAGTTCAGGGCGGCCGCACATTTATGAAAAACTGAAACCATCGAACCTCCGAATCAAATCCTGCATACTACCGATTAGGGATTACGGATACCGGAAACCGGTTATAATACTACAAACACATCCGCTTCCCGGAGCCCGCTTATTGAGGTTCAGCCGTGAATTGGGTGCTGGATTCAATTCTGTAAACTTTGAGGCAACCCATTATGGGCGAAACACGGAAACACGCGCTGCGGTTTTTTCTGGTCCGGCACGGCGAGACGGCGGAAAACATAAAGATGCGCTACCTGGGCAGGCGGGATGCGCCCCTGACGGAAAAAGGCGTGCGCCAGGCGGGGCAGGTCGCCGAGGCCCTGTCGTTTTTCCCTGTCCGTTCTATCTACACCAGCCCTTTAAAACGCACGGCGGATACCGCCGCCATGATCGGCGAAGCCTGCGGTGCGGCGGTCTGCACGGATACGCGCCTCATAGAAGGCTCTTTCGGACGATGGGAAGGCTTGAGCCGCGACGAGGTGATCGGATCGGGAGGGGGAGACGCCGCACTTCTGGCGCGCTGGGAACGACACGCTTCCGCTTGCCCTCCGGGGGGAGAATCCCTGGAGGAAATCCGGACGCGCGTTCTCGGCCTGGTGAATGAATTGATTGAGAATGAGCTTCAGTTCCCGGCCGTGCTGGTCAGCCATGTCGGGCCGATCAAGGCGCTGCTGGCATCCGCCCTGGACATCCCGCTGGAAGCGACCCGACGGTTGTTCCTGGATCCGGCCTCAATCAGTGTCGTGGATTGGGGGCCCCGTCCTTTCCTGAGACTCTTCAATTCCCACGCGCACCTCGGCTGGTCGACGCCCCGTTGGGTGACCCTGCCGGCTTAAATGTACGCCGCGGCCCGGAAGGCGGACATGACGGCCGCGGCGATATTTCCGGTTTCCGATGCGTCGCCGACGACGAACACCTCCGTTTCGGGAGCGCTTCGGCGCAGCCTATTCGCCGTTTCGCGCCTTGAAGACATGCCGAGGGCCAGAAGCACGGTGTCGGCGGGAAATTCCACCCGTTCGCCGTTTTTGGCGTTGCGGCAGATGATTCCGGCATCGGTAATTTCCTCAAGTTTGCAATTCAAGTGTACGGGAATATCCAGTTCCTGTATCAATCTCGTTAATTCCATGGCGGCAGCACCGCCGGCCGAAATGCTCAGGTTCGACATATCCGGCGCCATTTCCACGACCGATACATCCTTGCCCTTTTTCTTAAGCCCCACGGCAGTTTCAATCCCGACGGAACCGGCTCCTGCAACCACGGTCCGATTGCCGACCTCCACGCCGCCGCAGTCGGCCTCCGGAGCCCAGTGCACATGGGGTTTGTCGATGCCGGGAAGCCGCGGGATCCAGGGGCTTGAACCTACGGCGAGAATGAGCGCGTCGTAGTTGGCGGCATCCAAGATTTCTTTTGTGGCCTCGGTATTCAGAAGTATGCGCGCCGGGGCCTTGTTCGCCTGGAGCACCAGGTAGTCGAGATAATCCTTCATGTCCTGTTTGAACGGCAATGCGGATCCGTGGACGACATTCCCGCCCAGACGGTCTTTGCTCTCATATAAGGTCACGTCGTGTCCGCGTTCGCAAAGTGTCAGCAGCGCCTGGATTCCGGCCGGGCCGCCGCCTACGACCGCGACTCTTTTCTTCGCTTCGGCCTTCGGAACGCGGCCTTCCGGGAACTCGGTTTCGTTGCCCAGGAAGGGATTGACGGCGCAATTGATGACCGCTGGAATGATCAGGCGGTGGCCGCAGTACTGGCAGCGGAGGCAGGGCCGGTGGTCTTCCTCCCTTCCGGATGCAAATTTACGCGGCATTTCGGGATCGGCCAGAAGCGGGCGGCACATGGCGACAAAATCGGCCTTGCCGGCAGCGATGATATCCTCCGCCTGCCGGATGTTCATGATGGAGCCGACCGTACAAACGAGCAGATTCGGGAAAGCCTTTTTGACGCCGGCGGCGTAATGAACGTTGTACATCCTGTCCATGAGGTAGTTCTGCCACCAGTTGCGCATGTACTCGAACTCTCCGTGCAGGCCGGCGGAGACGTGGAGGATGTCGACCTTTTCCTGAATCAGCTCGATGAACCGGAGCGTCTCGTCGAAGTGCATGCCGTCCGGGTGGATCTCGTCGGCCGAGATGCGGTATTCGATCACGAATCCGTCGCCGCAAAGTTCCCGGACGCGGTCCAGCACTTCAATCGCGAAGCGCGCCCTGTTTTGGAGGGGCCCGCCGTAGTCGTCGGTGCGCTTGTTGTAAAGAAGGCTGGCGAACTGGGAGATCAGGTTCCCGTGCCCGCCGTGGATCATGCACATTTTAAAGCCCGCCCGTTTGCACCGGTATGCGGCCATCGCGTACAGCTCGACGGTCTCTTGTATCTTTTTGTGATCCATCCCGACAGTGGGGATGGGATCCCGGCCGTGCATCCGCGAGCGCCAGACTTCGCTGGCCGGAATGATTGAAGACGGACTGAAAGCCGGCCTGCCCGTTTTGTCGGGGTCGGAATCTTTGCCGTTATGGTTGATCTCGAGCGAAGCGAGAGCACCGAATCCGTGGCACATCTCCACGAAGCGGGTCAGCGGCAGGATGCAGGCATCGCTGCCGAGATCCAGCTGCCGCTCCTCGTCGCAGGCTTCGCGGATGTCGACGACGGAGTTGCCGACGTGGATGACGGCTGCGCCCCCCCGCGCAAGGGATCTGAATAAATTTACGAATTCGGTGGTCACTCTTCCTTCCCTGTCGGCCAGGTTCGGCGAAGGCGGGGCCAGCTCCAGGCGGTTTTTGAATTCTACTCCCCGAATCCGGATCGGCTCGAATACATGCTTATACTTTGATCCCATTTTTATGTCCCAAAGAAAATTAAAGAAAATTTGGTGTCAGGCTAGATTGGCACCAATTACTAAAATTTTTTCTATACTTCATCGATATTTTACTCGCAATTCATTTCCAATCTAGCCTGACACCCAATTTTAATTCGGTTGATTGCATACCGCCGCCCTGCGTATTATGATCGTGCAAAAATTCCAAAACCGTTTCGGATTTGCGGGTTTCCAACTAAAAGGAGGTAATACAATGCGGATCAGGTTTATGGTTTTAGCGGCTGGATTGTTTCTTTTGTTGCCGGGTGCGATCGCACAGGATGCCGTCATGGCCCCGTGTGACCGCGCATGCCTGGAGAATTATCTTGACCGGTATCTGGATGCCATGCAGGCCAATGATCCGAGCCTGGATCTTTTCACGAGAGACTGCAAATTTACCGAAAACGGCGTGAGGCTTCCGCTGGGCGGCGAAGGGCTCTGGTACGGCATGTCGGCAAGAGGGAATTACAAATTCTATGTTCCCGATGTCGAGACGCGCCAGATCGCCTATATCGGTACGGTCCGGGAAGGGGGAGGCATGCCGGCTAAAAAAGCGGCGGGATCCCAACCAGCCGCAAAACCCTCGGAAGGCACGCTGGCCGCCGTGGCAATCCGCCTGAAAATAGACGACAACGGCAAGATTTCCGAGGCGGAGCAGCTTGTGGTGCGTCCGGAAACCACCCTGTCTTTCGCCGCCCCTCAGGAAAATGCGCCGCCGCCTTCCCCGTCGACGGCGGAAAGGGTTGAGAAAATGGAGGCGCCCCACCCGATCTTTGCCGAAGTTATTCCCGAAGCGGAGCGGATGTCCCGCGAGGAACTGGTGGAAGTAGGCAACTATTATTTCGAAGGCCTGCAGCGCAACGACGCCAAGGGCTACTATCCCTTCACCGACGACTGTGTGCGCTTCGAAAACGGCATGCTTGCAACCCGGGAGTGCAAAAAGCAGTTCTCGGACGGATCGCTCAGGAACATCGTGTCGCGCATCCGCGACCGCCGTTTCGTGGCGGTGGACCGCGAACGCGGGATTGCCTTCGCGTTCGGATTTTTCGATCATTACTCCATCAACTGGACCTGGCAGCTGGCCGAGCTTTTCAAGATTGAAAAGGGCAATATCCGCCGGATAGAGGCTGTTTTCCACCGGTGCCCCTTCGGCATGAATTCCGGCTGGAGCACCTACGAACAGGGCATGTCCGAGGAGATCCAGAGCATCCGGTAATTAATTGGTGACAGGCTGGAATTATCCTTTTTTTATAGACAGCGATATTTAATTCCGCACAGCGGTAAAAAAGGGAAATTCCAGCCTGTCGCCATTTTGGGCGAACACAAGGTTCGCACAGATGTCGGAAGAAGGCAAAAGGGCGAACACAAGGTTCGCACAGATGTCGGAAGAAGGCAAAAGGG
>JAFGAO010000103.1 GCA_016933615.1 Acidobacteriota bacterium
CCGCTCCTCGACAATGAACCACATTGCCTGCGTCGCGGGAACGCAACTCTTGAGTTGCGCCGCCTTAGCATCTGCCCGTCCGGCGCTTGCGCCAAAATGTAAACTTATTTTTGCGCGAACCCTAAGGAGGCCCCATGGCAGCCAGAATGCGAAATCGCCCCTACAGGCAACTGGCCCATTTCCATGTGCGTTTTAAGTTTCCGGTGCCGGTTTGGACTTCAGGCCGCTGAGCCAGCGGCGCATTTCTTGAGGAGGCGTCCGCCTTTTTTTCTCGAGCGCCCGTCTCTGCGCGAGCGCTTTCGAAAGGGCCCGGACTAGGCGGGGAAGCGCCGGAATGGAACTCCATTCCCTGAGCAGCACGTATCCGCAGGCCGCGGCATCGCGGAAAGTAATGGGAATAAAGTTCCGGGCGTAGGTTCCCGCGTCCATATTCTTGATGCGCAGCAGGAAACGGTTCTTGAAGGAGTGCATGTTGATGGCGGGCGGCAGGGAAGAGCGCCGCTCGGGCAGCACTCTCCTTTCGTGAAACGCAATCGCTCCGGGGACGTAGAGGCATTCCCATCCCATCCAGCGGGCTCTCCAGGCCAGGTCCGCATCTTCGCGATAGGCAAAAAAGCTTTCGTCGAAGAATTCCTTCCCGCTGCGGATATCCTCCAGCATGCCGCGCCGGTAGAAGGCGGCGGCCCCGGATGCGCCGAACACGTATTCCCGCCGATTGTATTGCCCGGCATCGATCTCGCCCGATCCGCGGTCGAAATGGCGCTGGCAGCGGGTGAAAAAAATCCCGGTGCTGTCCAGTTCCATTCTCCCGGAAACCCGAGGCGGGGCTTCGGTGCCCGGGGATGTTCTGCGCCGGCGGTAAAGTTTTCCCGTCGCGGATCCGGCCGCCGGATCCCGGTCCATTTCGCGGGTGAGGATTTCCAGGAACCGTGAGTCCAGAACGACATCCGGGTTCAGTACCAGCACATATTTGGACGAAGAGGAGCCCAGGATCCGGTTGTGAGCCGCGCAAAACCCCAGGTTTTCCGCCGAGTAGTGAACCGACTGCAGCATAGGCCGCGACTCTTCGATGATTCCGGCGGTAGCGTCCGAAGACGCATTATCGAATATGTATATGTCGAAATCCCCATAGGATTGTGTCTTGAGGCTTTGAAGGCACGCATGGAGATGCTGCGCGGAGTTGTAGGTGACGATACTGACGGCGACACCGGCGCTCATGCCGAAACCTCGCGGGATTTTGCGATGTTTTTGAAAGCATCCCAGAATACGCGGGCCGATTTTCCCCGGGAAGTTTCCTCGAGCAGCGGGTATGCCAGGGAAACCGCGGCCCGGAGAAACAGTCCCGCCAGGACGAGCCTCCGGACCCAAAGCGCGGCCTGAAATCCGCGATGCTTGTTGAAATACCGGATTTGGTTTCTGTGGAAGTATGTCAGAAAATCCCGCCTGTCCATTTGCCGCAGGCTGTATCCGCCGTGATGGAAGAAACGGGCCCGCGGCTGGAAACGGATTCGGCCTCCGCTTTTATGAATTCTCAGGCAGAGATCCACGTCCTCGAACCATGCCGGGTAAAAGGCCTCGTCGAAGCCTCCGGTCGATAAGAGCGCGGTCCTCTTGACCATCAGGCACGCCGCCGCCGGCTGTTCGACGT
Organism: Acidobacteriota bacterium; assembly: GCA_016933615.1. Classification (GTDB taxonomy): domain Bacteria; phylum Acidobacteriota; class UBA6911; order UBA6911; family UBA6911; genus UBA6911. The sequence goes on from JAFGAO010000103.1 coordinate 1,649, forward strand.
CTGCGGCATTTCCGGGAACCGCCCTTCCGGCAGGGCGGTTCCGGCGCCATGCCCGGCGCAGCCCGTCGACGAAAAACATTTCGGCCGCCGCGCTTCCCATCGATGGGAAGCGGCGCACGTTGAAGTCCGCCTGCGGTTTCCCGTCTGCGCCGACCAGGCATCCCCCGACCGCCCACACGGTCCGGTCCCCGGACAGGGTCCTTTCCATGCAATCGACGGATCCGGGAAAGCATTCGGTGTCCGGGTTCAGAAAAAGTATGGTCTCGCCCTGTGCGGCCCTCCATCCCCGGTTGCAGGCGGCGGCAAAACCGGTGTTGTATCCGCTCGTCAGAACGGTCAGGCCCGGATGCGCCTCAAGGGCGAGCTCGAGGCTGGTATCGGTCGAGGCGTTGTCCACAACAAGGACCCGGCATTGCCGGGCATGGTCCCTCAGGGACTGAACGCAGCGCTGCAGGAGCCTGCCCGAGTTCCAGTTGACGACAACGACCGAAATCATAATTCAGACGATACTTCATCATTTGAAGTATGGGAATATACAAAGTGGAAATGCCGGTGCGGAAACCCGAAGCCGAAGGGCGAACCTTGCGTCCGCCCTTTCCCCGGGCGGCTTCAGCTTTGAACCATTTTAAGGAACAGGCGTTCGTACCGCTCGACGACGCCGTCCCATGAATAGTGTGTGCGTATGCGGCTTGAAGCTGCGCTCTTGAAACCCTCATACTTATCCGGGTTGTCGGCGATGTCCTGCAGGCGCTGCTGAAGGGCCCCAACGTCGTTTTTCGCGTAGAGAACGCCCGCGTCCCCCACGACCTCCTGATTTTCCGGGGTCGCATTGGCGACGACGATATTCCCCTGTCCCATGGCCTCGATAAGCGCCGGGTGCGTCCCCCCCACGTCGGTGGCCTGGATATAGCAGAACGCGTTGGCCTGGAGCTGCCGGTACCCGGAACCGTAAACGGCGCCGGGAAACAGAATCCTCGGGTCCCGGGTTTGCCGCAGCCTGCGGATATATCTTGCGGCATAGGGGGCGTCGCCGACGACGACCAGCCGCTTGGATGTGCGTACCTTTTCAAAAGCCCGGATTACCAGGTGCGCGTTGTTCTCGGGTTCCAGGCGGCTCACGTAGAGAAAATATTCTCCGGGTGCGATCCGGAGCTTTTCCAGGGCATCCTTGCCCTCAGGTTTCTCGACGGCCGCTCCGTAAGGGATAAATACGGGTTCGGCCCCGTACCGGTCCCGGTAGTAGCGTTCGATCACGCGCGCGTCGGCGACGACGGCATTGGGAAGCAGGGTTGAAAGGTACTCCCCGAGACGATAATACGCCTTTCCCAGGAGGCTCCATTTGCGCCGCTTTCTCTCGATGCCGTCCACGTTGACGGCCACCGGAGTCCCGAACAGCCGCGGGAGCCAGGCGAAAACGCTGTTGGCCGCGTTGCAGATCAGGACGGCGTCGTACCGCTGAAAGAGAGAGTGCAGAACCGACAGGAATGTATGGACGACCGTGTCGGTGTATTTGAAGGGCAGCGTCGGAAGCACCACCAGTCTTGCGCCGCGATGCGCTTTCAAACGGCGGGGGATGTAACGGGACCGCCCGTAAACGGTCACCTGATGGCCCCTGGCGGCGAGCCCGGCGGAGCATTCTTCGGCGAATGTCTCGAACCCGCCGTAGTTGGCCGGTATGCCGCGCGTTCCGAGAATTGCGACTTTCAACGGCAACCCCAATGGTTACGGGAAATCGGGAAGGCCGGCCCCCGAAACAGTGTCCGGGGAATAGGCGTACGGCGCACTCATGATAAACAGGAACAGGGTCAGAACTTCGGAATCCCCGAAATTATATTCGAACATCCCGGCCACCACCAGCGCAAACCAGCAGCCGAGGGCTGCGGAGGAAACAAGGGTGGCTTCCCTGCGGGCTTCCTCTCCGAGGGTAAAAGCTTGGGACCTGGCGTACCGGTAGGTGCGCATGGAGTCCCAGGCGAGCCGGACCATGAGCCACAGCCAGAGGGCCAGGCCGGGGATTCCCATTGCGGAGGCAATCTGCAGGAAGTTGTTGTGCATGTGCTGGTACATCCAGTCGGGAAACTCATTCGGGCTCCGGTATTTCAGCGCTTCGAACTTGACGTTTTTCGGTCCGACACCGAACCAGGGATTGTCTTGGATCATCCGTATGGACGTGTCGAAGAGTTCAATCCGGTTCCTGGTGTTGGGATCGGCGGGATCGAACCCGGACTGGAACCGCTGCCTGATGGACGAAGGCACGACGAAATACGCAGCCGCGGGCAGCAGGATGAAGCAGAGGATGATGACGATAAAACGCTTCCTTCTTTCCCAGGCCAAAGCCGCGACCATCAGTGCGAATACGCCGGAAAATGCGCCCATGGCCGCGTTGCGGGTTTGCGACAGGAGAATCGCCAGGGCCAGGGCGCCGGCAACCGGGATCCAGAGAAAAATCCATTTCCTGCCGGCGTGCAGGCCGTAGGCCGCCGTACAGACCAGCGCCAGCATCAGGAGCCCGGAGAAGGTCATCCAGTGCCCCATGAATCCCGAGATACGGTCCATCAGGTCGACGGCGCCGGGTTTGTCGATGTATTGGCCGATGCCGACCAGCGCAGAAAGGAGTGCGACGGACAGGATCGCCCTGTATACCCACAATATTCTGCCCTGTCCCCGCACGATGAGGGGGACGAGAGGCACGAGGAGAAAAAGGTAGAATTTTTTGGTGATGGTAAGCGCCAGCGCGACATTCGGGGCAAGCAGCGCCGCCAGCAGTATCCAGATGCAGAACATGCCCAGCGGCACGAGGATCCGTTTCATGGAAGAGATAAGTTTCCAGTCGCGCGCGATTATCCATGCGGATGCGATTATCGTGGGGAAGAGCAGGATCTGGGAAACGGCAATCGAAGCCAGGACGAGGGAGACGCTCGCGGCGAGACCCGCAAATGCCGCCCTCTCGGCATTGTTGCGGAAAGACGACTGGAAAAAGGCCCGGATCGGCTTAAGCATGGAATTGACCTGAAGACGGTTGCGATTCTTCGGGCCGCGTCGGGCACACTTCCCCCGTTTCCGGGATTTTTCCATCGAGCGAGAATTCTCTTTCCACTCTTTTCTTCCTTTCGAGCCCATGCGCGCAGTTCCGATCGCGTCCAACCGCGACTGAATTGCCCCTGAATCTTCTGCGCATCCGCGTGCCTTTCCGGGAATCGGGATCGATGCTACGAGAAGATAACCCAATTGCTTCTCCCGACTCAAGTGGGAAACGGACCCCTGCGTCCCGGCGGGCTGTGATAGAATTGGGCATTATGAAAACTCGGCTTTACAGCAATGAAATGGAAGCGCCTCTCACAAGATTTATAGGAAATTTTTTGGGGAATGTCTGTGTCGGCATTACGAGGTCGTTGAAGACGCCGCAGCCCATCCGGACTCTTAAATATGAATTGGAAGGGAAGGATGTCCGTATCGAGGTGAACCGGGAACCGGTACCCATGGACCTGAACAGCGGTTTTTCAAAAATCATCGTCGACAGCACCATCCGGGGGATGATCCGGCATCTGAAGCTGGACGATCCCGACGGAAACATCCGCATTGAGGTGGATAGGGAATTACAGGATTAGTGCCCAATAGGAAAAACCCATCGGATTTTATCTCGAAAGTGAGAGCCGAGGCCCGGAGGCTGGGCTTTTTCCGTGTCGGGATAGCCCCGGCCGGTGCGGCGCCCCATCATGATTTTTACTTGCGCTGGCTTGAGGAAAACCGTCACGGCGACATGGCCTACCTGCTTCGCCAGGCCCGAAAACGCCGGGATCCGCGGCAGGTTTACCCCAAAGCCGCGTCGGTGCTGGTGGCGGGGATCAATTACTTTCAGCCGTCCCGCCCCGGCGACTCGCCTTTGCTCGGCCGCATCAGCCGTTATGCCTGGGGCGAAGACTATCACGGTGTCGTGCGCCGGCGGCTGGAAGCGCTGCTACAAATCATCCGGAAGATGGAGCCCTCGGCGGAAGGATTATGCTATGTCGACACCGGGCCGGTTGCGGAAAAAGCCTGGGGAGCCCGGACGGACCTGGGCTGGATCGGGAAACACACCAATCTGATTTCCAGAGATCGGGGTTCGTGGATTTTTCTCGGCGTGATCCTCCTGAATATCCCGCTCGAGCCGGATGCCGGCGCCGGGAATTACTGCGGAACCTGCCGGCGCTGCATCGACGCATGCCCGACCGGAGCCATCGTCGCTCCCTATGTTCTCGACGCGAGACGGTGTATTTCCTACCTCACGATCGAATGCCGCGCAATGATCCCGCGCCGCCTGAGGCCCGCGATCGGGAACCGGATTTTCGGCTGCGACGACTGCCAGGAGGTCTGCCCCTGGAACCGGTTCGCGCAGGAGACATCCGTAGAGGCTTTCCTGGCCCCCCGGGAGAGCGGAGCCCCCGAGTTGATCCCGCTGGCCGGGATCACCCTCGGGGAGTTCAAGCGGCGCTATGGAAACAGCCCGGTCTCGAGGGCGACGCGGGACGGATTCGTGAGGAATGTACTGACGGCGATGGGGAATTCGAAAAGGCACGAATTCCTTCCGGCCGTCGAACGGGCGCTTTCCGATCCCGGCCCGCTGGTTCGGGCATCGGCGGCATGGGCCCTGGGGGAGATTTCCCCGGAGCGGGCCCGCAGCATGCTGCCGGAACTGCGGCGCAAGGAAAGCGATCCGATGGTTCTGGAAGAAATAAGCCGGATTGTTTTTTGAATTCCAGAGGAGGGACGTCCAAGCGCCGCCGCGGGCCGGAAAAGGGATAAGATTGAATAGCGGAGGGGGCCGGATTGTGGAAAAAGGCGAATAAACTTCTTTCCGCGGATGCCGATAACCGATTGAGGATGAACAATAATTTATACCGTGATCCCATCACGGAAGAAATAGCAGTCAACAGGCGTTCCGGGCACGACCGCAGGGGGCGGGTATCGATATTCCCCCTTTCTCATTTCTGGCCGCTCAGAAGAAAGAATGGGGGACGTAGAGAAACCGATACCGGCTACGTTGATATATACGACTTAAGAACATGGCTTGTCGCCGTTTCCGTAATGCTTCTCTCTCTGATGGACGCCCTTTTGACCCACCAGCATCTGATGCAGGGATCTGCGCGGGAGCTGAACCCGGTTATGGATGCCGTCATCCGGGTCGGGGGCATAGAGGCTTTCTATGCAACCAAAGGCCTGCTGACCGTTATTGCCGTTTCCATAATTATGCTGCACAAGGAATGGGCCCTGGGAAAACTTGCCGCCCGATTCTGTCTTTGGGCCTACATTCTGCTTTCCCTCTATCACTTATTCCTGGTATTCATGCTTTCGGCCCTATAGGGCTCGCGCAAAAATAATTTCACCGTTTCTTGTTTCCGTTCACGGGCGCCCATATGATTAGAGTATCAATCCGGAGTTGAAGTGCAATGATCGGTCCTTTGCGGCGCAGCGTCCTTTACGTTCCAGGAGACAGCGAAAAAATGATCCGGCGATCGGCCGCGATGCCGGCCGATCTGCTGCTTCTCAATCTTGAAGACGGCGTGGCGGCGTCCCGGAAAGAGGACGCCCGACATACCGTCGCCCGGGCGCTCGAGCAGATGGACTTCACCGGCCGAGAGGTCGTGGTCCGGATAAACGGGCTGGATAGCGCTATGGGGCGGCTCGATCTGGCCGAAGTCGTTTCCCTGAGGATCGACGGCATCTGCCTGCCGAAAATCGAAAAAAAGGAGGACATTCATGCAGCGGACGCCGCGCTCCGGGCCATGGAAACCCGTGCCGGAGTTGCCGAGGGAACCGTCCGGCTGCACGCGATGATCGAGTCCGCCGCCGGCGTTCTGCACGCGGCCGAAATAGCCGCCGCATCCCCCAGGACGGCGTCTTTGATTTTCGGATCGGCGGATTATGCCAGCGACATCCGGTGCCGGCCGGGACAGGATCGCATGGAGTTCCTGCTGGCGATGCAGACGATGGTCCTTGCCTGCCGCGCGGCGGCCGTCGACGCCATCGACGCTCCATGCTTCGATATTCGAAACGGAGACCTGCTCGAGAGGGAATCCACCCAGGCCCGTTGTTTGGGATTTGACGGGAAGAGCGCCCTGCACCCGGATCAGCTGCCGGTCATAAACCGGGTCTTCGGCGTGACGGCGGCGGAGGTCGCCTGGGCGGAGAAGGTCCTGGCCGAACTGCTGGAGGCGGAAAAGAGGGGCAGGGCGTTATCCACGCTGGACGGCAGCCTGATCGACAACCCGCACCGCGCCGCGGCACTCAGGATTCTGCAAAGAAACGATTCAAAATTAAATATTGAAAATTAATGATTAATAACAGGAAATACCGACAATCCCCCATTTCTCCGTCATAGACCCTTTTGCCGTGTTGAAGCCTTTCAACGTTCACACCTTCACACGTTCACACGTTTCCGCCGCGCACGACAAAGCCCCGGAACCGCGGCGCAACGAATCCGGGGGATCAAGCGGGCTATATTGGTTAGAAATGGGATACCGGCATGGTACACTTACACTTCGCATAAATTAGGACAGGGAGGTACGGACGGTTTCGATGGACAGATTTCAGGGCACGGATAGTTATATTCTCAGCGACGCGCTGCGTGAAATTGTGAACGCGGCGATTGTACTTAAAAGGCCGCTTTTATTGAAGGGAGAACCCGGAACGGGGAAGACCGAACTCGCGATGGTCATCGCCGAGGACCTGGGCCTTCCCCTGATCCGGTGGAATATCAAATCCACCTCCAAAGCGAGCGAGGGCCTGTACGTATACGATACCGTTCAGCGGCTGAACGATTCCCGCTTTCACGACAAGGATGTGTCCGACATCAAGCAGTACATCAAGCTCGGGAAACTGGGCGAAGCGCTGAAATCCCCGGAGCAGGTGGTTCTGCTGATCGACGAGATAGACAAGGCCGACCTGGAGTTTCCCAACGACCTGCTCTATGAGCTGGACCAGATGAGCTTCGACATCGTGGAGACAGGGGAGCACGTCAAGGCCCGGCAGCGGCCCATCGTCGTCATCACCAGCAACAGCGAGAAGGAGCTGCCGGACGCTTTCCTGCGGCGCTGCCTGTTCCATTACATCGAGTTCCCCAACCCGCAAATGATGGAAGAGATCGCGAAAGTCCATTTCCCGGACCTGAAGCCCAACCTACTGTCCCAGATCGTGGCCCGGTTCTATTTCATCCGGCAGAGGCACGAACTGAAGAAGCGGCCCTCCACCAGCGAGCTGCTCGACTGGATCCAGGCGATCCTGGCCGGCGGCATTTCGGAGAAGGAACTCAACAGCCGCCTGCCGTTTCTCGGCGTGCTCCTGAAGACCGAGGACGACCTGGCCCGCGTCTCGGTCCATTAAGCATTTATTCGTTATTTGCCATGAATTTTCTTCTGGCCTGACTCTTTTGATAGCGAAAAGCCGGAACGGGTATCCATCGGTATCGGGGTCGAGATTTTAAAAGCCGATTCCGACTCCGATACCGAGCCCGGAGATTTACCCGGAGTCGCAGATTGTTCAATCCGGCCTCGCTTTCAGATTCGCCGCAGGCGGTCCGGCGTCCGCCGGAGGCCGGGCTGGCTTCTGAATTCTTTTTTGAGTTTTTTATGTTTGTGAATCTTTTCCGGTCATTGAGGCGGCGGGACGTTCCGGTGACCTTCAACGAATGGATGCTCCTGCAGCAGGCATTGTCCGAGAACCTGATGGAGAGCTCCTTCACCCGCTTCTATTACCTGGCGCGCTCCATTCTCATCAAGACCGAAGCGCATTTCGACAAGTACGACCAGGCATTTCTGGAATGCTTCGGAAATATTGACTCCGACGCGGACCTGATCCGGCGCATTGAAGAGAACCTGCGGAAACTGCCGCCCCTCGAACTGAGCGAAGAGGAGAAGCGGATGGTGGAGGCGCTCAACCTGGAGGAACTCCGGGAAAGGTTCCGCGACCGGCTTCTGAATCAGGACCACGAGCCGCATGTGGGCGGGAACAAACAGATCGGCGTGCGCGGCCGTTCCCCTTTCGGAGCCTGGGGCTACAATCCCGCCGGCGTCCGGATCGGCCAGGGAGTCGGCCGCCACCGGAGGGCCGTCCAGGTTGCCGAAGAGCGCACCTTCAGAAATTACCGGGATGATGTAGCGCTCGATACCCGGGCGTTCAAGACCGTGCTCAGCTATATCCGGCAGGTGGTGCGGGATGGCCCGAAGGATGTTCTCGATGTGGACGGCACCATCGACGCCACCTGCCGCAATGCGGGGGAACTCGAGTTTGTCTGGGAAAGGGCCCGGAAAAAGCGGATCAAGCTGATGCTCCTGATGGACGCCGGCGGCACCATGGAGCCCCACATGGAGCTTGTAAGCAGGCTTTTCTCGGCCGCAAAGGATATTGTGAAGGATCTGCAATTTTACTATTTCCACAACTGTGTTTACCAGGAACTCTACACGGATATCCATCAGATGCAGTCAGTGCCAACACGGAAAGTCCTCGATGAAGCCGGACGGAATTACAAGATAATTCTGGTCGGGGATGCCTATATGGCCCCGAGCGAGCTGCTCAGCCCCAACGGGGCCATCGACTACTGGTACCGCAACGACCGTCCGGGCATCGAGTGGCTGACGGATATAAGGAAAAGGTTCCGCAAGGCGATCTGGCTGAATCCCGAACCCCGCTCCTGGTGGCCGTCCGTGCCTTCCACCCAGATCATCCGCCGCGTTTTCCCGATGTACGAACTCACACTGGAAGGCATGCGCGCCGGCACCCGCGCTTTGGTAAAACAGTAGGGGCGAACCTTGTGTTCGCCCCGGAACAATAAAAAAAGGCTCCCCGGAATACTTGGGGATGCTGCAAATCGTCAAGCGCTCCGTGA
>JAFGAO010000104.1 GCA_016933615.1 Acidobacteriota bacterium
CCGGAATATTTCGTGGAGAATCAATCGCACGATTATAATAAGCACGAGGAAATATCCCCCAGGATCAGCTCCCTCGTTCTCACGCGGCACGTAAAGGACGGGCTGCAGCTTGCGAAGGAGATCGGGCTTCCCGAGGGCATACGCGAGATGATCCCCCAGCATCACGGGACGCGCATGATGACCTATTTCTTAAAAAAAGCCCGGCAAACGGCCGACAAAAGGAACGGAGAGGTTTCCGACTCCGATTTCCGGTATGCCGGCCCCAAACCGCAGAGCAAAGAAGCGGCCATCATGATGATGGCGGATTCGGTCGAAGCGGCTTCCCGGACGCTTCAGAAACCCAATCCTTCACAGATAAGGGGATTGATCGACCGCCTTGTGAACGGCATCCTGGAGGAAGGTCAATTCGATGAATGCGACATCACCCTCAGCGATATCCGACTTGTGAAAGAGAGTTTCTTTAAAATTTTGACCGGCGTATTTCACCGGCGTATAGACTATCCCGGCTATGAGTTCAAGCACATCGACCCGAAAGCGGAAGGAACTGCCGTCCCGAATCCAGATTCTGAACAGGCAAAGACGGTATAGGATCGACGCCGCATCGGCGGCCCTGTTCTGTTCGAAGGTCCTTCAGGCGCTGGGGGCGCCCGATCCCGCACTGTCCGTCGTATTCGTCGGCGAAGAAGAAATGAAAAAACTCAATAAAAGCTACCTCCAAAGGGATTACCCTACCGACGTCCTCTGCTTCGCCTACAACGAATGCACGGAGGACGGATGCTTTCTCCTGGGGGAGATCGTCGTCGCTCCCCGTGTATCGATCCGCAACGCCGCTCGCTATCGAAATACCCCAGAAGGGGAAATCAGGAAGCTTCTTGTTCATGGAATACTCCACCTGAAGGGATACGATCACGAGGCGGATGACGGAGCGATGCAGCGAATGCAGGCGAAACTCACGCGGCGGGCATTTTTCAAGGAAGGCGCTCCCTTACTGAAACAACCGAAGGTGCGATCATGATGGGTTCCCATATCGAAATTTCGGTTATCGTGATCTGCGTCGGCATCCTGTTCTTCCTCTCGATGGTAGAAAGCGCCGTAACGCTGGCTAGCCCCCTGGTGCTGCGCATGATGATGGAGCATTTGAAAAAGCCGCGTTCGCCCCTGCTGTCGATGGTACTTGAAAATAAAATGCACGTCATGGTTCCGGTCCACCTGGGAATTCAGGTTTGCCTGATTGTAGTCGCAGTTCTCTCCACGCACCTCAGCATGCGCAGGTGGCCGGTTGAGGGACTGCTCTGTTCCTTCGCGGCCGTCGTTGTCGTATCGGTTCTTTTTCGCCAGTTGCTTCCTAAACTGTTCACTCAGAACGAACCGGAGAGGAAACTTATCAAACTGCTCAAAATTTACGGACCTTTTTATGGTGTGCTGCACCTTTTGGCCCTGCCGGTGTCCGGATTGCTGAAACTGCACAAGAGGATGCACGAGGAAATCGAAGAGGGAGACAGGACGGATAATGAGGAAGCCACCGATGAGGAGATACAGGCGTATCTCGATATCGGGGAAGACGAGGGCATACTGCAGGAGGAGGATTCCCAGCTTATCCAGTCGGTGGTCGCGTTCGGGAACACCCTTGTCCGTGAAGTCATGACGCCGCGGACAAAGATAGTCGCGTGCGACGAAAAAGTCTCCATCGCCGAGCTCCGCAATACCATGGTGCAGTGGAAGCACTCCCGAATACCCGTATATCGCGACGACATGGATCATATTGTCGGTATTGTCTACATCCGTCAGCTGATGGCTGCCTGCGCTGAAGGGAAGGAGACCGACTCGATAGCGGGACTGGTGAATCCCGTTTTGTCCGTGCCGGGGACCAAGCCGGTCTCCAAGCTACTCAAGGAGCTTCAGGCCCGGGGCGATCATGCCGCTGTCGTGATAGACGAATTCGGGGGCGTGGCGGGGCTGGTGACGATCGAAGACCTGGTGGAGGAGATTATCGGGGAGATCCGGGACGAGGACGAAGCCAAAGTGAGCAAGATCATCGAAGAAGGTCCCGGGAGTTTTGTCATCCGCGGGAGCACGGAACTCTGGATGCTCGAGGACCGGGTGCGGAAGAAATTCGGCGATTTCAACTGTTCGACCGTCGGCGGCCTGATTATGTCTTTCCTGGGGCGTGTCCCGTCCCCCGGGGAAGCCTTCGACTATGAAGGCCTGAATGTAAGGATTCTGGATGCCGATCGAAGGCGCGTATACTGGATCCGGGTACAATTCCAGGAGCCCGAAGCCGCCAAAACCGGCGCTGAAAATGAAGGATGATCCCCGTGGAGCAGCGGTTTAAGGCGGAAAAAGGCAGGGCTGAATTTTCAATCTATAATTCTCAATATAGGATTCGGATCGCGCATGTTTGATGCCCTGGATCGCAGATACATGAGGAAGGCTCTGGCGCTGGCGGAAAAGCATGCCGGCCAGGCCAGCCCCAATCCCAGCGTGGGGTGCATCCTTGTCCGCGACGGAAAAATCCTGGGTCAGGGGTGGCATGAGTACGAAGGGAGGGATCACGCGGAAGTCCGGGCTTTGAAAGCGGCTTCGGGAATGGCCCGCGGCGCCACGGCGTATGTGACTCTCGAGCCGTGCTCCCACACGGGGAGAACGCCCCCCTGCGCGGACCTGTTGATTCGCGAAAGGGTCCGGCGCGTCGTCGTCGCCCGTGTCGACCCGAATCCCTTGGTATCCGGTCGCGGCGTCGAAAAGCTGCGTTGCGCGGGCATTCGTGTGGATGTCGGGCTCATGCAGGAGCGTGCCGGTGAAGTGATCGAATCCTTCGCCTGCCGCATCACGACGGGCCTTCCGCTGGTTGTATCGAAGGCGGGGATGTCCCTGGACGGCAAAATCGGTACGGGCAAAAGAAGAGGGCGCCGGATCTCTTCCCCCGAAGGCATGGAGTTCGGACAGCGCCTCAGGCTGCGCGCCGACGCAGTTTTGTTGGGAGTCGGGACAGTGCTTTCGGATAATCCGCGATTGACCTATCGAGGACCCGAAATCAAAAGCCGCCCGTTGCTGAGAGTCATACTGGATTCCGACCTGCGGACGCCCCCGCATGCCCGCATTTTTCAAAGCGCAGGGAATTCTCCCGTTTTGATATTCTGCAGGAAAGGGATCGAAACGGCCAGGCGAAAGAAATTGGAAGCCGGCGGGGGGGAAGTGATCCCGGTTTCAGCCGCCGGCAGGGTCCTGGACCTGGAAGCGGTCCTGGAGGAACTGGCGAAGCGGGATGTTCTCGAGTTGCTGGTCGAAGGCGGGAGCCGGGTTCACTGGAGCTTTATTTCCAGGCGGATGGTCGACTGTTTTTATTTCCTTGTCGCCCCGGTGGTCCTGGGCGGGGAGGATGCGATCCCGTCCGTCGGGGGGAAAGGCTATGCATCCGCGGCGTCCGCTCCAAAATTCAAAATTCGTAAAAGTTTTAATGCGGGACCGGATCTGGTGCTTCAGGGGTACCCCTGCTATTCCCGATCCATCATCTCCCCATGGCAGCCTCAATAAATTCCTCCATCTTCCCAGAGATATTCTTCGATTTCATTAAGGCCGAAATGACGGCTGCGGCGGCAGCGCCCGCATCCAGGACGCCGCGGACCTGTTGCAGCCCGATCCCTCCAATCGCAACCACAGGGATGGGGGATTGCCTGCATGCCGACCTGAGAGCGCTCAGGCCGACGGCGCGCGAGGCATTCGCTTTGGTGGATGTCTGAAATACCGGGCCGAACCCGATATACTGGACAGGCAGGCGCGAGGCTTTTCGAACCTGCGAAAGGGTGTGGGTCGAGAATCCGATGATGCTTTCCTCCCCAAGCAGGGTCCGGGCTTCCCCCGGGGGCAGATCTTCCTGCCCAAGGTGGACACCGGACAGGCCGCCGCAAAGAACCAGATCGCAGCGATCGTTCAGGATCAGCCTTGCGTTTCTTTTTAAGGCGAAATCCACACATCGGCCGAGGTCCCTGAGAAGCTCCCCTGCCGGCGTGTGTTTATCCCTGATCTGAACTAGACGGGCACCGCCACGCACCAGGTCTTCCACTATGCTGCAGTGGTCGCTCCTTCGGGCTAATTCTTTGTCGGTAATGGGATAAATCGATGGGAGCCTAAAATGGATTTTCATGACCGCCCGCCGTTGCATGCAGTCCGGAATGAGGAATGTCTGAGCCGTTTCAACTCAGGGGGAATCGCCCCCGCCTTTCCCGGCCACGATGTAATACAGATACCTGCCCGGCTATGCGAGGATAGGATAGCACCATCAACGTTGGTTTCAGTCAAAAACCGAATTGTGTGTCGAGGATCCGGTCTGCCGGCACGGGATAATAAAAAAAAATCGGACTCCCGGAAAACCGACTTTTCCGGGAGTCCGTCCCGAGTTTGGGGCCGCCGGGCCGGCCGGCGTATCCGTCCTAATCGATGATGCGCGGAGTCACAAAGAACAGGACCTCCTGAGTGGAGCGGGAAACGGAAGTCCGGCGGAAAAGATTTCCGACAAGAGGAAGGTCGCCCAGTCCGGGCACCTTGTCCCCCGAGTTGGATTCGTCGTCAATAAGGATACCGCCGATGACGGTTGTCCCGCCGTCGGTCACCAGCACGCGGCTCTGGGATTCGCTGATCCGGATGGAGGGGACGCCCCCGACATTACGGCCCCAATCCGCCGTGTTGTTTTCCACCTTGAGATCGAGAACGATATTGCCTTCATAGGTGATTTGCGGGGTCACCGTCAGGGTCAACGCGGCGTTGAAAAACTGCACCGTAATCGTATTATTGGCATTCACCAGAACCGGGAAACGGGTTCCCTGGGTAATGACCGCGGAGCTGTTGTTCTGTGCCGTGACCTTCGGCTGCGAAATCAGCTTGGCGAGCCCCTTGCTTTCTCCGGCCGTCAGAGCCGCATCCAGAAGGAAAGTGTCGAAAATGTTCCCGACGGAAATTCCCAGACCGCCGAAAGCTTTGGTCGCCGGAAGGTTCACGTTGTAATTGCCCGCTCCGCCGGTGCTGACGGATCCGATTTCCCCGACTTCGTCTTCGGCGGCGCCTCTGCCCGTCACGGGATTCCCGGCGATGTAGGTGGAATTCGGCGTGGCGCTGGGTCTTGATCCGCCAATGGTTCCAAAAGTGTTCGGGCCGCCGACCGTCACGCGCTCGAGGTTCCCCTGAACAAATCCGAACTGGATACCGATTTCGCGCGCGAAATCACGGGCGGCGGAAACGATGCGCGCTTCGATCTCCACCTGGGGTTGCGGAATGTCCAGGGTCGTGATCAATTGCATCATCTTATCCAGCGAACTCGGTATGTCCGTCAAAACCAGTGAGTTCGTCCGTTCGTCGTACATCACGGTTCCGCGGACCGTTTTAAGATCCTCGAGAGGCTCCATGATGCCTTCCGCTTTAGCGTAATTCAGCCTTTTCACCCGCGTTTCCAGGTCTGCGGCAAGCAGCTTGGCTTTTTTCAGGGCTTCCTGCTGTTTTGCCTCTTCCTGCAGTGTGGATTTATGCGCGATGCGGATCAAATTGCCCTCGATCTGCTTATCCAGCGAGTAATTGACCAGGACCATGTCAAAAATCTGATCCCAGGGCAGGCTTTCCACTTTAATGGAGATATTTCCCTTCACTTTCGGATCGAGAACGATATTGATGCCGGCCTCTTCGGACATGACACGGAAAAAATCGACCAGAGGAAGCTCGACAAAATCCAGAGTCAGCAGCTGTCCGGAAAATCTGGAGGTCTCCGACGTCCGTGAAACCGCCGCAGGTGCAGGCGGGAGGTCCGTTTGAGTCGGATCTGCCATGGGGGAAAGGGACGCCATCAATTGAGGAATTTCTTTGGCTTTTTCGTTCGAAAGCTTCAGGCTGTTTCCCCCGGATTCGGTCTCGCTGAAAACAGCCGCGTTTAAAATCGGCTTGTTCTCGGCGGGATCGGGCGCAATGGCCGGCGCTTCGGACTTCTGCGGCCTGGAATCGACTCCGGAGGTTTCCGCTGCAAAGGAATAAGCGGCCGCTGGAACCGGTCCGGCGGTCTTGGCGGCGGCAGCGGGTTCGGCGACCGGTTTTTCGGACTTTTTCAGGCTTACATCGGCCTTAGGCGCCGCCGGTTGGC
>JAFGAO010000105.1 GCA_016933615.1 Acidobacteriota bacterium
CCAGGGAATGCTTTGGGTGTCGCGCATATCCCACCTGTTTCGGTATTTTTGTGTATTGCCGTTTGGGGGCGAACACAAGGTTCGCCCCTACAGCATCGCGTTCAATACGCAGGCGAGGGCTGCCCATACAGGCACCCCGGAAGAATATCCCCGAAATTCCGGCATGAATTCCCGTGAAAAGCCGAATACAATGAATGGATGGAAAACGCGCCGCAGGTTACAGTCCTGATCGAGGTCCCGAAAGGAAGCGTAATAAAACGCCGCTCCTCGGGCCGGGTGGATTTTATTTCGCCCGTTCCCTGCCCTTTCAATTACGGGTCGATCGATTCCCTGACCGGCCCCGACGGCGATTTTCTTGACGCCGCGGTTCTGGGGCCGCGCCTGCCGAGAGACACACGCCTGAAGGTTCCCGTCGTCGGCGCCGTCCGGATCACCGACCGCGGCATGGCCGACGACAAGCTCATCTGCAGCGCCAGGCCGGTGGGGGCCTTGAAGCGTGCCCTCATCCTGTGCTTTTTCAAATTCTACGCGAGGTGCAAGGGGCTCATTAACTTCTGGCGGGGATACGGCGGGCCCAACCGCTGCGACGGGTGGCAGGACCCGGGAGATGCCCTTAAAAGGGCCGAGATCCGCAGCGCCGGCGGCATCGGAGACCCTCGCCGGAAGAAATAGACGACTATCTTTCCGGACCCGTTATTCCCGTAGGTGCACTCGGTGAAACCTCATGTATAATAATGCCCCGGAACACGTCATGCTTTGTAAATGCTTCGGCTTGCTTGCCGCCTTGATCAGGCATCGATTTAACGAAGGCGCAAGCAAGCTTGCGCACTCCATAGGATGACGGGCCCTGCAGCTAAAATAAAGGGAAAGGAAATGGGAATGGATCCGATGCTTTTCGCAAGCACCAACCGGCAGGCGCCCCAGGTGACTCTTGCGGAGGCACTGCTGCAGGGGCAGGCGCCCGACAGGGGGCTCTATCTCCCGGTCGCCATCCCGCGGTTCACCCGGGAGGATTTCGCCGCTTTGCGCGACCGGCCCTATCCCGAGACCGCCTCGACCGTCCTGAAAAAATTCACCCTGGGCACATTCCCAAACGACGACCTGGACGCCATGTGCCGCCGGGCCTACGACTTCGAAGTGCCGTTGGAGCAGGTGGACTCCCGAAGGCACATCATGCGCCTGGACCGCGGCCCCACCGCATCATTCAAGGATTTTGCCGGGAGAATGATGGGGCAGATGTTCGGGAAACTGCGGGAAAAGGCGGCGAACCGCCTGGTCATTCTGACGGCGACCAGCGGAGATACCGGCAGCGCCGTCGCGCAGGCTTTTTACCGGATACCCAATATCGAGGTCGCGGTCCTGTTCCCTCCCGCCGAGGTCAGCGACCGGCAGAGAAAACAGATGACCACCCTGGGGGAGAACATCACCCCGATCGCGGTTGAGGGCAAGTTCGACGATTGCCAGGCCCTGGTGAAGCAGGCTTTCGCGGATCCCGCACTGCGCGGCATTTCCCTGACGTCGGCCAATTCCATCAATATCGGCCGGCTCCTGCCCCAGATCGTCTATTACGTTTACGCCGCAGCGCGCCTTTCAGAAGACGGCGATCCCATCATCATCTCCGTTCCCTCGGGCAACTTCGGCAACATGATGGGCGCCCTTCTGGCCCTGCGCATGGGAGTGCCCATTGAGAAGATCGTCATTGCCACCAACGCCAACGACGAGGTGCCGGCCTTTTTCAAAACGGGCCTTTACAAAAAAATCGTCCCTTCCCGCCACTGCCTCTCCAACGCCATGAACGTGGGGCATCCCAGCAATCTCGCGCGCGTGCTGGCGCTCTACGGCGGATGGATGGATGAAACCGGGACCATACGGCGGATGCCCGACATGAACCGTTTGAAGGAAGAGCTGTGGGCCACGAGCGTGAACGACGAGGACACGCGCCGGACCATTCAGAGCGCCTGGCGGGAGAACCGCCTGCTGCTGGAACCGCACGGGGCCGCCGGCTGGCTCGGCCTGCAAAGATACCTGGATGAAAAACCCGACTCTTCGGTATCGGTCTCCATTGAAACCGCGCACCCGGCAAAATTCCCCGAGGAGATCGAGAATCTTCTGGGCTTCTCCCCGGAAACGCCGCCAAGCCTGGCCAATGTGGAACAAAAGCAGGAAAACTACATGAAGATGCCGGCGGACTACAAAGCGTTTCAGGAACTGATTTTGGACAGATACGGCGCCTGAAGAGCCTATTGGAATGATTCTTCAGTCTATTATCTTTTTGTAGAAAGGGAAATCTTATGGTACGGCAGCTTGCTGCCGCCTTGATCAGGCATCAATCTGACGAAAGCGGCAGCAAGCTGCCGCACTCCACAGGAGCTGACTTCTGAATTCTGGTTTCTGAATTCCCGCCGGATCGTCAGACGGGCAGAAACAAAGCAGTCTGCTGCTCGAAAAACAGGCTCGATTTTTATGAAATACGTTATTTTTCTAGGAGACGGCATGGCGGATTATCCCATCCAGGAGCTGGGCGGGAAAACCCCCCTGATGGCGGCGGACAAGCCGGGAATGAACTCCATCGCCCGCCTCGGCCGCACCGGGCTGTTCCGGACCATTGAGCCGGACATGATGACCGGGTCCGCGATCGCCAACCTTTCGGTCCTAGGCTACAACGCCCGGGAGCTTTTTCACGGCACCGAGGGGCGCGGGGTGCTGGAAGCCGCCAGCCTTGGAATCGATCTCTCGGAAGACGACCTGGCTTTGCGCGTAAACCTGATCTGTATCGAAAACGGCAAAATCCGCAGCCATTCCGCCGGGCACATATCCAACGAGGAAGCGCACCAACTGATCCGGGACGCTCACGCGCACTTTCAGGGCTGGAACCTGCGCCTTCATCCGGGACTCAGTTACCGCCACGTGCTGATAAACCCGGGAGGCGAATTCCGCCTCGAATGCTTTCCCCCACACGATCACGTCGGCGCTCATTGGCGTGACCTGGCCATCCGGCCGATGACTCCCGGGGGCCGGGAAACGGCCGATCTGCTGAACCGCGTGGTTGAAGAGTCCCAGGCGCTGCTTGAAAACCACCCCGTCAATCAGATGCGCCGCCGGCGCGCGCAGCAGCCGGCCAACTCGCTGTGGCCCTGGGCCCCCGGGAAAAAACCACGCATGAAAACGATCGAGGAGAGGTTCGGAATACGAGGGGCGGCCATTACGGCCGTGGATCTGGTCAAGGGGCTGGCCCTTTACGCCGGGATGAAAACCATAAACGTCCCGGGCGCCACCGGTCTTTACGACACGGATTACGAGGGCAAGGCGGATGCGGCCCTGGAGGCTCTCGAGGACGTGGATTTTGTTTACATCCATGTCGAAGCGCCGGATGAAGCCTCCCACGAGCGGAACTTAGCGCTCAAAATCCGCTGCATCGAAGACCTGGACCGCAGGCTGATCCGGAGAGTTCTTGAAGGGATCGAGAACAAAGGATGGAAAACCACTTTCGCGGTGCTGCCCGATCATCCGACGCCGATCTCGAGCGGCAACCACACCCGGGAACCGGTCCCGGTGGCGATCCTTTCCCCGGACATGAAGGCCGACTCCGTCGAGAGGTTCGACGAGGAAAGCGTCAGGGCGGGATCCCTGGGGCTGATGTCGGGGACGCAGTTCATCGAAACGTTCTTCAATAAAAAAGAAAGCCCGTAGGGGCGAACCTTGTGTTCGCCCTCTCTCAATACGGTGGGAAATACTCAGCGGACATTTTTTCTCCCAATCAGAAGGAATCGGAAAAATGCAGGGGCGAACCTTGTGTTCGC
>JAFGAO010000106.1 GCA_016933615.1 Acidobacteriota bacterium
GGCTTGAGGTCGCGGTGAATGACTCCTCTTTCGTGCGCTGCTTCCAATCCTTCCGCTATCTGGCGGCACAGTTCCAGGGCATCCTCAAGCGGCAACGCTCCCTTGCTCAGCCTTGCCTGAAGGGTTTCGCCTTCCACATATTCCAGAACCAGGAATCGTGTCCCGTCAGCCTGTTCCAGACCGTAAATTCCGGCGATGTTGGGGTGGTTCAGGGACGCCAGGAGCTTGGCTTCACGCTCAAAACGGGCCATTCGCTCGGGATCGCTGGTGAAAGCTTCAGGGAGGAACTTCAGGGCAACTTTGCGGTCCAGGGTCGTATCGTCGGCGAGGTAGACCTCCCCCATCCCGCCTTTGCCGAGTTGCTCCGCGATTTTATAGTGCGACAAGGTTTTGCCGATCATTGACCTTTTCTCTATTTCCCTCGACTTTGAGGTTGGTCCGGTCGTTCAATCCCGATCTTAAGGCCGACTTTCCAGGCGAAGCTCAGCCTAATCTCCGGCATGCAAACCTCCGGGGGTAAGGCTGAGACTGCTTTCTGTTTCCTGCTCCGGTAAATCCAGGTCGAACGTAGAGCTTATTATAATGGGATCAGACAGATGGCAGAAGGGAAAATTCCGGCTCCAAATAGGGGCGTATTCAAATGAGATTCTTCACAGCGGGAATACTTCCCACTATTTACCTGTCTTTCCGGCGGTCTGCAATTTCCCGGACCTTGTGTCGCACGAGTCCGCGTGCATCGGGGCGTTCGTGCCCGCCGCAGAGAAGATCGTCCGAATCCGGGCGGCGACCGCAAGTTCGGGCGCCTGTTCTTCCGGATTGCTCCCGGCGGCGGCGGCGGCCTGCTCGCCCGCTTCCGTCATCATTCTCCGATCAAAGCGCGTAATGCCGTGGTGGCCTGAGAGGCGGCGGCAGAAGGATCGGATGCATAGTCGCGGATGGAAGGGAAATGCTCGCCCCAGCAAATGGCATGAGGGGCGCTCAGCGTCTCTTCCAGCGAGGACGGTTCGGAAAGCCTGTTTTCGACGCTCAGCGCCTTGCCCAGCCACAGGCCGGCCTGAAGCAGGGCTTCCCGTTCCTCCTCCAGCAGCCCGCCGCCTCCCAGCAGAGCCGCCATTTTCAACTTGCGGCCCGCCTGACGGCGATGCTCCCGAGCTTTCCGAAGTTCTTCTTCCGTGAGCATGGATGAAGATTCCCCGCCGGACACGCCGAGTTCACGAACGGCGCGCGTGCTTGGAGAAATCAATCCCGCGGCGACCAGGCGCCCCATCGCTTCGTCGGTGGAGCGGTCGATCACTTCAAGCGTCACGGGAGCCAAGGGATCCGAAACGCCCTTGCCGAAAAATTCCTCGAAAGGAGCCGCCAGTTTTTCGCGGTGCAGCGGCGCATCCCGATCCACAACCACCATTATCACCGAATGCGGGCCTTCCGCAGGATAGCGCTCCTCGCAGCGGACGCAGGCGGACCCCAGCAATTTGCGGGCGATTTCGCTGAACCCGAGCCCCCGGTCGACCGGCAAGGCCTTCTTCCGGGCAACGGCTTCGGCAAGCTTCGGCGCAGGCGAAACAAGCTGGTTCAGCCTGGAAAGGAATGCCTGCTTTCCGCCGCGGAATTCGATAGAGCCCAGATTCCCGCGCATGTCCAGGATTCCGTCGGCCAGCGCCTGTTTGCTCGAAAGAGTCTCCAGCATCCGCTGCTCGATGGTGTTTTCGGAAACCAGGTGAATGACCGTCACCGGCCTGGTCTGATGCTTGCGCCAGGCGCGCGCGATCCGCTGCTCCAGCCGGGCCGGGTTCCAGGGCAGATCGCAATTGACGACGACGCTTGCATTCTGCAGGTTCAATCCCGTGCTGCCGGAATCGGTGCTCAGGAATACGCGGCAGCCGGGATCGTTCTTGAACAACTGGATTTCAGCCCGCCGCCTCCGTTGAGGCACGGAACCGGTGTGCAGCGCGTATCCGATGCCCATCTTCTCGCAGAGTTCCTTTACCAGATCCAGCATCCGGGCCCACTCGGAAAACACGATCACTTTCACATCCCCGTTGCCGCGGCATTCCTCCAATATCTTTTCCAGTTCGGAAAGCTTGGGACAGGTGCGGTCTTCAGGGTCCAGGATGTAATTGGTATCGCAGATCATCCGCATCATCGCCAGTTCGCGCTGAAGCTTTTCGGACTCCTGCTGCGTCAGCGGGCGCGACTTCGCGATGGCCACAAGCCGCGCCACCTGAGCCTCATGGGCCGCATAGCTGTCGGCCTGCTTTCTGCCGAGCGGGACAAAATATCTTTGGTCCGTGCGTTCAGGCAGCTCCGCCTCGACATCCGCCTTGCGCCGGCGCAGCAGGAAAGGCTTGATGCGCTCGTGCAGCTGCTCGAGGCGCCGGTAACCTGACGGCCGCCCGCGTTCATCCAGCTCATAAAACTCCCGGTTAAAGCGAAACAGCGGCCCCAGGGCCGAAGGATCGAGAAAAGACATCAGGGAATGAATATCGTCGATTCTGTTTTCGACGGGAGTCCCGGTAAGAACGAAAGCATAGCGGCTCTGCAGGCGTTTGACCGCCTGGGCCGTTTTGGTGTTCCAGTTTTTAATGCGCTGCGCTTCGTCCAGGATGACAATGTCCGGCACAAGATGCCTGTTGACGTCCAGCGCATCCGCCAGCATCTGTTCATAATTGACGATCGTGAAAAAAGGGGCGGAGGCGTACAGGCGCAGCCGTTTTCCCCGCGGCCCGTAAATAAGCTGATACGGCAAGTCGGTAAACCGCCGGATCTGTTCCTCCCACTCGGTTTTCAGTGAGGCCGGGGTCACCACCAGAACGCGCGCCGCTTTTCCCAGGCGGTGAAGGAGTGCGGACGCGGCTATCGCCTGGATTGTTTTGCCCAGCCCCATTTCGTCGGCCAACAGCGCGCGTTCCTTGAATGCCAGGTGCCGCATGCCTTCGCGCTGGTAGGGATACAGCGGCACCAGTGTCTCCTGCGCCGGCCATTGTCCGGACTGCACTTTCTGTTCATACTCCCTAAGCGCATGCCTCCGATCCTGTTCGCGCCGCCGCGTTTCGAGCCAGGGGCCCACTTCCTGTGAAATGCGCAGCGAGGGGATTCGCGTTCGCCCTAACAGCGCCAGGGCCTCTTCCGGATCCTCGACCCGCACAGAGCCGCCGCTGTCGACAACGCGGGCCAGCGCCGGCGGCAACTTCCGGTCGAGCGCTTCGATGCGCAGCAACCCGGAGGCCATGTCCGGCACCACATCCAGCCGTTGCGCGCCGTTACTCTCGGCCTGACGGTAAAGCCGGCGATAACGGGTTTCCAGATAGAGGAGCGTCGCCTCGACATGCTTGCAGGTCCCGAGGCCGTTGATGCGGAAGTCGACGCAATTGCAGGAAAATCGCCGCCTGGAAACGCTGCGGATCTCGACCGAATAGGTCAGACCGCTTGGGGACTTCACGGCAAAATTCGAAAAAATCGGGAAGCGCGGATCGAGATTTTTCACCCTCAAAGATTCCGTTTGCGCCCGATAGCGGCGCCGGTAAATCTCGTCGTCGTCCGTGGTTCTCCAATTGTGCGGTGACGGCAGCTTTTTCTGCGGATCCCGTGCGTTTCCCATGAACACCTCCATATAAAGAAAATCCATGCAGCGATCCTGAATTGCAGGGATCATTCTTAAGGCTTCTATATTTACATAAATTAAAAATGAGGGGAATGCGGCTGGATATCCCGGCTCTTTACTTACGCGCAATCCAACGCCTCCTGAAGGCGCGGCGCCGGCGCGCCCCGGGAAACGGGGTGCAGATTGCATTCGAGAATATATTTCGCTTCCCGTTTCCCGTTCCCCGCCGGCGGATTTAAACCGGGTCAATCCTGCGGCCGGACATCGCGCACCCGGATCAGCCACTTTCCATCGACGCGAACCAGTTCGTTGACCTCCCGGCCCACGCCGGCCAGGTTCGTCTGCGGATTCTCCCCGCCCGCTGCAATGAAAGAAAACCAGTACCCGTGAAAGTTCGCGTGATCCCTATCGATAAACTCGATATGGTGATTCGCGGTCATATGGTACATGGCCGGCACTGCGGGGCTCTCCGCCTGGGAGGCCGGTTCGCTTTTTCGAAAAGAGCCCATCATTTCCCTGAGCGCCTCCCGCCCCTTTACGGCGTTTTCTCCCCGGCCGAATTGCCCGTCCTCCGTAAAAGTGGCGACATAGGCTTCCGCATCGCGGCTGTCGAGCGCCCTGGCATAATCCCACATCAGCTTTTCGATCCGGGCGCGGTCCTGAATTTCCAGCAATGCTTCGTTATTGTCCGCGCAGGCCGCCAGTAACACTGTCGCCGTAATGACCAACGAAAGAAACGCCAACCTCGTCTTTTTCATATATCGTCTCCTAAAGGGTCCTTTGCCTAAATCCTCCCCGGACCGTCATAGTCTGTCAGGGTCCCGCGGCCGGAGGCCGTGGATTGAAACGGGATTAGTTCTCCTCCTGTAATCCGGCTTTTAACCGCAGGTTCTCCTGGATCAGCTTGTTGACATGCTTCGGGTTTGTCCATTGAAGGTTATTGAGGGCCTGGCCGTAAACATTCGTCATAACATGCCCCCCTAAGTACAGGCCCACTTCCCCCACAATTACATCCAGGGAGGCGCACTGCGCGCCGCCCAGGTCCCGGCTTTTATCCCCAAACCTATCCTCGATGTGCCAGGATCGTATAACCTTGCCGTCAAATGCATCCACGACAACCTTAAACAGGCCTCTCGGCCCTTCACAGGAATTGCTTCCGGCATCAAGTTCGATGGGTTCGGCATTTTCGATGGCCAGACCGGTCATCATATAACACAGCGGTCATATATAAGCCGTTTGCAGGATAAACCTGGAATCCTCGCTCCACGGTTTCCTCAATTCCATCGTCTCGACGTCGTCGTATATCAAAAGATCCACTTTCCCGCCATGAAAGGTGCCGACCTCCTTCGCCTCGGGCAGAGGCACAAAATCGCCCTTTTCGTTCATCAGCCTCAAGGGGCCGGGACCGAAGGGCAAGTCAAATTTTGTGTTGAGCTGGATCCGTATATTTTCGTAATCCAGAGACAGGGTGGGCCGTATGACCGTGCTGTGTTCCAGAAGGTGTCTTTTTTCCCCGTAAGTTTCCATCGTCAAGGGCCCCAGTGTCTTTTCAGCCAGCACGGTATCCTTCGAATCCAGCAGGGCGATCCGTGCAGTCCCGAGATCGGGATCGACCGACAGCACCTTTACCCGGTGTTTGCCGGCCTGCAGGGTCCGGCCGGCGGCGACATCATCGGCGACGACCGGGCCGTCGTAGCTGATTTTGAACCAGAGCATGTCCAAAGCTCCGGCCTCTCTGATTTTCACCCCCTGCGGCGAGGCGCTGTCCGCGACGACATAAAATGTTGCGGCCGCATCGAAAGGGTCTCCGAAGAACTGCAGGGGCGGCGGAGCGATCATGCCCTCTCCCTGCAGGTACCCGTAGGAAACGGCACTTCGCGATCTTGCATAGCCTTGGGGAAGAACGGTGGACAGATCCCAGGTTCTATAACCGTTGGCGAAAACAAACTGGAAGCGGGCGCTCTGCACTTGCAGAAATCCGTCCATGAGACCGGCGCTTGCCAGAGCGATCGTTCCCTCGTTTCCCAGGGGAACGGGCGGTCCATTTTGCGCCACGGTAAAATTTTTCTTTATGGCCAGGGCCTCCTTTTTATCCAGCCAGACGGATTTTTTTCCAGCGAGGACAAAAGGTTCGCCGTTAAGATTGGAAAAGCCTTCTCCGCCGAAGGTGAAATAGATCAAGCCGCCGGGAGGAATTATTATCTTGCCTCGTTCTACCGAACTCTGTCGAATCATGAATCCTTCGGTAATCCCTCTTTCGATGCCGTGCCGGTTGGGCAGCAGCTTCGGCGATAAAAATTCGGGCATCTCTTCCGGGTCCACATACGATGCATTTGGAGACGGCAGTTTATAATGAGCGCCGTCTTGCGCAAGTACCGCTGATGGCAATACCGTGAGCCACAAAACGATGGAAACCACAGGCCGGACACTTTTTCTACCCATACTCTGCCTCCCTTCTTTTTTAGAATTGTATTCGCTAAAACGCCTTCGCTTTTGTAGATGGTAGTCCAACTTTCCCTGCCAAATAAAGGGCTATTTGTTTTTCGGGCCGCGGGAAACACGGGGGGAAAACGCGGCTTCGGCATGACCCTTGAAACGCGGGCGCAATCCGGATCCGCCGGTTTCTATCCGGTTCCCCATGATTGTCGTAAACGGGAGACGGAAAACCCGGAACAAAAACGATCCCTGCATAAATCCTCGGCGCACCCGCGCAGCCTCTCAACGTCGCGCTGCCGGATGCCGCGGGTTCAGGGCCCGTGCAAGAGGATAAACCAAGGGATCGCGCAGGGCCTGGAAACTTTTAAATTGTTGACATTTGCATGGAGTTGCATTAGAAGCTAAGCACAAAGTTTCGTACATTGTTGAGCGTCTAAGCTTCTAACATCTAAAGCCGGAGAATATCAAAATGCATACATGTCTTGTGCCGCAGGGCAGAATTGTATTTTTGTGGCTTCTGGTATTTTCAATTGGCGTGCTTGCTGTCGGCGACCTGCAGGCACAGGTTGAAAAAGCTACGCTTTCCGGGACTGTTTTCGATCCCAGCGGCGCGGTGATCGTCGATGCCGTAATCGAGGCGAAAAATGTCAAAACGGAGCTTGTTTACTCCGCCGTTACCGACGAAGAGGGACGCTACATCCTCCCGGATATGACGCCGGGCACCTACGACGTATCCGCGGAACAGGCCGGTTTTCAGACGATGGTGCAAACCGGGATTGTGGCGAGCGTCGGCGCGCGGCGGGTGCTGGATTTTACACTGGAGGTCGGCCAGCCTGTGGATGTAGTCTCGGTCTTCGGGCAGGCCTCCGTCGTCGAAACCGAAACGGCTTCGCTGAGCACCCTGATCTCGCCCGTGCAGATGGAGTTTCTGCCGCTGAACGGGCGCAATTTCACCGATCTTCTCAGCCTGTCGGCCAGCGTGGCGACGGTGCCGGCAACCGGGGGCGGCGGCGGCCAGTCCCCCACCGCTTACGGTCAATCCACCAACTACTCCGTGTCGGGTTCGCGCCCGGTGGGCATGGCCTACATGCTGGACAACACCGACATCCGCAACCAGATGGACCATGGGGCGGGAGTCAGCGTGATGGGGACCTCGCCCGGAATGGAGGCCATCCAGGAATTCACGATTCTGACCAATACCTACAGCGCGGAATTCGGCGGTTCCGGCGCGGCCGTCAACGCGGTCACCAAGTCGGGTACCAACGACTTCCACGGCACGGTCTACGAGTACTTCCGCAACAGCGTCATGGACGCCAGAAACTACTTCGACGTCCCCAGCCAGAAAAAGCCGAGCTTCAAGAGGAATAATTTCGGCGTCTCGCTCGGGGGGCCCATCAAGAAGGAAAAAGCCTTCTTCTTTTTCAACTACGAGGGCCTGCGCGCGAGCACGGGCACGACGAGCCGCGCGGTGGTGCCGACCTCGCTGCCCGAACTTTTCACCGCCGGCGGCTTCACACAGGACGAATACGGCCAGTGGGCGGGCGAGTTCGGGCCGATAAATCCGGTTGTGCAGAGCATATTTGAAATGTATCCGCTTGCCCAGAGCGATTCTCAATGTCCCAATGTATCCGGCATCAACTTCCTGCCGGGCACCGGCCTTTACTGCTCCCAGGAGAAGCAAATCGGAAACCAGGACTACGTGTCGGGCCGCGTGGACATCAAGCTGGGCGATATGGACAGCCTGTTCGTCCGCTATGCCAGGGAGAGCGCCTACCAGGTTCTCCCGTACGTGTATACCCAACTGCCGGGATGGCCGGAAGTGGACCACGAGCGCAACCAGTACCTGACCATCGACGAGCAGCATACATTCTCGCCCAGGGTTATCAACGATTTCCGTTTCGGGTATGTGCGGCTGTTTACGGAGACGGCCAACGGCGGAATCAACGGGACCGGTACGGCCCTGCAGCAGGTTCCCGGCAGGCAGGATATGAACTTTTCACCCGGCTGGGGGCTTGCATCGCTGGGTCCCTCGCCTTCGAGCCCGAGCCGGCCCGTCATGAACCGGTTCAGCGTCGGCGACACCGTCTTCATGTCGCGGGGCGCGCACAGTCTCCGCTTCGGGGCTACCATGACCCGAATGCAGCTGAATATGGTTTGGAACCAGTATTCCGGCGGCGCGTGGATCTTCGCAAACCTGGGCGGCGGGATTTTCTCGTTCCTGGGCCCGGAAGGCGGACAGCTGGGCGGCGCCTTGTACGGCGCGCCGTTGCTGGGGCTGACCGCGGCCGGCGACGATTATACCTACACCACCCCGGACGGGGAGAGTTACCCCTTCAACCCCTCCCGCTACTGGCGTCAGATTTATTTTTCCCCCTTCATCCAGGACGACTGGAAAATCACCAGGAACCTTACTTTAAATCTCGGCCTGCGCTACGAGTGGGCCAGCAATCCCACGACGGTCGGGGAACCGGTGTTCACGATCAACAATCTGACTTCGCCGACGACGACCCAGGACGACTTCGTCGCCGTCGAGCGTCCTTTCAAAAGCAATCCCAATAACGGGAACTTCGATCCGCGCATCGGCGTCGCCTGGGACGTGTTCGGGAATCACAAGACTTCCATCCGCGCCGGCTTCGGCACCTTCCACGAGCCCGTCACATCGCGCACCTATGCCAACAACAACACCTCGTACCGCCCGAATCAACCGCTGTTCTTTCTTTTCTGGACCTCCGGTCTGTTCCCCAACCTGCCCAGCGATCCACATCAGATCATAAACAGCCCGCTCACGGGTCCTACTCTGGCAAACCAGCAGATCGCCTGGTATTACGCCCTCCCGAATACCGTGGACAAGGCGCCGTACATGATGCAGTACAACGTGGCCGTGCAGCAGGAACTGACGTCCGGGACGGTGTTGACGGTGGCCTACAACGGATCCAGGGGCAAAAACCTGTTCTTGTGGTCCAATCAGAATCCGCCGCTGGCCTTTTCCGACCAGTCGGCTCAATGGCAGGATGACAACGCCGCAAACTGGCCCGGCGCCACGGGAGAGGGCCCGCGGGGCACGGTGGCCAACCCGTTTGTTGGCATATACACCAATCCCAATTTCAAGGCGGTGGAAGGGGTTACGCCCACCGCACGCTCCACCTACAACGGCCTGCAGATCAGCCTGAGCCGGCAGTTCGCCGGGAGCCTGGTGGGCAATGTCGCCTACACTTTTTCCAGGTGCAGGGACAACGCATCGGCGACCAACAGTTCGGAACAGGGCCAGTGGGCCGTCTACAATGCCTACGACCCGGACTTTGACTGGGGCCCCTGCAGCTACAACTCCGACCATGTGTTTACGGCCAATGCCCTTTACCGGTTGCCGTTGGAGGGCAACCGGGCAGTCGACGGGTGGCAGCTCGGCACTATTGTCACCCGCTATACCGGCCTGCCCTTCAACCTCCAGAACCAGTTCGGGGGCGAGTATCAATCCCGAACGGGAGGCGCCACGGAAGGCGAGCGTCCGAATGTCGTCCCCGGCTGCAATCCCCAGCCGGAGAGCAGAGACCAGTGGTACAATCCGGAATGTTTCGTGTTCGCGCCCTA
>JAFGAO010000107.1 GCA_016933615.1 Acidobacteriota bacterium
AACGGGAAACGGGAAACGGGAAACGGTTTTATTGAAATGGAACTTATTCTGTCCCAGTTCAATGCGCGCGATATAGCCGCCTGCACCGGAGGCACGCTGGCCGCAGGGCCGGGGAATGCGGTCTTTTCGGGCGTTTCCATCGACAGCCGCACGCTGCGCTCCGGGGACCTGTTTTTCGCGATCCGGGGACCTAGGCTGGACGGGCACAATTTTATCCCCGACGCTCTTTCAGGCGGCGCGGCAGGAATCGTGGCCGAATCCGGGTACCGCCGCCCGGACGGCTTTCCCGGAGACCGGGTGCTGATCCAGGTGCAGGACACGCACCGGGCCCTGAAGGATTTTGCGGCGGCGGCGCGGCGGCGGTGGAACGGAATCCTGGTCGGAATCACCGGAAGCATGGGCAAGACAACGGCAAAAGAGTTTATGGCCCAGATGATGGAAAGAGACTGCGGGGTGTACCGCTCCCCAGGCAATTACAACAATCTTTACGGTCTGCCGCTAGCGGTCTTCGGCCTCAAAACGGGCGATTCGATCGGGATCTTTGAAATGGGAATGAGCGAGCCCGGGGA
Source organism: Acidobacteriota bacterium (assembly GCA_016933615.1). Classification (GTDB taxonomy): domain Bacteria; phylum Acidobacteriota; class UBA6911; order UBA6911; family UBA6911; genus UBA6911. Next base: position 570 of record JAFGAO010000107.1, read on the forward strand.
GATTGCAAAAATGTGCCGGATCGCCGCGCCGGTTATGGGCGTCATCACGAACGTCGCCCCGGTTCACCTGGAATTCTTCGGATCGCTGGAAGAGATCGCCCGCGCCAAGGGAGAACTCGCCGAGGCTCTCCCCGCAAACGGGACGCTGATCTACAACAGCGACATCGCCCTGGTGCGCGATATCGCCTCACGATTCGGCGGCCGCAAAACCTCATTCGGATTCAACGACGGGGCCGAATTCCGCGCGGACCGCATCGAAATCGTCGCCCGGGATGAGACCCGTTTCCGCCTCTCCTACGGCGGCACCGAATCGTCCGCGGCCATTCCGCTGCCCGGCGCCCATTTCGTCAAAAACGCGCTGCCGGCCGTAGCGCTGGCCAGACACTGCGGCCTGGCGCCGGAGCGGATTGCCGAAAACCTCCGCCGTCTCAGGCAGGCATCCATGCGGGGCCGGATTCTTTCCTTCAAGGCAGGCTTTACCGTCATCGACGATTCCTACAATTCCAATCCCGAGGCTCTGAAAAGCATGGTCGAGGTCCTGTCGCGGCTGCCGTCGTTCCAGCGCCGGATCCTGGTGGCGGGCGAAATGCTGGAACTGGGGCCCGAAGCGGAATCCCTGCATCGTGAATGCGGCGTTTTCGCCGCGAAATCCGGCATCGACATCATCCTCGGCGTCCGGGGAGCGGCGCGGGAGATCGTCCGTGCGTCTCTGGCGCTGCGGATGAAGGACATTCGGGCGCACTATTTTGAGAATACGGACGAAGCGTCCCTTTTTTTGAACGGGGAGCTGCGCAGGGGGGACCTGGTTCTTGTCAAGGGATCCCGCGGAGTCCGCATGGAGACGTTGATTGAAAATCTCCGTTCGCACTTCGAGCAAACCGGGCCTTTTTAAACGCTATGGAATCGAAAACGAGCTACGACGGGAAGACAGTTCTGGTGGTTGGAGCCGGAAGAAGCGGGTTGGCCGCAACCCGGTTTCTGATCGGCAGGGGCGCCCGCGTGATCCTGACCGATTCCAGGAAACGGGAAGCCCTCAACGGATCCATACCGACACTGCCGGCGTCGGGTCCGGGCTCAGGCGCGCTGCAACTGGAACTGGGAGGCCACCGCCCCGAGAGCTTCAAGCGCTGCGATTTTGCGGTCGTCAGCCCCGGCGTCCCCCTGTCTCTTGAGGAATTCGATCTCTGCCGGAAAGCCGGCATCCCTATTCTGTCGGAAATCGAGCTGGCATTCCGCCACCTCCGGGGCCGGGTCATCGGCATTACCGGCTCCAACGGCAAGACCACGACGACGGTCCTGACCACCGAGCTTCTGGCCGGCGCCGGCTTGAGAGCGAAATCAGCCGGCAACATCGGGATTCCTTTGACCTCCCTGGTGCCCGATTCCGCCCCGGACGATATCTACACGGTCGAACTTTCCAGTTTTCAACTGGAGGCCATCCGCGATTTTCGGCCCTGGATCGGCTCCATTCTCAATATAACGCCCGATCACATGAACCGTTACCGCCGCTATGAAGAGTACATCGACGCCAAGAAGCGCATCTTCATGAACCAGGAAGCTGCGGATTATGCCGTCCTGAACGCCGATGACGCCCTGACGGCATCCTTCGCCGACGGGCTCCGGGCGACACCGGTCCTGTTCAGCCGTCTCGGAGAAATTTCCCGCGGCGCATGGGTAAAAAACAACCGCATGGTTTATCGGGACGCCGCCGGGGAAAGGGAGCTGTTCCCCCTCGAATGCGTCAGGCTGAAAGGATCCCACAACCTGGAAAACGTTCTGGCGGCCTGCACGATGGCGATTCTGGCCGGCGCGCCCCCGGAAAGCCTGCCGCGAACCGTTGCAGGGTTCACGGGAGTGGAACACCGGATCGAGTTCGTGGCCGAGATCGACGGCGTCGAGTACTACAACGACTCCAAGGCGACCAATATCGATGCGGCAGTCAAATCGATCGAATCCTTCCCCGGGAACATACTCCTGATAGCCGGGGGGCAGGACAAAGGCGGGGATTTCAGCCTTCTGACGGATCCGGTACGGCAGCGGGTGAAGCATCTGGTGCTGATAGGCGAGTCGGCCGGAATCATCCGGGATGCCCTGGGCGATGCCGTCGAGACCGGCAGCGCCGAAACAATCGAGCAGGCCGTCGCCATTTGCGGGCGGCTGGCGCGGCCCGGAGATACTGTTCTGCTTGCGCCGGCATGCGCGAGTTTCGACATGTTTGAAAACTACGAGCACCGCGGCCGGGCTTTCAAGGAAGCCGTCCGCCTGCAAGGACGCCGGAGGGCCGCCGGCCTCTTTCCTTCAGGCGGCCGGGGCGCAAAAAAAAGAGGAGCGGACCGTAAACGCCATGGCGTATAAACCCAGCAGCGACAAGGTTCTTTTCTTTACCGCCGGATTTCTCATTTTCTTCGGCCTGTTGATGGTGTACAACGCCTCCTCGGTTGTCGCGTCTTCGCGGCACGAGATGTCCTCCTACTTATTCCTGAAGCAATCACTGTTCGCTTCGGTCGGCTTCGCACTCCTTATAGTTCTGATGAAAACCGACTACCACAGATGGCGCAAACCGGCCGTTTACGCAGCCGCGCTCGCGCTCTCTGCGCTCGCGCTGCTTTACGTCCTCGAGGAACCGGCCGTCAACGGGGCCAGGCGCTGGATTTTCCTGGGGGGCCTTTCCTTCCAGCCCTCGGAACCGGCCAAGCTTGCCGTGATCGTATTCATCGCCGCATACCTGGACAGGTACGAGAGCGAAATAAACCAGCCCGGGCGGCGTCTCCTCCCGCTCGTTCTGGTGACCGGATTTTTTGCTGCGGCCATTGCCATGGAACCCGATCTGGGCCAGGCCCTCTGCATCTGCTTCATTGCAGCCGTCCTGCTTTTCGTTGCAGGACTCTACTGGAAATACTTCGCGTACGCCATAGGTTCCGCCATTCCGCTCTTCTATATCTTTGTGGTCCGCGTGCCCTATCGATGGGAGCGGATCATGGTTTGGCTGGACCCGGCCAGGGATCCCGAAGGATCCGGATGGCAGATAAGCCAGTCCCTCATCGCCATGGGCAGCGGGGGCCTTACGGGACTGGGGCTCGGCGCCGGAAAGCATAAGCTGTTCTACGTTCCGGAACCCAGCAGCGATTTCATTTATGCGGTCATCGGGGAGGAACTCGGACTCCTGGGTACCATCGCCGTCATCTGCGCCTTCCTGGTCTTTTTCTTCCGGGGGATGCGGATCGTTCTCGGCTCCTCCGACCGTTTCGGTTTTTATCTGGCGCTCGGCATCACGCTGATGGTTGTTCTGCCGGCATTCATCAATATTTCCATGGTGCTCGGCCTTCTGCCCACCAAAGGAATTGCGCTCCCGTTCATAAGCCAGGGGGGAACTTCCCTGCTTCTCAATCTGCTGGCCACGGGAATACTTTTAAATCTCTCGCACCGCAACCAGCTGGCTGCGCGCGATCCGTTGATGCGGGGCGATTAAGCGGTTATGTTCGGAAAAATACAGAAACTTCATTTTGTCGGCATCGGCGGCATCGGTATGAGCGGCATCGCAGAGCTGCTGCTCAATCTCGGATACCAGGTATCCGGCTCCGACATAAAACAAAGCCCGCTGACGGACCGCCTTGCCCGCCTGGGAGGCAGGATTACGATCGGGCATGATGCGGAAAACGTCAGCGGCGCGCACGTGGTCGTTATTTCTTCCGCGGTGCGCCCCGACAATGTCGAGGTTTCAGAAGCCAGAAGACGGCACATCCCGGTCATCCCCAGAGTCGAGATGCTGGCGGAGCTGATGCGTCTGAAATACGGGGTGGCCGTCGCCGGGGCGCACGGCAAGACAACCGCGACATCCATGATAGCCACGGTTCTGGTTCACGGAGGCCTCGATCCTACGGCCGTGATCGGGGGAAGGCTGAATGCGTTCGGCAGCAATGCCAAGCTGGGCAAAGGCGATTTTCTCGTCGCCGAAGCCGACGAGAGCGACGGTTCTTTTCTCAAGCTGAACCCCGCGATCGCTGTCGTCACCAATATCGACAGGGAGCACATGGATTACTACAGGGACCTGGAAGAGATCCGGTCCGCCTTCGTCTCTTTCGTAAACAAAGTCCCTTTTTACGGCTCGGCCATCGTGTGCCTCGACAGCCCGAACGTCCAGGCGATCGTCCCCCGGATAGAAAGAAAAACCGTAACCTATGGAATCCTGGGACCGGCGGACCTGTCGGCGTCGGAGATCGGGTACAGGGATTTCGGAAGCTCCTGCAGGATCCGGTACAAAGGAAATTCCCTCGGAACTCTTCGCCTGCAGGTTCCCGGCGAGCACGGAATCCTGAACTCGCTGGCCTCCATCGCCGCCGGCCTGGAGCTCGACATCCCGTTTGAAACCATTGCCGCCGCCCTCGAATCGTTTCAGAACGCCGACCGCAGGTTCCAGATCAAGGGCAATAGAAACGGCATCCTGGTCGTGGACGACTACGGGCATCATCCGACCGAGATCGCGGCCACGCTCAGGGCGGCGCGGCTGGCATGCGGCAGACGGATCTTCGCGGTGTTTCAGCCTCACAGATACACGCGCGTCGAAGCGCTCCAGGCGGACTTCGCAGAGGCGTTTCAAGACGCGGATTTCGTTCTGGTTACGCCCATATATGCCGCGGGAGAAAAACCGATACCGGGCGTCACGGCCGAAACGCTCGCGGAAAGAATCCGGGATCGGGGGCACAGGGACGCCCTTTTCGCGCCCGATTTCGAATCCGCCGCCCAAATTCTGAGCAGCATGCTCCGGGACGGCGACCTGCTGCTCACGCTGGGGGCGGGGGACGTCTGGAAAGTGGGGGAGGATTTTTTGAGGTGACCGGCACGCCTGGGAACCGCATTGCGGAAAACAGCCGGGGCTCTGTCCGGGCGGCTGCTGCAATGAATGATCCGGAGGCGGGTAGTCCGCCTTGCGCGGGGGCGCAATGAAGATCAGCACGAAAAAAGCGTGGGAAAATCCGGAAGCGGGCGGCGGTCCGTCTTCAGGGCGGAAAGCCGCAGCGCGCAGGAAAGCACCCCGGAAAATGGGCAAGAACCGCCTCGCGGGCCGGCACATTTTTGCGGCGATCCGGGCGCTGGGAAAACTTGGGGGGATTTTAGCGATCGCAGGCTCTTTTCTCTTTCTGGGAGTCTGCGCCTATAATTCAGAAAAATTCCGGCTCAACGAGGTTGCCATCTACGGCTGCAAAGAATCGGACCCCGCCGCAGTGGAGCAGATAGTGCGGGAAAATGCTCGGGGAAATATCCTGCAGGCTGAACTGGGGCATTTACAAGAACTGCTGGAGCTGGAAAAGTGGGTCCGGCGCGCGGAAATCCGGCGCGTCCTGCCGTCGGGTCTGGTTGTTTATATAAGTGAGCGCGTCCCCGGGGTCATACTTGAACTGGACGGACAGCTCATGATCGCGGACGAAGAAGGCATCCTGCTCGATGCCTATGCCCCCAAATACGGCAAACTGGACGTCCCGGTTTTCAAAGGCGCCATCGGCCAAAACCCGCAAAGCTACCGCCGCTACCAGGAGGAGAACACGGCGCTCATCGGCAACGCGCTGGACATGCTGTCGGAGATCGAGTCGGGGCCCGCGGCCTACGCGCAGAAGATTTCCGAAGTCGATATTTCTGACCGGAACAACCTGAAAATCATGCTCGTGGACAGTACGGCCGAAATTCACATGGGCAAAGGAGATTACCTGAACCGCTTTCGGGCGCTGCTTGAAAGCGACGAGTATCAGAAGTTCAAGAACCAGAATATCCATATTCCCGAAATAGACCTGAGATACGACAATAAGATCATTTTTAAAGGGATACGCAATGTCTCGGGTTCCGCGGGAAAATGAAGGAGCCTTTAAATGCCACGGTTATGTCCGGACCCCCTGTATGTAATAGCGGGCGCAGCGCCCGGGATTACCACATTGCGGTTGCGGACCGGGAGTCAGCGGTGAGAAAGAAAAATCGGATTGTATGCGGATTGGATGTAGGCACCACCAAGATCTGTATGATGATTGCGCGTGCGTTTGCCGATGGCAGCCTGGAACTTCTGGGTACCGGGTATTCAAACTCCGGCGGTCTGAAAAAAGGGATCGTCGTGGACCTTGAGCAGGCCGGCGCCTCCATCAGAAGAGCCGCGCAGGAGGCGGAATCGGCCGCCGGCATCCCGGTCGAACGGGTCGTAGTCGGAGCGGCCGGAGACCATTTCGAAAGCTTCAATTCCCACGGAGCCGTGACCATCGAGGGAAACCGGCAGGAAGTAACGGCCGAAGACATGGCCCAGGTGATCCAGGCGGCGAAATCGGTATCCATCGCCCCCGACCGGGAAATCATCCACGTTCTGCCGCAGGAATTTTTCCTGGACGACCACGGGGGCATTCTGAATCCGGTCGGGCTGACGGGTTCGCGGCTGGACGTCAACATCCACGTCGTCACCTGCGAAAGCGCCCTGAACCAGAACCTGATCAACGCCGTGAACCGGGCCCAGATGCGCGTGGAGAAAGTCTGCCTGCAGCAGCTTGCCAGCGCCGAGGCGGTTCTTACCAGGGACGAACGGGAGCTGGGAACGGTCCTCGTCGACATCGGCGGAGGCACCACCGATATCGCCGTTTTCATAAGGGATGCCGTGCAGTTCACCTCCGTGCTGCCGGTCGGAGGCTCGCATTTCACCCGGGATCTTGCCATAGGGCTGCAGACGTCGATAGAGGACGCCGAACGCATCAAGAAGGAATTCGGAACGGTCCTGACGGACAGGATCGCCGAGGACGAATCCACCCGGGTCCCGGGTTTGGGAACGCACGCGGAGCACCCGGTCCCAACAAAAGCGGTGTGTGAAATTCTTCGTGCCAGGGCAATGGAGCTTCTGGAACTGGTAAAGGAACAGGTATGCAGAGCGGGGGAAAATGAACGCCTCATAGCCGGCGTCGTCCTCACGGGAGGCGGGAGCATGCTGGACGGCGTGGCGGAGCTGACGGAAGAGATCCTGGAAATGCCCGTGCGCCAGGGCATTCCGCTGGGAGTGCAGGGCTTGACGCACGACCTTTCGCATCCGGTTTACGCAACGGCCATAGGGCTGGCCAAATTCGCAGCCGAGGAAGCGGGGCTTTCGAAAAACAGCCTGAACAAATCAAGCCATAGTCATTGGTTTTTCAACAGAATCTTATCGTGGGTCGGGAATTAAGGGAGGTTTCCATGCAGACAAAAAAGCTTCAGTTCGAAGAGGAATCGCTAAGCTTCGGATTCGATGAGGACAGACAGCAGGGTGCGAAAATCAAGGTAATCGGGATCGGCGGGGCTGGAGGGAACGCGGTCAACCGGATGATCCAGGCCAAAATCGGCGGGGTGGAGTTCATCGCCGCCAATACGGACATCCAGGCGCTTCGAAACTCCATCGCCTCCTATAAACTGCAGATCGGCTCGAAGCTTACCAACGGACTCGGCTGCGGCGCCATTCCGGAAAGAGGCAGGGAGGCGGCCCTGGAGGACACCGAACGGATTATCGAGCTGCTCGACGGCGCGGACATGGTTTTTATTACCGCGGGCATGGGAGGCGGGACGGGAACCGGCGCCGCTCCGATCGTGGCCAGCCTGGCCGCCGAGCTCGGGGCCCTTACCGTCGGAGTCGTCACCAAGCCCTTTGTTTTTGAAGGGAAAAGAAGGATGCAGCATGCCGAGGAAGGGCTGAGGGAACTCAAGGAGGTGGTGGACACCCTGATTACGATCCCGAACGAAAAGCTGCTTTCCGCCATGGGGGCCGATGCTCTTCTGGAGGATTCCTTCCGTTACGCGGATGACGTTCTCTGCCAGGCGGTCCAGGGGATTTCGGACATCATCACGCTGCCCGGAATCGTGAATGTGGACTTCGCCGACGTAAAAACCATCATGTCCGGCAAAGGACTGGCGCTGATGGGAACGGGGCTCGCCGAAGGGGAAAACCGCGCCGTGGAGGCCGCCCAGCGGGCCATTTCCAGCCCTCTGCTGGACGAAACCTCCATCCGCGACGCCATGGGCGTTCTGATCAACATTACGGCAACCCGGAACAGCCTCCGGCTGCAGGAAGTCTATTCCGCCGCGAAGATCATCGAAGAGGTCGCGGGCGCCGAAAACACCATTTTCGGCGCCGTCTACGACGAAAAAATGGGCAACGGCCTTAAGGTAACGGTCATCGCGACAGGATTCAACCAGAGCGGAGAAGAAAATTCCGACGGCGTCAGCCGCAGGGAAAAAGCGCGCATCATAGGCAATATCGTGCCGCTGGCTTCCCCGGAATCGAGCCGGCCCATCGATTACCAGCTCGCATCGATCAAAGACAGCCTGGATGAACCGGCTTTCAAGCGCCGCCGCGCCGAATGACGCGGGCGAACCTTGTGTCGGAGTCGGTATCGGAATAGAAAGGACGCAAGATGGGATTCGGCGGCAGCAACCGTGTGCGTATTGCGCCGGCGGGAGCGATGCCGGCAGCGACTGCGACAACTATGGAACCCCGCCGCAAACGAATCGAAGGGCATTGGCTACGGGCGACGGCTGAAAGCCGAGCCTGAGCCGTGCGCTCGACCCGATTGGCTTTGGTAATTGATACTCGAATAGCCTGAGCCCGGTTCTCGAAACCGGGCTTATTTTTCCGCCTTCTTGTAGCTTACCGAAAGACCGGCCGATCCACGGATGTCCAGTATCGAGGTATCCAGATTGGGAAAGTTTTTGGCGAATTCAAAGAAACCGCTGCCCATGCCGCCGAAACCGCCGCGGCCCCTGCCGCGCCCCCCGAATCCCCACCGGGAGCTGTCGGACACGTTGTGCGCCGCGAAACATCCCCCGACCCGGATCTTGTCTACCGTTGCGGAAAGGTAATTGTTGTACCAGTCCTTGTCGGCGTCGCAGAAAACGAAATCGAAGGGGCCTTCCAGTGCGGGAACGATCTCGTGCGCGTCGCCCAGCCGCGCGTCGATATACCGGTCCAAACCCGCTTCGCGGAAGTTGGCCATCGCCTCTTCATACCGCCCTCGGTCGATTTCCACGGTGATCACTTTGCCGCCGGTTTTTGAAAGCGCCCATGCGATCCATATCGTCGAGTACCCTGTGGAGGTACCGATTTCCAGGGCGTCCTTATATCCTTTCTCAATGATGATATCGTGCAGGGCACGCCCGTCCGCCTCGGGAACGTTCATATCGTACCAGGTCCCCTGATGGCGCTGCATGAACTGGCGCACTTTGGCGTCCAGAGCTTCCGGTCCGCTCGACGCCGGCTCTTGCGCGCCACCGATCCAGACTCCGGCGATCCCTATCATTGAGGAAAGCATTAGAACAGCAGTCAGTTTCTTCATAAAATCTCTTCTTTCAGATCCGCCCGCCCGAGTTGATAACACGATAAGCATTAAAAAAACAGAGGCTCGCAGAGAGATGGATGCGGTCTGGCATACGTCCTCATCTGCGAGCTCTGTGCGTTTCCCTTTAAATTCCTCGCGGCTTGCTATTTCACTCTCTTGGCGATAATCTCTCCGGGACCGCCCCGTCCACCGCCGCCGGGAGGTGCCCCCATGCCGCCGCCGGGGGCGCCGGCACCGCCGCCGGGAGGTGCCCCCATGCCGCCGCCGGGGAGGCCGCCCTCGAACTCCATGGTGAACGTAATTTCATCTCCCGCGACCTTGCCCTTGTAAATCTGCTTCATCTCGTTTCCGCCGAAGCTGCGTACAACGGCAAAAGAGATGTTGTTGCCGTCGATCTTGCCTTCGCTGATGGGAGTCTCCCCCCTTGCGGTGATGATTTTCCCGGTCAATTCCGATCCCTTCGACTGGAATTCAAACGTGGTTATCATCGGCTGACCGTCCCTGCCGGGCCGTTCCGACTCCCATTTCCCGTCGACACCGGCCGCGAAAACGGAAGCGCACAGCGCTAAAAGAGCAATGGCTCCCAATGCTGAAATATTTTTCTTCATAACCGATACGATCCCTCCTCTTTCATGAAAGAATCTGAAATGAAACGTCCACTTTATACTGCGTTTGACTATGCATTACGTACCAGGGCCATGGTTGTTACTCAGTATTTAACAACGGCGGAACCCGCTGACACAGGCTAAAACTTAAAAGATCTGGAAGGTTACAATTCCGCAAAGCGCTCTTTTTTCATAACTTAGCATCACTTATTCAGAGAATGTTGAAACCCGGAAAAAGGAAAACGGGAAACGGGAAACGTTTTTTAGTGAATGGTGGGACCCTTTTTCTTTTTGTCCTCTTCGATCTTGCGGCGGACATCCCCGTAGTAGACTTCAAACCGCCTTTTCAGCTTGTCGTGCTGCCTGCGGTTTTCATAGTCCCGAACCCGGCCCAGCCAATATTTTCCCCTGAGGTAGATGAATCCGACAACCATCCCTCCCAGGTGCGCGACATGCGCGATGCCCGAGTTCGTTTCCCCGATAGAGGAAAGAAATGCCAGGGCTCCCATGAGAATCACCATCCACTTCACCCTGATCGGGAACAGCATCCCGAAATACACGATCCGGTTGGGGTACATGAGACCGTAAGCCAGGAGAATTCCGTATATTGCGCCCGACGCGCCGATGATGACGACAAAATCATGGACGCCCACAATCCAGGAGCAGACGCCGGCGCCGATACCGGTCACGAAATAGTACTGCAGGAATCTCCGGGTCCCCCACAAACGCTCCAGTTCGTTTCCGAACATATAGAGCATCAGCATGTTCACCAGTATATGGATGGGGCCCCCGTGAAGGAACATATAGGTCGCAAGCTGCCAGATACGATATTCCCGCGTAACGGACTCGGGTATGAGCCCGAAATAGAACTCCAGAAAATTGGATCCGAAGAAACGGTAGGCAATGAACTGCAGGGCAAATACTATGACATTGGCAGTGATGATCTTTTTTACCGCCCAGGCGGCCGGGCCTCCGAACATGTTGTATCTCATCTGGCTTATGCTATTGGATTCAGGGGGCAAATTCAACATGGATGGAGCCTGAACGGAATGAACCCCGGATTTCCATTCGGTCGGCTTCGCTGGTAGAATGGGTATTCCCATTTACGGGCAACAGAGAGGAGTGCTGATGAGACCCAGCGGCCGCAACGATAGTGAAATGCGGGAAGTTCGCCTGGAGCCGGATTACACGAAACACGCGGCGGGCTCCGTTCACATATCCGTCGGAGACACCAGGGTCCTGTGCACGTGCTCGGTCGAAGACAGGGTCCCCCCGTTTCTTTTCAACAAAAACCAGGGATGGATCACGGCCGAATACGGCATGCTCCCGGGTGCCACTTCCACGCGAACTGCCCGGGAGGCGGCCCGCGGGAAGCAGTCCGGGCGCACGGTCGAAATCCAGCGTCTCATCGGGCGATCGTTGCGCTCCGTCGTCAACCTCTCGCTTCTGGGGACACGGACATTCCTCGTAGACTGCGACGTTATCCAGGCCGACGGCGGGACGCGCACGGCTTCGATCACCGGAGGCTTCCTGGCCCTGGCTCTGGCCGTGGCAAAGCTGATGAGCCGGAAACTGCTTCCGGTTTCCCCCATGATCGATTATGTCGCGGCCACGAGCGTCGGGATCATCGGCGGCCGGGCCCGCCTGGATCTTGATTACGCGGAGGATTCGGGCGCCGAGGTGGACATGAACTGCGTCATGACCGGGCAGGGCCGCTATGTCGAGCTGCAGGGGACGGCCGAAAAAACGCCCTTTTCCGCCGAACAGCTCCATGAGCTGCAGCAGCTGGCCGCCGCGGGCATTCGACAGCTGATCCTGTTGCAGAAGTCGGTTCTGGAGTCCCGTACCGATCTCCGGGCCTTCTTCCCCCATATCAAAGAATAAAATTAAAATGGTGACAGCCGCCGGAATTATCGTCGTTGCAACGCGCAACACGGGCAAGCTCGGGGAATTCCGGGTGTTGCTCGCGCCGCTGGGAAAGCGGGTGCTGAGCCTCGAAGATGCCGGCATCGACCGGGACATCGAGGAATCGGGCGCCACATTCGCGGAAAACGCGCGCATCAAGGCGCTGGAATATTCCAGGATGACTCCCCACACGGTGCTGGCCGACGACTCGGGGCTGGAGGTACGGGCTCTGGGGGGGCGACCCGGGGTCTTTTCCGCACGCTATGCCGGCCCGGGCGCCTCGGACCGGGACCGCAACCGGAAGCTGCTCGAGCAGCTCGAACACGAGGATAAAAACCGGGAGGCGCGCTTTTTCTGCGCCCTGGCCATGGCCCGGGGCGGCGCCCTGATCCTGGAAACCAGCGGGGAATGCCGGGGTATCATAGCCCGCGCACCCCGCGGAGAGAACGGGTTCGGATACGACCCGGTTTTCCTGATCCCGGAGCTGGACAAGACTTTCGGGGAATTCAGCCTTGAGGAAAAGAGCCGGTACAGTCACCGCTCGAGGGCGGCCCGCAACCTGATTGATTTGCTTAAGCGAAACAATTGAATATCGTCTCCCGACAAGCAAGCGAACCCTGTATGATGGAAATACGAAATCTGATGAAATTGGAAGACGAATGTTGTAGGGGCGAACCTTGTGTTCGCCCTCTTACCGGCCTCGTCGTCAGCCAGGCCCGAACCTTGTGTTCGCCCTCTTACCGGCCTCGTCGTCAGCC
>JAFGAO010000108.1 GCA_016933615.1 Acidobacteriota bacterium
CCCTAGCCCGAATCCTTCGTAAAAGGACGGAAACACGAAAGCCTTGGCCAGGCTGTAAAACAGGACAAGGTCTTCTTCCGGAACATACCCCAGAAGGCGTATGTGGGGATTTTGAGGGACACCCGACGCCTGGATCGCGAGGGCCGGAGGTTCCAGCATGCGGCCGATCAGGACCAGTTCGAGCGCTTCAAACCCGCGCGTTCGGATGGCGTGAAAGGCGTCCACGATGCGGTTGAGGTTCCGGCGGCGATGGATGTCGCCGACAAAAAGAAGGAAGTCGCCGCTTAAACCATACTTTTTTTTCAAGCCCTCCAGTCGCTCCGGATCGTGGATTTTGCTGAATGTGCGCCGATCGACGCCCGGGGGGATGACGTGAATCCTCTCGGCGGGGATGCCGTAAACGCGCACAATCTCCCGCCGCGAAAATTCCGAAAGGGTCAGTATGCGGTCCGCGCGCCGGGCGGACAGGCGGTACCAGATTTTGCGCACGGCTCCATTTTTATAGGGATACCATTCGGGACATGCCGCATAGGAAATATCATGCAGCGAAACCACGGACGGCGCCTTAAGCCTGAGCGGAAGAGTGTAGCCGGGCGAATAAAAGATGTCGAACGCACGCGCCTTAAGCTGCCGGACAAGCGAAAGATTCGTCCAGAGAAAGTTATTGCCCCAACGGGAAGGAACCTTTAAGACCTGGATCCGATCGCTTCTCATCCAGACGGACGGCGGCGGGTACTGATCCGTGACAAGCAGAATCCGTGGGGCCGGGTCCAGCAAAAGCAGCTGCTCCAGCAGGTTGGAAGCGTACCTTCCAACTCCTGTGCGCACTCCGCACAAGCTCCGACCATCGAAAGCGACTCTCACGTGGAAATTCTACAATCGGGGGACAGGCTACGCAATCCGCGAATTCAAATGACTTTTAACCGGAGCAGCGCAAGCGGACGCAGATATAAGGCGCATAGGCACCCTGCATTTCAAAAGTTGCACGTTGCCCGTTTAACGTTATGGCGTTGAAGGTTCAGCAGGAAACAGTGAACAGCATAAAAGCCTTTCGCCGCATCAGGAGTCCAGTGCCATCAACGAGAACTCCAGCACTTCTTTCAGCTCCGCGTTCATAGGCCGATTCCCCGCCCTGCGCCCGCCCCCGTGCGTCCA
>JAFGAO010000109.1 GCA_016933615.1 Acidobacteriota bacterium
ACGTTGCGGTACTTGTCGCCGATGTTCTGGCGTTCGCCGTAGACGTTGTGCGGGCGAAAGATAACATAGTTGAGGTCGAACATCGGCTTGCAGGCGGCCAGTTCCTGTTCGACCGCCAGCTTGGCGATGCCGTAGGAGTCCTCCGGCTGTGCGGCTGTTTCCTCGGTCATCGGCAATTGCGGGCTCGTCCCGTAGACGGCAATCGAGGAGGTAAAAACAAAGCATCGGACGCCGCCGTTGATGGAGGCATTGATCAGGTTGACACTGCCGATCAGGTTGTTGGTGTAATTGAAGCGTTTGATGAAGTGGCTCAGGCCTTCGGCGGCATAGGCTGCCAGGTGGAATACGTATTCGTAGCACTCTTCCGCGAAGAGTGTTTCAATGAGCTTCACATCGTTGATGCTTCCTTGAACGAACCGGGCTTGTGACGCGACGTTCTCGGGGAAACCGCCGCTTAGGTCATCGAGCACGGTCACTTCATGGCGCCGATTCAGCAATTCTTCCGCGACATGCGAGCCGATAAATCCCGCGCCCCCTGTTACCAGTATTCTGCTCATTTCCCCGTCCTTGTTTCTGCTTTCATCGATGGCGCAGACGCCTTCCCGCCATGAAAATTCCACTCGCTGAGCGGCTGTCTTCCGGGAGCGGCCAGGAAGTATTCCCCATAATGCTTCGGACACGGCTGCATAACGGTAAGTTCACTTCAACCGGCAGCACAAAGCCAGGACCTCGAGGTTCGAACGCAGCTCTTTCCGCGCCCGATCCTTCCGGCGGGGCAGTATGCCGGAGAAAATCCAAATCAAAGCCTTGGTCAGGCTGAGCCCGCCAAGCATCACGCGCAGGATCCCGGTTTTGACGGGGCCATAATTCTTTCTGTAAAACAGCATTTTCCCGCGGTAAACCATTTTTCGGCGGCGCCAGCGGTCCATGCTTCGGCCGCCGTAATGGACTGTTGTAGCGGAAGGAAGGTAATAAACCGGCAGGCCCGCTTTGTGAAGCCGGTATTGCAGGTCCGCCTCATCCCCGTAAATGAAGTACTCTTCGTCCAGAAGTCCGACCTTGTCCAGAGCCGACCGCCTCAAGAGCAGACATGCGGAACTCAACCAGGCGACCGGCCTCACGGATCCTCCATCCATGTGCGAGGGATAGCCGTCCCAAAGGAGTTCGCCCAGGCGTATGGCGACGAGGAATTCTTCCTTCAGAGTCGAAAAATCGGCGCAGCCCGCCTGAAAAGAGCCGTCCGGATTTATCAGCCTCCCCCCGACAGCCCCGGCTTTGGGATGTGTTTCCAGAAACTCGACCATGGCATCCAGCGATGCAGCATTGACCAGGGTGTCGTTATTCAACAGCAGCACATAGCGGCCCCGCGTCGCCTCGATGCCCTGGTTGCTCGCCTTGCCCAACCCTACGTTGCCGTCGTTCTGTATCTGTTGAACACCGGGATACTTCGCGCGCAGCATTTCCTGGCTTCCGTCGCTCGAACCGTTGTCGACGACGACGACATCAAAACTGCATCGCAAGCCGGCGGCATATAGAGACCCCAGGCATGAGTCCAGATACTGCCTGTTGTTCCAGCAAACCAGCACAATCGACATGTCGGGGACCGGACCTTGAATGCCTTCCGAATCGGCTGATTTTTGAAGCATCTCCAACATAGTTTACTCTTGCCTCATCCGTTGATCCAATTCCAT
>JAFGAO010000110.1 GCA_016933615.1 Acidobacteriota bacterium
ATAAATTAGAATACACCCTGTTTCCGTTGTTTCATCCATGGGGAAGGATCGCGCCGTGCCGTACGACGACAGCGAGTTCGACAACAGTTTATTGAGGGAAATCTACCGCAAGGCCATCGCCAGCCTGGAGCCGGGTTCCACGTTTGCCGAATACACGATCGTCCGTCTTCTGGGCCGGGGCGGCATGGGTGCGGTGTACGAAGGCCGGCACGTGACGCTGGAGCGGTCCTACGCCATCAAGGTGCTGCCGGAGGAGTTTGTCGTCCGGAAGGACGCCGTGGCCCGGTTCGAGAACGAAGCGCGGGTGATGGCCAACCTGGATCATCCCAGCATCGTCAAGGTGGACGATTTCCGCCAGACGCAGCAATTGTACTGGCTGCGCATGGAGCTGGCGAAAGGGGACGGGCGGGGCGCCGTATCGCTCCAGGACCTTTCCGAGCGTCACGGAGGCGTGATTGACCAGAAGCTGCTTCTGGACCTGATGGAAGACGTTTTGAGAGGCATCGCCTATGCCCACGGCAGGGGCGTCATCCACCGGGACCTGAAACCGGCCAACATCCTGTTGTTTCCGAAACCGGACGGCGGGTTGACGGCCAAGGTGGCCGATTACGGTTTGGTTAAGATGGTGGGGGAGGAATTCCTCCAGAGCCGAGTCGACACATCGGTGAAGCTGTCCATGAGCGGGCAGAAGCCGGCGGACGAATCGGGGACCTCCACCCGGGCCTTGATGGGCACCTGGGAATACATGTCCCCGGAACAGCAGCAGCGGAAGGATGTGGATGCCCGGAGCGATGTGTATTCCCTGGGATTGATCTTCTACCGGCTGTTGACCGGAAGGACCTTGTCACCCCGGCCGCCATCAATTCTGAATAAGAATATCGTATCGGAATGGGATGAAATTGTATTGAAGGCGCTGGATACCGAGCCGGATGACCGGTATGCCGATGCGGGCGAGATGTTGAAGGCGATAGAGCCGGTGCGCGGGGCGATCCGGAAGCGCGAAGAGGATCGGCAAAAGCAGGAGGAGGAACAGCGGAAGATTCAGGAGGAAACCCGCCGGCTGGAATGGGAAGCTCAGGAAAAGCAGAAGCTCGAAGCGCGGATCGCGGAAGCCCGGACCAGAGCCCGTGAAACAGCAGAATCCGGTCGGTTGGATACTGCCATTGCAGTATTGAAGAAACTGGACGAAGCGTTTCCGGGCCGTTCGGACATTCAGAGCGATATCCGGGATATTGAAGCCCGTCAAGCGGAGGCGGAA
>JAFGAO010000111.1 GCA_016933615.1 Acidobacteriota bacterium
GCGGTGAGTTTTTCAGTCCAGTCGCATTTTATGCGGATCGAGCTTATATCCGCCCCAAGGCTTTGAGGACCTTGTCCGGCGTGGTGGGGTAATCCAGGATCCACTTGCCGGTTGCATTGTGTATCGCGGAAACCGTGATCCCGGACATGCCGGCGCCCACATTCTCGCCTATGCCGTATGCTCCGTAAGCCGCATACCCCAGATGGCTCTCGTTTATGAGGCAACGGGCCGGCGGGTAGTCGTTCATCGTACCCATAGAATACCCGAGAAGGTCGTAGTTCAGCGGCACTCCGGTCTGCGGACAGAAGACATGCTCCTCGGTGCCGCTCCGCCCCAAACCCATAACGGCCCCGCCGTACTGCTGGGCTTCCGCTCCCTTGGGATTGAACAGGTGCCCCACGTCGTTCACGCAGATGATTTCGATGACGTCCACCATCCCTGTTTCCGTATCCACTTCGATTTCAATAAAGTGCGCCTGCCGGGCCATGGCGTAAAGATCGGGATGCGGCTTGCCGTCGACCGTCAACCCGTACAGCGTTCCGGCGGGCGGATGAACGATCGGGGGGTCCAGAGCCCAGAATGCGTCGGCCACTTCGCGGATCGTCCTTCGGTTGTCCGGGTTTGATTTCTCAAAAACCATGCTGTCTCTGATATCCAGGTCCCCGGGCGTCATGCCCGGGAAAAGAGGGGGCCTCGCCGGGCTGGTATACAGCCCAGGCTTCGGTTGGACCGCGTATTCCAGAATCTTCCGCCTAAGTTCCCTGGCTGCCAGGACCAGTTGGGTCGTGATGTAGCCGGTTCCGAAGGACCCGCCCGGCTGCCAGAAATGGAAATTGCTGTTGTCGGACCGCCGCTCCTGTATGACGGTGTCTTCATACTTGAGCCCGATTTCGGAGGCTACGGCCAAACGCGCGCCCGATTCCGTATCGATTCCCATATCGCAGCGCACGGCAATGATGGCGACCTTGCCGTTGCGCAGCGTCAGGCAGGCATAGGAAATTCCGGGGATCGGCGCATGCCAGTGCCACTCGTTGATGTGCATGAATCCCAGGCCGTGCATTTTCCCGTTGGCCAGCCTGCAGGTTCCAGGAGGGTGCCATTTCTCATCCCATCCTATGGCTTTCTTACCCTTCTCGATGACTTCCTTGAGGCTCCATCTCCGGGGAAAACCATTTTCCTTCTGGTAGCGGGTGACCCAGTCCCAGTCGTGCCCCCTGCAGCCGTCGTTTTTGAGGGCCACCTCTGTCGGATCCAGTCCCATTTCCGCAGACACGCGGTCGAACATCACGTTGTGCGGAACGCAGGTGTGGGCCCCGTGACGGAAACACATGCAGTGGCCTTTATTGATCAGGGCCCATTCCTGGGTGGCAAGGATATTGGGAATTTTTGTGCTTTCATGCGTTTTCTCCATCGCGGGATTTCTTATTCCCTGCATGTGCCAATGAAGCGCCGTGATGGTTCCGTCCTTCTTGGCCCCGACCTTGCACCTGTAGGACCCGTAGTCGTCGCCGCCGCAGTAATAGCCGCTCTCGTCCCACAGCAGCTTCACTGGTTTCCCGGAGGCTCTCCTGGCCAGTATTGCGGCGAGCCGGATAAAGGAATACGAATAGGAAAGCCAGGACAGGCCGCCGTACCATGAGCCCTGATAGGGCATGGTTACGGTGATTTTGTTCCAGTCCGCAATGGGAGGTTGAGGGATTTCACGGATGCTGTTTGGAGTCGTGAGGACATTGAGAGGAAGGTCCTGGTGGTGAACCCAGACATCCAGAAACTCGCCCCGCCACTGCGCGACGCACACCATGGGTTCCACGCCCGCCGGCGTATTGCGGGCGCGCGTGATGGTGTATTCCAAGATCGTATCGGCTTCCGCGAATCCTTTCTCGACATTGCCGAATTCCGCGCGGTCGGTCAATACCGTGTTGGGCTCTTCGGCTTTTGGATTCATGAACTTGACTTCGGGCATAATTTTGGGGGCGTCCGGCCTCAGTGCTTCTTCCATTTCGAGGATAAAAGGCCGCTCTTCCCATTCGATCTTAAGGAGCCTAAGCGCCCGGTCGCAGATTTCTTCGCTGTCGGCAACGATCACGATTCCCATGGGGTGCTGGTAAAATTCGGCTGTTGCCGGCAGCGTCAGAAGGTTGTAATTTCTGGAAACTTCGAATCCGGGATGGATTCCGTTCTCATAGGCGATGTCCGGATCGTCGAACTTCAGGATATCCCGGACCCCTAAGAGCGCCTCCGCTTCGCTCGTATCCACCCTCACGATTCTCGCGTGCGCGTAAGGCGAAAGAAGAATCTTTGCATAGAGCATCCCGGGAAGGGAAACATCCCGGGTGAAAACAGCCTGACCGCTGACTCTTTCGTAGGCGTCCTGCCTGGTGAGCGTCTGCTGCAATGCTCCGCTGTTATCGGGCACTTTCCACGTCCATGGCCTGTATTGCACTCCTGCCTCCCCTTGCTGATTTTTACCGGATGCTGTTGAAGTCGAAAATAGCATAGACTTTATTTTTGCCGTATGGCAGAAAAATCCGTCGTCAATCCCCCCGTGAAAATACAATCCCCGGCCGACCCCGAAAATGAGAGAATAAGAAAACCGTAGTCGGGAGGCTGCAACAGAGGATTGTAGGGGTGAACCTTGTGTTCGCCCCATGCCGAAAACAGAACGCCCGGGATATGTAGTGACCGTCACAAAACCTGAGGCTGCCTTTATTCGGAGGGCGAACCTCCCACCTTCGCCCCTGGCCGAATCGGAAATTCGGCCAGGCTTCGGCGGACCAGTTGGTGTTTGCGCTATTGAAAGAACACGGAAAATCAACCCGTGTCGTTGCAGCACGGGGCGCGCGTCATTTCGACGGAGGCGGGCAGTGGTAAAAAACGACAAGCCTACGATATTTCTGGTGTCCGACGGTCGGGCGGAAACGGCTGCCCGGGTTCTTCAGGCCGCCGCGGTTCAGTTTGAAGGGGAACAATACCGGGTCGAGCGCCGGCGGGACATCCGGACGCCGGAAGCGGTCCAGCGGGTCGTCAACGAAGCGGAAAAAGTGGGCGCCATCATTTTTTTCACCCTGGTCGGGAAAGAAACGCGCAAGGTCATGCACCAGGCGATGGGGCGGAACATGGAAATCATCGACCTGCTCGGCCCCGTGATCACGGCGCTTCACAGCCGTTTCCAAAGAGCGCCGGGAGAAGTTCCGGGGCTGCTCTACACCCTGGAGCGGGATCATTACGACCGCATGACCGCTTTCGATTACGTATTGACGCACGATGACGGGCAGCGGATCCACGAGCTGAGCAAGGCCGATGTCGTGCTGACCGGAGTGTCCCGCTCCTCCAAGAGTTCGACCTGTTTCTATCTTGCCTTCCAGGGGGTTCGGGCGGCGAATGTGCCCCTGGTGCCGGGGATGGAGCCTCCCCGCCAATTGCTGCGGCTGTCCCCGAACCGGGTGATCGGGCTGCGGATCAACGTGCAGCGTCTTCTGAGGGTCCGGGAAGCGAGGATGTCCGACCTGGGAAAGGACGCGGACCAGGGTTATGTCGACCAGAGAACCGTGGCCGCGGAAGTCAACCACGTAAACCGCCTCATGGACAGGCAGAGATGGAAAACGGTGGACGTTTCCTACCTGGCGGTTGAAGAGATAGCCCGGCAGGTCCTGCATCTTCGCTGGCCTGCGGGAAGACGGTAATGTGCGAACCTTGTGTCCGCCTTTTTTGGTGTTTACAACGCCCGAAGCATGGGTTCAATATAAGAGTTATCTTTCACGGTTGTTTGGCGGCGAGGCTTTTTATTGAAAATCCGGAAAGCGGAGAGACGCAATGGACGAGAATCCCATAGAGCCGATAATCACCGATAGGATGGACGTTCAAACAACAGAGCCTGAATCCGTTCTCTTAACGCCGGACGGGCGGAAATTTCTCGACCAGACGAAGCCGTGGGCGCGGTTCCTTTCCATCATGGTGTTTATCGGAGCCGGATTTACTTTTCTCGGCGGATTGACGGTTTTGATTGCGACAATGGCCGGCGCTCTCTTCAATGCAGGCAGTGAAACCTCCTGGCCGCTGCCGGGAGGAGGTTTTACCATCGGATTTTTCTATCTGATAATGGCGCTCCTCTATGTTCCGCCCGGAATTTTCCTGTCCCGTTACGCATCGGCGATAAAGGCGCTGGAATCGGCGGGCACTTCCCGGGGGCTTGAAAACGCGCTGAAATATCAGAAGTCCTTCTGGCGTTACGTCGGGATCCTGACCGTTGCCGGCCTGATCGTTATGGCGGCCGTCATAGCCTTTTCCCTGGCCGTCGGCATCTTCATGTTTCTCAACAGATAGGATTCAAGGCGGCCGGGCCTTATTTCCGCTACGAAGCGATAGCCCGCGGCGCATCCGGTTCCACAAAGGATTTGTTTTTCTAATCTCCAGTCTTGAATCTTCAATCATCGGTCACGGGCGGTATTGTCCTCCTTCGGACTATCCACTAGAATTTCCCAATGACGCTGCGGATAAAAGTAATCGGCGGAGGCCTGGCCGGATCGGAGGCTGCATGGCAGATAGCCCGGCAGGGGCTCGACGTCGAGCTTTATGAAATGAGGCCCGCCGTTGCGACGCCGGCCCACGCTACCGGCGGGCTGGGCGAACTGGTCTGCAGCAATTCGCTCAAGTCGGAGCAGGATGCAACGGCCCCGTTCCTGCTCAAACAGGAGCTTCGGAGCATGGGCAGCCTTCTGATGAGAGCAGCCGACGAGACGAGGATCCCCGCCGGCCATGCCCTGGCCGTGGACCGGGCCGAATTCAGCCGCCGCATTACGGAGGAAATTCTGAAGGATGCCCGGATCAAGGTCGTCCGCGAAGAGGTCCGCAGCCTTCCCGAAGACGGCATAACGGTCGTCGCCACGGGCCCCCTGACGTCCCAGCCGCTGTCGGAAGCCATTGCGGATTTCGCGGGATCGAGAAACCTGTATTTTTATGACGCGATCTCGCCCATCGTCGACGCCGGGTCCCTGGATGCTTCGAAACTTTTTTTTGCATCGCGTTACGGCAAAGGCGGCGAAGATTACCTCAACGCGCCCATGTCCCGTGAGGAATACCGCCGGTTCTACGATGCCCTGGTGCGCGCGGAAACCGTTCCCCTTAGGGAATTCGAGGAACCGGTCTATTTTGAAAGCTGCCTTCCCATCGAGGAACTGGCGCGCAGGGGGGTGGATACCCTGCGATTCGGGCCGATGAAACCCGTGGGGCTGACGGATCCTTCCACGGGCAGGCGGCCCTATGCGGCGGTGCAGCTGCGCCGCGAAAACCGGATGGCCGATTGCTACAACCTGGTAGGATTTCAGAACCACATGAAGTATCCGGAGCAGTCGCGGGTTTTCCGGACGATTCCCGGTCTCGAGAACGCCGAGTTTGTCCGGTTCGGCCGGATACACCGCAATTCCTACATCCATTCTCCCCGCCTGCTGCGGCCGACGCTGCAGAGCCGAAGCAGGCCCGGTCTCCTTTTTGCGGGGCAGATATGCGGCGTGGAAGGGTATGTCGAATCCATTGCGACGGGGCTTCTGGCGGGAGTCAACGCGGGGCGCCTGGCCCGGGGGAAAGCGCCCGTGGCCCCGCCGCGGTCCACCGCCTGCGGCAGCCTCCTGAACTATATAACCTTTGAAGGGCAGGAAAATTTCGAACCTGCAAACATCACTTTCGGGCTGCTTGGTACGGATGAAGATTTGAAAAGGCGGATTCGCGACAAAAAGGAAAGGCGCCGGATACAGGTGCGCGAGGCTCTTCGAACCATGCGGGAGTGGATTCGCTCCATCGAGGCGGATGAAGCCTCTTCCGGTTTTTAACGGGAAACAGGAGACCGGAAACGGGAAACGGGGTTAAGATAGCGCCATGGACCGAACACTGTCGGGCTGGATTGAGAGGTACCTGGATTACCTGCGCTTCGAGCGCAACGCATCCTCCAATACGGTGCGGAACTACGATTCCGACCTGCGGCAGTTTTTCCACTACCTGACGCATACGCCCGAAGGACAGGAGCGGCCGGAGCCCGGACTGGAACAGGTCGACAATCTGACGATACGGGAGTTTCTCGGGACGCTCTATCAGAAAAAAAACAAGAAGTCGTCGATTGCCAGGAAGCTGGCTTCCGTCCGCTCGTTTATGAAGTTCCTTTCCCTCGAGGCGGCGATTGAAACGAATCCCGCCCGGAATGTCGTTTCTCCCAAGCAGGAAAGCCGGCTTCCGGACTGCCTGGCGATCGATTTGGTCGGCAGCCTGGTCGAATCGCCCGATACGGGTACCGACCTGGGGAAGCGGGACCGGGCGATCCTGGAGATGCTTTATGCCGCGGGCATCCGGGTCGGCGAACTGGTGGGGCTGAATCTCGGGGATATCAGCCTGGAGGAAGGGCTGGTGCGCGTTTTGGGAAAAGGATCCAAGGAACGGATCGTGCCGTTCGGAGAAAGGGCGCGGGAAACCCTGCAGGACTATCTGAACGTGAGGGGCGGGATTGTCCGGTTCAGGGGGAAACAGCAGTCCGGCAGACGGCATTCCGGAGAGGAGGCCGTCTTTGTCAACGTCCGCGGCGGGAGGCTGACGGCCAGAAGCGTGTGGAATATCGTCGACCGCCATGTCGGCTGTATGGCCGAGCGGCTGAAAGTGCACCCCCACACGCTGCGCCACAGCTACGCGACCCACATGCTGAATGCCGGCGCCGATCTGCGCACCATCCAGGAACTCCTGGGGCACGAGAGCCTGTCCACGACCCAGAAATACACGCACGTTTCGGTGGAGCAGCTGATCAGGGTGTACCAATCCTGCCATCCCCGCGCCGGGCGCAAACCGGGCAGGCCATGAGCGTGAAGGTGGAGTGTTACGCCGGTTATAAAGCGGACCAGCACCCGGTGCGTTTTATCCTGAGGGACCGGGCGCTGGAGGTCATGGAAATCGAGGATCAATGGTACAGCCCCTCAAAACAGTATTTTAAAGTCCGCGCGGGCGACGGGAATGTTTACATTCTTTGCCGGGACGAAGACAGCGATGCCTGGGACCTGACCGCGTTCCGGAAAACAGACTGAAGGACCGTCTCAGTAATCAAAAATTTGGAAGGAATCCAAGTGAACCCCAAACGCCTTTTTCTGATCGACGGCATGTCTCACATCTACCGCGCCTATTACGCGATACGCGGCCTGAGCAATTCGAGCGGGCTGCCCACGAATGCCGTTTTCGGATTCACCTCGATGCTGAGGAAACTGATCCAGGAGCAGAAGCCGGATTACATCGGCGTGGCTCTGGATCTGGAGGGCCCTACCGTCCGCCACGAGAAATACGCGGAGTACAAGGCGACCCGCAAACCGACGCCGCCGGACCTCATCCAGCAGCTTCCCTACATCAGGAAAGTCTGCGAGGTATTTCGCGTCCCGGTTATTGCATACCGGGGATACGAAGCCGACGACGTCATCGGGACGCTCGCGTCCCGGGCTACGGAGCGGGGCCTGGAAACGGTGATCGTTACGAGCGACAAGGACATGCTCCAGCTGGTGTCGAAGCATGTGCGCGTCCTTGATACTTTGAAAAACAACCTGGTGCTCGACGGCGCGAAGGTCGAGGAAAAGCTGGGCGTCCGGCCGGACCAGGTGGCGGATTTACTGGGTCTTTGGGGGGATGCCTCGGACAATATCCCGGGGGCTCCCGGAATCGGCGAAAAAGGGGCCAGGGACCTGGTTCGGGTTTTCGGCAGTGTCGACGCCCTGCTCGAGGATCCCGACAAAATCGAGAAAAAGTCGCACCGGGAAAGCCTGCGCAACAACGCCGATCTCGTCCGTATGAGCCGGGAGCTGGCGACCATCCGGAAAGACCTTCCCATTGAACTGGACCTGTCCTCCCTGGTTCTTGCGGAGCCCGATAGAAAATCCGCCTACGCGCTGTTTTCGGAACTGGAATTCAATTCCCTGAAACTTGAATTTCACGACGAGCCGAAAAGCATCTCCGCTACAGGAAAATGGTTTTCCGATCCGGGCGTCGGCGGACTGCAGCAAGCGACGGCGGCCGGTTCGAAGCTTTTCGTCGAGCTCGGCTGCAGCGAATCTCCGCTCGGGCGGAAAACAGCCAGATTCGGGTGCGCGGCCCGCGATCGTGGAGACGCGGTCCTTTTCGACCTGGATAGAAAAGCGGATGCCGCATCCTGGCGGCGCCTCATGCAAGACGGTGCGCTCGAGAAAATCTGCTGGGATTCCAAGCTGTGGCTGCTTTCCCAGCAGCGCTTCGGAACAGGGGGCGCGGAGATTCCGGGCGACGCCATGCTGATGGCTTTTCTGACCGCCCCGAATGCGGGCGATTATTCCCTGAAGCGGTGGGCCATGGATCAGCTGGAGGTATCCCTGTCCGAAGAGAAGGTCGACGACGGCGGGCTGCTTCCTGCAGACCCGGACAAGACGGCCGAAAGCCTGAGTCGGCGCGTCACGTCCCTGCGGCAGCTCTGTGAAACGCTCGAGCCGCGCCTGGACGCTCTCGGGCTGCGCAATCTTTACGAGGAGATCGAGCGCCCCCTGGTCCCCGTGCTGGCGGACATGGAATCCGCGGGCGTCAAAGTCGACCGCGGCATACTGCAGCGGATGTCTTCCGAAATGGAAAAGCAGCTGGACGGGCTCACGGGCAGGATTTACCAAAGCGCGGGGGAGGAATTCAACATCAATTCGCCGAAACAGCTCGGGGCCGTCCTGTTCGAAAAGCTGAACCTGCCGATGCGAAAAAAGACGCGCAAGACCGGAACCTACAGCACGGACCAGGCCGTCCTTGAGGAGCTTTCCCGAACCTACGAGCTTCCAAGGCTCATTCTGGAGTACCGGCAGATCGCCAAACTTAAATCTACTTATGTCGATGCGCTCCCCGCCCTGATTCATCCGGAAACCGGCAGGGTGCACACATCCTTCAACCAGACCGGGGCCGCGACGGGGCGCCTGTCCAGTTCCGACCCGAATCTGCAGAATATCCCGATCCGGTCCGAGACCGGGCGCCTGATCCGGCGGGCTTTCGTGGCCGAGAAGGGAAACGTGCTGATTTCGGCCGACTATTCCCAGGTGGAACTGCGCGTTCTGGCGCACCTGTCCGGGGACGAAGTCCTGGTCGACGCTTTCCGGGCGGGCGAGGATGTCCATGAAAGAACGGCGCGGGAAGTTTTCAGCGGGGCCGAATTGGAGAATACGGCCGAATGCCGCAGGCGCGCCAAAGTGATCAACTTCGGGATCATTTACGGGCTTTCCGCTTTCGGACTGTCTCAAAACCTGGGCATCTCCAGGGAGGAATCCCAGGCTTTCATCGACGCCTACTTCAAACGCTACCGGGGTGTACGGGCATGGCTCGACCGGACCATAGAAGAGGCCCGCCGAAACGGCATCGTCAGGACCCTGTTCGGAAGAATCCGCCCCGTGCCGGACATCCAGTCCAAGGAATACAATACGAGGCAATTCGCCGAGAGGACGGCCGTGAACAGCCCGATCCAGGGCACCGCGGCCGATATCATCAAGATCGCCATGATCCGGGTCCATAATGCTTTGCGGCGGAAACGACTTTCATCTGAAATCCTGTTGCAGGTGCATGACGAGCTGGTGCTGGAAGTCCCCGCAACGGAAATCGAGACGATCTCCGCGCTGGTGCGGGAGGAGATGGAGGGGGCCGCTTGCCTGGCCGTACCGCTTCGCGTGGATTTGAAGGTTGCGGATAACTGGATGGATGCGAAATAAATCGGAACCCCGGGAGCCGCTTTACGTGTAATAACCGAGCCGCATTTAAAGCGTGCGCCTGCGCCTCTGGAAAACCGGGCTCGTTATGATTCCAAGATGCCGTAATGTAATAACTTGCAAAGAAATTAACTGAAACCGATGGGTTTCCGAAAAGAGGAGAAAATATTGCCTTCAGAACTCCGGGAAGAATCCTTGGGAATCCCTCCCCTCGGACGGGATATTTCCAGTTTCGAGCGGACCACCGACAACGACCTGGTAAGGGATTTCATTTCAGGAAACGACGCGGCGTTCGCCCAGCTCGTGGGCAAGTACAAGGATTCCATCACCAACTACGTCAATATGATTATCGGGGACTACGATACCTCCGTAGATCTGAGCCAGGAAACCTTCCTCAGGGTGTACCGGAATATCAATCGTTACAGCAACATTTACCAGTTTTCCACCTGGATTTACCGGATAGCCACGAATCTCGCCATCGACGAGCTGCGATTCAGGAAGCGTCGCGGCCGTGTGTTTCACAGGAATGTTCTGGGGAAGCGGAAAGCGGAGGAGGAAGGGGCTCCGGAGTTCGAAGTTGCGGATGTCCGCGCCGACCCGAGAGATGAAATCCTGCGCAAGGAAAGCGGCCGCGTTGTGCGGGAAGCCATACGATCGCTGCCCGAGAAATACCGGACAGCCTTTATCATGAGGGAAGTCCAGGAATTGCCGTACGAGGAGATTTCAGCAATATTGAAGTGTTCGGCCGGGACCATAAAGTCCAGGCTGCACCGGGCGCGGGAACTGCTCCAGAGAAAACTGGAGCACTACAGGTAAACCGCTTTGCCGGTCAAGATTCATGCAATGAATGATCCGGGGGTCGAACCCGTAGCGGAAGAACGATTATGAACTGCCGTACATTTCAGAAGAACCTTGAAGATTACCTGGAGAACAGCCTGGATTTTGCCGGTCGTTTCGGGATGGAAAGGCACGCCCGTCAATGCATCCGGTGCGGCCGCGAATTGGCCGACGCCCAGAACCTGAGCCGGATGGTTCGCGGCCTGGACAGGGTCAAGGCTCCTCAGGATTTCGAAACGGCGGTTCTCAGCGAGATAGGGAGGCGCAAGCTGCGCAGCCGTTTCCCGATGTTGCGCCGTTTCCTGGTGTTCGGTTTCGGGATGCCGTCCTGGAAGCACTATGCATGGGCGGCATCGGCCGTTATTGTTCTCGGATTGGGCTTTTTATACTGGCAGAATTCCACAGGCCGGGACCGGCGCCCATCCCC
>JAFGAO010000112.1 GCA_016933615.1 Acidobacteriota bacterium
AGGCCCTCAATTCCTTGGGAACGAAATGGCGCAGCTTCTTTCCGATGTAGATCTGGCGCGGGCGCGAGATACGCATGGCCGGATCGTCGTGGTTTTCTTTCCACTGGGCGATCCATCCCGGTAGTCGCCCGATGGAGAACATTACGGGGAACATGGTGGTCGGGATGCCGATGGCGCGCATGATGATGCCGCTGTAGAAATCCACATTGGGGTACAGTTTCTTTTCGATGAAGTAATCGTCCTTCAGGGCAAGTTCCTCCAGGCGCTTCGCAATCTCCAGCAGCGAATCGTGGACGCCGAGCTTGTCGAGGACCTTGTCGCAGACCTTCTTCAGAATCTTGGCGCGCGGATCGTAATTTTTATAAACGCGGTGCCCGAATCCCATCAGCCGGAATCCCTTCGTTTTGTCTTTGACCATCGCGACGCATTCCTCGGGAGTCTGGCTCCCCCGATGGATTTCCTCCAGCATCTCGATGACCGCGAGGTTGGCGCCGCCGTGGCGCGGGCCCCAGAGGGCGCAGACACCCGAGGCGCAGGCGGCGTAAACATTCGCTTCGCTGGAACCCACCATGCGCACCGTTGAAGTGCTGCAGTTCTGCTCATGGTCCGCGTGCAGGATGAAAAGCAGGTTCAGGGCGTCCAGTACGTCCTGGTCGGCATCGTAGTCCTGATACGGCATCGAAAACATCATGTGCAGGAAATTTTCGCAGTATTTAAGGGAAGGGTTCGGGTAGATCAGCGGCAGTCCACGCGAGCGCCGGTAGGAGTAGGCGGCTACTGTTCGTATCTGGCTGATAATGCGCGCCGCGGCATCCTCGAAAATTTCCTTGTCCTTCAGAACGAAATACTCCGGATAAAAACAGGATATCGCGTTGATCATGGCCGAAAGCTGGGCCATGGGAGGGGCGCCGATCGGAAAGCCTTCGAAATGGTGCTTCATGCTTTCGTCGAGGTTGGCCGTGGCCTTGCACACGTTGCGGAACCTTTCGCGCGCTTCCGTGCTCGGAAGCTCCCCGAAGATGATCAGCATGGCCACTTCCAGAAAATCGGGCTGGGGACGGTCGAATTCTTCGATCGGGATGCCGCGATACCGGAGAATGCCCTTTTCACCGTCGATGAATGTAATGGCGCTCATGCAGGAGCCCGTATTGCCGAAACCGGGGTCGTAGGTAATAAAGCCGGTTTGAGCGCGCAGCTGAGTGATGTCGATCGCCAGTTCCCCCTCGGTTCCCTCGATGACCGGCAATTCCAGGACATTCCCATCGATGGTTAAAGTTGCCTTATGCGCCATGACCACCTCCTGAGGACCGTATTTGAATATCCGCGTGATGCGAGTCTGTTTTTCTGCATATGTGTTCTTTGGCCCGTATTTCCCGGCAGGCCCGTACGCCGGCATGCAGGATGCCGTCCCCGGAAATACCCTTCGGAAATGCGGGCCGGCCCTATCTGCATAGGAACCGGTGCGGACGATCATAGCATGATCCCGGTCCGGATTTCAAAGCTATCGGAGAGAGGGCGCGTTTTCCCCAGGTTCCGGACGCCGACCCGGCCCGAGCGAATCCTGTTATTTCTCCCGCAGGCGTTCCGCAAGCAGGCTGACGAGATTCCCCGCATCCGGAGTGTCGCAGGAGATATGGCAGGGGAATCCGTATTGCTCCAGCAGCCTGGCAGCGGCTTGCTGAAGCGCTGCGACGAAGGTTCTGCGGACCAGCCCGGAACATGCTTCCTTCCCCAGCAGTTCAACGAGTCCTGTAACCTCGCTCTCCCCCGTAAAAACGATGCAATCGGGCGGATCCTCCAGCACACCTTCCATCCATCGGGCATCCCGCGCCGCGGTCGACTCCGTTTCAACGGCCAGGGGCAGGATCAGGCCGCGTCTTTCGTAAAGCGCCAGCTCCGGAAAAGGGGGGGGCGGATTTCTGTGCACCCACACCAGGGGAAAGTCCGAACGGGGGGAAAAATCCCTGATGAACGCCGGCGGCGATCCTGCCTCGAAGCCCGCGGCAACGGCATCGGCGCGAACGCCGTGCGATCGCAGCGCGGCCGCGGCATCTTCTCCTGCGGCGACCATTTTGAATGGAGCCAGCTCCCTTATATCCCGGCCGCGCGTCAGGAAGGAGTCGAAAAAACGGCCGACCACGGACGCATCCTGGAAAATGCAGATTCCGCCCCGGCCGACAGTTTCAAGAAAGCGGTTCCACCCCTGCGGGTCGTCGAACCCGCGACGAATTGTCGTGGGATGAGGAATCGGCTCGGCCCCGGCTTCGCGGAGAGCCTCGCAAAGAAGTCCCGTACTGCGGGCCGGCCCGGTCAGGAGTATTTTTTTTCCGGACAGGGGTTTTTCCGGGGCGTCCGGGTCGTTGAGGCGGCCCCGTACGGACTCCCCGATGATGACCAGTGCCGGAGGCTTCAGATTCCGGCGCCTGCATTCGTCGGCTATGCTGATCAGCGGCGCATGTACGGAGCGCTGCAGTCCGGTTGAAGCCGCCCGGACTACGACCGCGGGCGTTGCAGGGGGCATTCCCGAAGCGAGCAATTGTCCGGCGATTTCGTTGAGCCGGGCAATTCCCATATAAACCACCAGAGTTCCGCCCGGCAGGGCCCCGATCCGGTCCCAGGGCACGGGAGTGCTCGAATTTTCTGCAGGATGACCGGTGGCAATGAAAATCCAGGAAGATTCCTGTCGCGTCGTCAGGGAAAAACCGGACATAGCCGCAGCGGCCGATGCGGCCGTCACGCCGGGAACCATAACCACGGGTACGCCTGCGGCTGAGAGATAGGCGGCCTCCTCTCCGATCCTGCCGAAAACAAAAGGGTCCCCGCCTTTCAATCGAACCACGCGCAGTCCGCGCTTCGCCAGCGCGGCCAGCATCTCGTTGATCCGGGGCTGGGGCAGGGAATGCTTTCCCGCCCTTTTGCCCACGTAGTAT
This sequence comes from Acidobacteriota bacterium, assembly GCA_016933615.1. Taxonomy (GTDB): domain Bacteria; phylum Acidobacteriota; class UBA6911; order UBA6911; family UBA6911; genus UBA6911. The sequence continues at coordinate 2,931 of JAFGAO010000112.1, forward strand.
TTTTCAACTCTTTCGGGCAGACCGGAAATCAGCTCCATGGGGATCAGGGCATCGTAAGCGACGGCGTCGCACTGCTGGAGCAGATCGTACCCCCACCGGGTTATCAGGCCGGGATGTCCCGGACCCGCCCCGACGAGGTATACGGTTCCCGGCTGCGTCTTGGCGGAATTGTCTGCCATAGCGGTGGTAACCCTTTTGTGCTGATGGCCTGATATTTCGGCTTCTCAATGAAGCGGGGCGCCCCCTGCGGGCGACCGCGGCAAATCCAAGGGGATCGCGGACGGACGCGACCCCGGAATGAATCAACCACGCCTATAAGGCGTGGCTTTGGCTTGCATCATGAAGCGGGGCTCGGGGTCGGTATCGATCGCAAAGCAGAGAATCTATTTTTTTCAAACGCATATGCAAATCCTTCGATACCGACAGCGATCCCGACCCCGAGCATGCTCCTGCCATTAAAATTAGCCGGAACAGCTGAGTCTCCCAGGGTCGCACGGTCAGAGGCCGTGGATTATCTTTCAATCAATGCCATTCCCATTCGATGAATCCGGGCTTCGCGTCCTCCATCGCGTTGACGATCAATTCCACAAGGCCGCCGTAAAGGATTTTGTGCTTGTCCCACATTTCATAGTAGGCGAGCAAATCCCGGAGCTGACCCTTGCAGTTGCTGCAGGGAGCGCACAGGTATTTCGGGATCGAAGGATCCATGCAGTCGCCGAAAGCATGGAGTATCTGTTCGAGCTTCTTCCGCCCGGCCACCTGGAAGCGCCAGTCCGGGAAATTGTTGCCGCTCATGATGGCGAATCCGCTTCCGCCGCCGCAGCAGTAATTGTCCACTCCGTGCGGCGTCATCTCCCTGAAGCGGGGGCAGATTTTGCGGATCACTTCGCGCTGGGGCTCGACGATTCCCATCAGTCGGACCATATTGCAGGGGTCGTGCAGCGTGACCGGAAAATCGTTGCGGCCGGGATCCAGCTTGAGGCGGCCGCTCATGACAATGTCGCGCAGCAGCGTCATGGAGCTTTCCCGCGGGATGTTCAGGTCCCCGGTCAGCACGCGGTCCGCGATGACCGTGAGCGCTTTGTGCGCATGGCCGCACTCGCCCAGAACGATCTTTTTCACTCCCAGCTTTTTGGCCGCCTCCGCATGCTTTACCGCGACGCGCGCGAACTGGGCGTCATCGTACCAGACCCCGTAATTGATGGAATCGTAGCCGGCGACCTCCGAGGAGAGGGTCCACTTGATGCCCGCGGCGTTGAGAATCACGGCGAAGGCTCCCGGATTTTCCGGCCAGGCCAGGATTTCCCCGGCGTTATGGATCAAAAGAACTTCCGCCCCCTCGACATCCCAGGGGGTTTGCACCTTCATCCCGGTTTTCTCCTCCATGTCCTCGTCGATGAACTCGATGTTGTCTTTCACAACCACGGCGTTCATACCGGTGGAGGAACCGACCTGCAGCTGGAGCATGGATCCGCTGTCGTGCAGCTCTTTGGCGGCGATGCCCATTTCCTGGCTGAAGATTTTTCTCAATTCATGGGCGACCAGCCCGTTATCGGCCCCGATCGGGCATGTCTGGGCGCAGCGCCGGCACAAATTGCAGCGGTAGGAAAGTTCTATCAGGCGGGCGACAAGCGGCCAGTTGATTTCAATGTCCCCGTGCTGCCAGGCGGAGAGCAGCCCCCCCTTCTTCACATGCTTGAAATACAGGCGGCGCATCAGTTCGGAACGGAATGTCGGACGGTAGAGTTCGTTTTTCCCGCTGGCTTCATAGATGTGGCAGGCTTCGGAGCATGTCTGGCATTTGGCGCAATGCTCCATCGAAAGCAGCAGGGGCTGCAGAAACGTCCAGTTGTTTTCCTTCGTGAACAGCTTCTCCAGGCCGGAGAGGAATTTTGCCACCAGGGCGTCCTCCTCCTCTTTCGTCGCCGGCTTCGGAATGCTTACGGCGCAGGTATCGTCCAGGCCGCATTCATACTTCTCCCGGATCTGTTCCTTCAGCTCCGCAAACGGAGGCCCGTCGTCTGGATCCTCGAGGGGGTAAGGCAGCGGCATGAGATCCTTTTTCTCCAGATGGAGCAGCGGTTCCTTCTGCTTTCGTGACAGGTCTTTCAAATGAATGTCTTTCCTCATTTCTTCGGCCCCCGCGCAGGACTGCTTGCAGCAATGTCCGCCCATGTTTTCTTGCCGTCCGCCCCTATGTGGGCCGCCGACCAGGTCGGCCTGTAGGCGAGGCATTCGGCAAGTTTCACTTCGATTCTACCCCCCCGCCTGTTCGCCGCGTCATCCCAGCGTATGTTGTGGTAGGTAAAGTACTTGGCAATAAAGTGGGACATGTGCGTCAAAGGAATGTAGGCGACCAGCAGACCCGTGAGCACCAGTCCCGCCGCCAAGAGACCGGTCGTTTCAAAACTCGTATCGAAGCTTAAAAGGCCGCGGGTGAAAGCCAGGATGCCGGTTGAAGGCCCCGTTCCCAAAAGGAATCCTGCGGACAGGGTGCCGAAGGCCGCGATGAAAAAAAGAAGATTAAAAATATCGCCCGGGGTCGTGTAGATTTTCATCCGGGAATCGGTCAGGCGAAGCTGCAGAAGACCCAGGGCTCCCCAGATACTGAGCGCCAGCCCGCCCCCCCCGGCGGCCCGAAAGACGAACTGCAGGCCCGCTGCCAGGCTCCCCTGCATGAAGCCGGGGGAAATGAAGGAAATCAGGCCGCAGAGAAGAATCAGGAACACCGCAAAAATCAGGATATAAAGACCGAAGTGAAACGGAAAGGAACGGTACCAGAGCTTGCGGTTGAACTCCCAGAGAGCCTTGAGAAAAAGGATCTCGGCCCCCATGGATTTCAGCTCCCCCAGAAGATTGCGCGGGCTCGATTTTGTCCACCATTCCGGCTCCTCGTAGTAGGAGCCTCCGTGACCGACCCTGTGCGGCGCTTCGTGGGGCACGGGGTACAGCTCCCAGCGCAGGTGAATCGGGGCGCGGGCGTAAGACAGCGCCCGAACCGCGCAGGCGACAATAAAAACCAGGAGAGAAAAATAAGAGATTACATAAAGGAGTATACTCATCCTATCCCCGCAATCATGCTTCGGGCCCTGGAAATTCCTGAAAACGCCAGGGCCCGTAAGCTCAAAACTCTAGGAACAATTGGGTTGCCGTCTTTTATCAGCCTTTCCATCCGCGCTGCGTTTCCGCCGGCCCAGCCTTTATACTCGAGAGATTTTCGTATTTTTTCACCACAGCGGTCCGTTGCTGGGCCGACGGCTCAGAGCGGACCGGGAATCCTGTTTTCCTTCTTCATGGGGGGGCTGCGAATGCATCGTCGCGGGATGGATCCCCGATCCTGCACCCGGAGGCTCAAAAAGATATGCCGGGCAGATTTACTCCTTTGGGGGAAGCTGGATATACGATCCGCCCATATAGCTGTAAACGCATCGGCCGGAGTCCATGAGTATCCTTATGGCCTTTTTGCAGTCGTCCTTATTGCAGGCATCCTCGCCGTGCTTGGCGATCATGGCTTTGGTGAGGTCGCCGGCCTTGAGGTTCTTCTTGCCGGCGCATTCGGTGACAAGCTGGAACATATCTTCCGCGAGCGTTTCAATCGCTACTTTTCCCATCCTGAAATCCTCCACCAAGGTAATATTTTCAAACTATTCCGTAAACAGCCTGAATATTAACTAACGGGCATTTATACCATAGGACGCGCATTGTTGTGGAATTTTTTTAGGGATGGGCTGGAGGGATTCCCGGCACGCGGACCGGTTCGAAACCGAAGCTTCCTGCAAGAGAATATCCCGGACCGTCGGTGAAAAACGGGCACGCAGTACTGCAAGCGCTGCAAGTTTTGTCAGCCTGCAGTCCAAGAGCTAAACAAAGTATCCTGTCCCCGTTTCTGAATCTCAGGCCGTCAGCCTGTGTGCCAGATCCACCAGCTCTTTTTCATCGACCGGTTTCGGAAGATAGCCGTCGGGGGGCGGCACCTGCCTGCGCGAAGAGATGAAATCCTGGAATTTTTCGGAAATCCCGGTAACCATGATTACCGGAATGTCCCGGTATGCCTCGTTTTCCCGAAGCTCCCGGTAGCACCGGACTCCGGACGTCTCCGGCATGGTTATGTCCAGCGTTATAAGGTCCGGCTTTTTGGCCGACACCTTCTTCAAGGCTTCATCTCCGTTTTCTGCCACCATGGTTTCAAATCCCTCATCCTCGAGCAGATTTGAAAAGTAAGTCCGCGTATCCGGCTCGTCGTCTATGATGAGCACCGTCTTCTTATCAGGCATTTTGTTGTCTCCTGAGGGTATTGGAGCTGTAATGTTTTGTTTCATCCTGTTTCAAACAGGGTTGCCGTCGTCTATACCGACCAGTCCCCTGCACTGCCGGAAGCATCCCCGGATTGGGCGCCGTTTTTTTCCGGTCGGATCCGGGGGAGATAAACCGAAAACCTCGTGCCGACTCCCCGCTGCGATTTCAGATTAATTTTACCGCCGTGAGCCGTCACGATTTTATTGGCGATGAAAAGGCCGAGCCCGGTACCCTCGCTCCCCTTGGACGAAAAAAACAGGGTGAAGGCGTTCTCCCGGGTTTCCCGGTCCATCCCGATCCCGTTGTCCTCGATGGTAAAACATACCTGATCGGCGTCCCCCGTCGCGTTTATGGCTACACGGTGCGTATTCTTGTGGGAATCGAGACGGCAGGCATCCAGAGAATTTTCAGTCAGGTTCACGAGCATGGAAAGCACCGCCTTGGAATCGGCTTCGAAAGTGCAGGCCATTGCGTCCGTTTCGTTGATCAGTTCCACGCCGAGCTCCTTCGCCTTCCCCCGCAGCAGCTCCGCGACTTCCTCCACCATGGAAGCGCATTTTATGTCGGTGTAGTCGGGCTCCCTGTCCTTGGCGTAGTAAAGAATATCCAGCACCATGCTCCGGATTCGGGAAACGTTGCGGAGAACGATCTCCCATCCCCGGTGCAGCCGCTCCCGGTTGTCCTTGGCGAGCCCGTTGTTGACCAGGTATATCCCCCCATTGAGGCTGTTGAGAAGCCCCTTGATGCCGTGTGAGATGGAACTGATCAGAAGCCCGATCGAGGCAAGCTGGGACTGGAGTTGCCGGACCTGGCTGATGTTGGCGCTCATCTCCATCACGTACCTGATTCTGCCGGAACTGTCGCAGATGGGCGCCGTGTGCATAAGGACGTTGAGCGCTTCGCCCTTGATGGACGTCACGACGCCCTCCTTGATGCGCATACGGCCGTCGGCGAAGGTCTGGCGCACGCTGCAGGGGTAGCACTCCTCGGTCCGGTGCTTGTAGACCTCGTAGCACTTGCACCCCAGGAACGTGCCGAAGTCCCTGCGGTGCAGCCGGTTGGCGTCGACGATGTTGAGGTTCTCGTCCTGGATGGATATGTAGCAGGGGACCTCTTCAAACAGGGACCGGTACTTGGACTGGCTTTCGTGCAGCTGATCCTGAAGGTGCTTGATTTCCGTGATGTCCGTGGACATCTCCATCACGGCCGTAATCTCGCCTTTGTCGTCGTAGACCGGCTCCGTGTAGACGATGACGGAGACTTCCCTTCCGTCCGGGCACCGGATCGTTTCTTCGCTCCGGTGGCTCTGGCCGTCGCGCAGGGTTCGTTCAACGGGACAGATCTCGCACTTTTCAGGGCGCTGCTTGTAAACCTGATAACAGTAGCGCCCCTGGAAATTGCCGAAGTCCTTTACGAAACGGCTATTGGCCGTTATAACCTTGAAATGGCGGTCCTGCACCGTGACGTAACATGGCATTGCTTCGAAGTACTGCTTGTATGGAAGTTCCACGGTCTCCCCCACTGTGTCCGCTTTAGCCCACTTCGAGAATCTTGCGAATATTCAGAAGCAGTGCATGATCGTCGACGGGCTTGTCCAGGAATCCCTCCGGCGGCGGCACCGGACGGTCGTAAATCAGACGCCGAAGTTCCGGCCTTCCGGTTATGATACACACCTTTATCTCGGCCAGTTCAGGATCCTTCCGCAGCTGCTCGAAAACCTGTCCCCCGTCTTTACCGGGCATATTCAGGTCCAGGGTGATGAGGTCGGGTTTTTCGGATTTGGCGAGCTTCAGGGCTTCGTCCCCGTCCGAGGCCTGGATTACCTTCGCGCCGTTGTCTTCGAGCAGAACGGTGTAGTACAGCCGGATGTCGTCCTCGTCATCCACCACCAGAATCTTGAATGCCTCAAGGCTGTGTTCGACCGCAACGGCTGCGGGCTTTTCCGACTCGGCCGGCTTTTCAACTGCGATTTTTTCGGGAACCACGACCGCATTGGCGACGAGATTGACCAGCTGGGTGACATCCATGCCGAGCTTGTAATGGCGGATCAGGTCCGTCAGACCGTCCACGCAATTGTGGCAGGAGGTCACGACTATCTTGGCACCTGTGGCTTTCAGCTGATCCGCTTTCACGCGCGCGGATTTCAGGCGCCGGGGCGTGTATTCGGACATGGACATGGCGCCGCCGCCGCCGGTGCAGCAGTAGTTTTCCGAGCGGTTCGGGACCATTTCACGGAAGTCCGTAACGACGAGGTTCAACAGTTCTCTCGGCTCCTCGAACAGGCCGCAGCTCCGGGCGTTGTTGCAGGAATCGTGGAACGTGACCGGTACGTCGTTTCTGGTCTTGTCCACCTTGATCCTGCCCTCCTTGATGTACCGCAGCATGGTGTTGACGGAGCTTTCCATCTCGAAAGGCACCGTGTGGGCCGCCCAGTTCGGGCCTTCGCACCGGGTGGAGCGGTACCCGTGGCCGCATTCGGAAATCACCAGCTTCCTGCCCCGCAGCTCCGAAACTTTTTCGTACAACCGGAGCGCCACGGCGCCGCCCAGGTCGTCGTCGCCGGAAAACAGGCCGAAGTTGGTCATGTCCCAGCCTTCGCTGGGCATGGTCCAGTTTTCACCGGCCAGATAGAAGATTTTCGCGGCGTCGGCGATGGTGCGGGGATCGTACTTGACCTCGCGGGGGTTGATCGAATAGACGATGTCCGCGTCCATCTTGTCTATGGGGATTACGGCGTTCGGATCGCCCATATCGCCGCTCAGCTCCTCGGACATCCATTCCAGGGTGTCGATGTATTCCTCCTTCAGCACTCCCATCTGATTTCCTATTTCCCACTGGTCCTTGCTGACGACGGCGACTCCTTCCGGCATGATTCCGACCGAGACCAGCAGGCCGCGGGCCATGCGGTTGAACGTCGCGTAATCGACCCCCATCGGGCAATTGATGGAGCAGCGGCGGCAGTTGGTGCACTTGCCGAAAACAATGTCCTTCAGCTCTTCCAGCTCCGCGTCGGTCCGGACGGTCTTTGCGCCGACCCACCAGGGCAGAACGCGTCCGGTCCAGTCGAAATGCCGCTTGAAGATTTTTCGGATGCGGTCCGCCTTGTAGGCGGGCGCGTAAGTGGGATCGTCCGGATTGGTCAGCACGTAATGACAGGCCTCCGTGCACATGCCGCAATGCACGCACGCCGCCAGGGACCCCGCCATCTGGCGGTTGAGTTTCCTGGACATCCTCTCGATTAATTTTTTAGCCTTGTGGGATTGTGCTGCCCGGGTATCACTCACGTCATTCTCCCTCTTTAAAATTCATAATTCCAATATCCTGATACTGCGCATCAAAAAGAAACTGCAGATCAGGCCTCGAACCGGCCGTGCCGTCCTGTGCTCTTTCCCGATCACTGTTTCGACTTGGCCAGCGGGTAGACGCCGCGGTATCCCATCGTTTTGCCGAAGTAGTAGCGCGTAAAGGGATAATACAGATAATGAGAAATCTTGCTGAAAGGAACATAGATAAGAAAGAAAGCCGTCAGCATGAAGAAGCCCAGCAGGAACGCTTCCCCGCGCTCGGGCCGGTTGGGCGCGGCGAACACCGCGAAAAAGAACCAGACCGCGAGCAGGGCGAGGGAAAAGTAATCATCCGGCGAGCTGATGGCCCTTATGTATTTGTCGGTTGCGCGGCGAACCAGGCGGAGCAGCGACACGAGAAAAGCCAGCCCGATCACTGTCTGGAAAATCAGTACGGCGGCGCCCGATTTCAGTACTCCGGGAGCGTAGGGGATCACAAAGGAAAGGCCGATGGCCGCGACCACGCCCAGATGGAAGACGACGAACTGGACGTAGAAGAACGCCTTCGTCCTCGTGCTCTCCATCTCCCAGGGCATCGCGATATTCATCCAGGAATACACGATCCCCCTGGCCCGGGTGGTGCGGAATTGCCCGGTCGGCGCCTGCCGCTCACGGCCGGCCTTGAAATGGAGGAGCCAGATAATGCGCAGGGTGTACACGCATGCCATGATCAGCAGCGCGTATTCCTGCAGTTCGTTTTCCGAAAATCGCAGCAGTTCACTCATTTGTATTCAGTCCATTTGAAAAAAGATCAATGTTCAAGCAGGCCCAGGGGGCAGACTAATGGAACATACCCTGGAAGGCCCTGTATTCGCGCAGATCGTTGGCGCAGATGACGATCTCTTCCATCTTGCCGCCCTGAGACAGATACGCCTCGAAGGCCCGGATCATGATGTCCCGGCTGGCGGCGAGGGGGACTCCGTAAAATCCGGTTCCCATGGGGGGAAAGGCGATGCGCCGGATTCCCTTTGCCTCCGCCTTTTTCAGGGCATTGAGAACCGTCGCGTGGAGCTTTTCCTCTGTGCGTTCCTCCTGAAAAACCGGTCCGACAGCGTGAACGATATATTCGGCCTTTAATTGGCCCGCGCCCGTAACCGCGGCTTCGGTTATGGAAAGGGACCCGACCGCATCGAGCTCTTTTTTAATAACCGGCCCCCCCCGCCTGGTAATGGCGCTCCCGAATCCCGATCCCAGCTCGAGATCCGGACGCGCATAGAATACAAAGGCCTCGATTTCAAAATCCGTAATATCCTGCCGGATGAGCCGGAGCTCGCAGTTCCGGATCTTCTTCATTTCGGGCATTCCCTGACTCCTCGGACAGGCTTTCAGCCTGCGGTGTTTTCCTCCGCGTCCCAAAGCCCCGTCTCTTTATGAAGGTCGATTTCCTGCTCCGCAAGGCTGCGAAGCTTGTAGGCGGAATCGCGCAGCGTGCCGTACAGCACGCCGCAGCTCCGGTCCTTGCGGCACTCGTCTCCCTTGTCGGCAAGAAGCATCATGTCGCGGGACAGGCGCAGTACCTTGATGATGTTTTTGTTACAGGGCTTGGTCACAATGATTCCCTTCGTTGCATTGCCGATGCCCTTTTTCCCCGGCAAAAAGCATGCCAAAAGGGATGAGATGATGTATAAACGCTTTATATTATGAATTATCAGTCATTTAGGAAATTGGAGGTCTTTAGTCGAGAGCCTGTTTCCAGGAGGGAACAACTTTTGAATTTCGGGACAGGCTGCCGGGGAAGGACCGGTTTCCGGCTTGCGCAAGACGCTGCTGAAATTAGGGTTGCATGGATCGAGTTACAAAAAAATGTGTAACGGAATCGTTTAGTTACACATCTGTATTTTGCGACACTTCATGGTTTTCCAGGAATCGGTAGAGAGTCGTTCGGCTGACGCCGAGCAATCGGGAAGCTTCCGCCCGGTTCCCGCCGGTCGTGTGCAATGCATCCCGGACCGTTTCCAGGTCGAGTTTGGGGGGGCGCCCCGCTCTGGACGCAACCGCTTTAAGGGAGTATTCCCGGATTTCAGGAGGCAGGTGTTCCGGCTCGAGAGTCTCAGTCCGGCACTTGACCATGGCGTATTGAATCGCGTTGCTGAGCTCGCGGACATTGCCGGGCCAGTTGTAGTGCATCAACAACAAGAGCGCATCGGGCGCGATCTCCTTGACGCTTTTGCCCGTATCCGAAGAGTACTTGTCGAGAAAAAAGTCCGCCAGCAGGGCAACATCGTTTCCCCGGTCTCTCAGAGGCGGCAGATGAAGAGGCATAACCGCCAAACGATAATATAAATCGGTCCGGAAACGCCCTTGGCGCGTCAGCAGCTTCAGGTCGCGGTTGGTGGCGCACAGGACCCGCACGTCGGCCCGGACGTTTTTCTCTCCCCCCACCGGCATGAAAGTCTTCTCCTGGATGACGCGCAGAAGCTTTACCTGGGTCGCCGGCGTGATTTCGCCGATCTCGTCCAGGAAAATCGTTCCCCCCTCAGCCAGGGCAAACCTTCCCTTGCGGTCGTGAATCGCCCCGGTGAACGCGCCCTTGACGTGCCCGAACAATTCGCTCTCCAGCGTGCCTTCGGGCAGGGCGCCGCAATTGACCGGAACGAAGGGTCCGGCGCATCTTCTGCTGAGCTGATGAAGCGCCGTCGCCACCATTTCTTTGCCTGTGCCGCTCTCTCCCTGGATCAGGATCGGGAGGTTGACGTCGGCAAGTTCGCGGATCGAGTCATACACCTCCTGCATGGATGCATGCCGCCCCACCATGCCGCAGAATCCCCGGCTGCTCTCCAGCCTGTTGCGCAGATGGACGAGCTCGGTAACATCCCTGAAAATAACCAGGGCGCCCGTCTGTTCGTTTTGCGGGGTTTTTATGGTCACGACGGACATCTCCAGATCGCGCCGTTCCCCATTTTTATTGATGAATGTGCGGAGATACCGCAGTTTGGAGTCGGCGGGATTTCCCGGATATTCGCAGAAGGAACAATTCCCGCCGCAGAACCGGGGCTGAAACACGTCGTGGCAGTCTCTGCCCACAACCTCGCTGAAATCGAATCCCGTGATTTTCTGGGCGGCCTGGTTGAAGAAAAAGATTCTCCGTTCGAAATCATGGGCCAGCACACCGTCCGTAAGGTTGTCCAGGATGGATCCCAGCGTTCGCCGCAGCTGCTCGAGAGCCCTGAGGAAACCGTGCTGAAAGAGGCTCTCGACCCGCTGCCGGATCTCGTCCCGCACAATTTTGAATGCGTCATGAACCGCGCCTCTGTCCGGGTCCGCTTTGGACGGATCCGGCAGCGGCCAGTGGATTCTGGCCGGACTCCCCGGGAAAGTCGGGCATATTTCATTCGCCTGGTTGCACAGCGTCACTACGACATCGAACGGCTGGTACTGGATTCTTTTTATGTCTTTCACTCCGGAGGAGTCCAGGTTTTCTCCCGCCTCCAGCATAACTCTGCCGGCCATGGGGTGTGGATCCTGGGAAATGTCTCCGGCGCAGACGATCTCAAGACCGGCTGGAGCCAGTTTCCGCGCAAAGGCCGCGGCCATCAGGCTGCGGCCTCCATTGCCGGTACAGAAAAAGAGAATTCGAAGCATACTCAGGGTTGCTCTTTCCTTGATCGTTAATATGGGCAATATACCATCATAACTTCAGTTTACTTTCAACGGGGAACGGGAAACGGGAAACGGCCTCAATAATAAATGCCTTGCAATCGAAAGGTCCCTCCTTTAAATTTCACTTTCGCGAGCTCACGGAGAATATTATTCCCTGCACGGGAGAAGTGCGTACAGGAGAACCGATGCCAGAAACACAGGAGAGCTCGCTGCAAACCCCTGCCCCTTCCCCCAAAAAACCCGCGGTTCCCATGGAACCGGATGTGGATTTCCTGAGAAGCCTGAGCCGGGTACACGGCAACACCTTCAAGTTGTGCATGCAGTGCGGCACCTGTTCGGTAGTCTGTGGATTATCCCCCGACCGGGCCCCCTTCCCGCGCAAGGAAATGATCTGGGCCCAGTGGGGCCTGAAGGACCGCCTGCTCGCCGATGCGGACGTCTGGTGGTGCCACCAGTGCAACGACTGTTCGACGCAGTGCCCGCGTGGAGCCAAACCGGGGGACCTGCTCAATACCGTTCGCCAGGAAGCGGTCAGGCACTACTCCGTTCCCGGCTTCCTAGGGCGCTGGGTGGGGCAAAGGAACCTCGCCGTACTGCTGCTGCTTCCGGCCGTCCTGCTGGCGCTGGCTCTCCTGCTGCGCGATCCCGTTTGGAACGCGGGCGAAGGGATACTGGCGTATCTGGATCACGAGGGATTCTATGCGAATCTCTTCCCTCACTGGCTCCTGATAGGTTTTTACACATTTTTCTGGGGTCTGGCCATGATCGGGGGAATCGCAGGAGCGGCCCGTTACTGGCGGGCGATGAAGGCGGCCGATCAGGCGGCCGGCGGTGCTGCGCCCTCAACGGGCGTTGTACGCAGCTGGGTTCGCACCCTCAAGTCGATTCTGACGCACGACCGGTTCAGCAAGTGCATCAGCCAGGCCTCGCGCAGGACCGCCCATCTTGGAGCGTTCTACGGCTTCGGGGCCCTTTTTGTCGTGACGATCTGGGCCGTCGTCGCCCTTTACGTCATCAACCCGATGATTCCGGGGCACGATCGGGACATTGCCTATCCTTTTGCGCTCCTGAATCCATGGAAGATTCTGGCCAATCTCGGCGGGATTGCCCTGATTGCCGGATGCGTGCTGGCCATAGTGAAGCGCCTCGGCGCCAAAGACGACGCTCCGGCCAGTTCAACTTTCGACTGGCTCTTCCTGTGGCTGCTTTTGATCGTCGGGATAACGGGCATAGGGACCGAGATCTTCCGGTACGCGGCGGAACCGGACGGCGGTAAAGGGCTGATGTACGCGGCCTATTCCGTCTATTTCATCCACCTGGTGGCCGTATTCGATCTTCTGGTATATCTGCCTTATTCCAAGCTGGCCCACGTGCTCTACAGAACCGTTGCCATGGTCTATGCCGAACACTCCGGAAGGAACCGGAAAATCCTTCAGCCGGGCATCTGAACGCCTCCCGGAATCCTGATGGTCCCGGCTTCGTCAGACCCGCTGCTTGCCTCCCGGACCGGGATTGAGGGAGGAGCGCAGAGTGATCGGCGCCCCCGGCCGGGGGCGCCGGGATGATGCGGCGGCACCCAATCCTGCTTTCATTCTCCACGCTCTTTCCCCGGCCGGCATTTGCTTTCGGCCCCTTAAAAAACAGTATGTGTTTCCATAAAAAGCCCTGGTGCTATAATGAAATTCCTGTTCAAATTATTATGGGTTTCGCCTGATTTTGCTGTAAAATTGCGCGTTTGCCTGTTCGTGTCAATCCAGGCAAGCAAAGCGGGAGCCGAATTCTGAATTTGAAGAGCAGCAACTCTCAGAAAGAAGCTGGAATAGACGAGTCTGAAACAACTCAGGGTACGCGACCGTGCGCTGAGATACGCGAGGAGATGATTTATGACCAGTAAAACTCCGTCCGAAAGGAAAACCCTGACCGGTGCCCCCATAAATCCACTGCCGACGGGATTGCCCTACACCACGGTATCCCTCTGTCCGGAATGCTCGAGGAAGCTGCAAGCCGAGGTGATGGAAAAAGACGGCAAGATCGTTATGGAGAAAACCTGCCCCGAGCACGGTTTTTATAAGGACGTCCTCTTCTCCGACGCCGAACTCTACCGTCACATAATGTCCTGGAACCGCGATGTAGGATGCGGCGTTTCCAATCCCGCCGTCGCGGACGCGAAGTCCTGCCCCGACGATTGCGGCATGTGCAACCTTCACGTCAGCCACACCGTGCTGGCCAACATAGACCTGACCAACCGGTGCAACCTCTCATGCCCGATATGTTTCGCCAACGCCAACGTCCAGGATTACATTTACGAACCCTCCTACGAGGAGGTCGTCGGGATGCTGCAGACTCTTCGGAACAGCCGCCCGGTTGCCGGCCGCGTCATCCAGTTCGCCGGCGGGGAGCCGACCCTGCATCCGGACTGGTTCCGGATACTGAAGAAAGCGAACGAGATGGGATTCTCCCAGGTGCAGTGCGCCACCAACGGCCTGAAATTCGCGGAGGACGGTTTTTCCGAACGGTCCAAGGAGGCCGGGCTCCACACACTCTATCTCCAGTTTGACGGCTTCGACCCGGCCCTGTACGAAAAAATCCGCGGACGGAAGGACCTTCTGGACGTCAAGATGAAGGCCATCGAAAACGTCCGCAAGGCCGACATGAAGATCGTCTATGTCCCGACCATCGTCGGGGGCGTCAACGACGACCAGGTCCCCAAGATCGTACAGTTCGCGCTCGACACCATCGACGTCTGCTCCGGCATCAGCTTCCAGCCCGTGGCCATCACCGGCCGCATCGACGAGGCGGAGCGAGAAAAAATGCGATTCACCCTCGCCGATCTCGCCAACGGAGTCAACACCCTGGGCTACACGACGAAGGAGGACTGGTTCCCCCTTTCCTGCACCACTCCGATCACGGAATTGATCCAGGCCTTGAGAAACGAGCCCAACGTCATGGTCTCGTGCCACCCTCTCTGCGGCCTCGGAACCTATTTCTTCGTGGATAAAAACAGGAAGCCGACGCCGGTCACACGGTTCCTGGACATCAAAGGGCTGTTCGACGACATCCAGAAGCAGGCGGAGAAACTAAAAAACAGGACGACCTTCAAAACCCTGTACAACAACCTCAGCAAGTTCAGCCTTTTCTCCAGCGCCAACAGGCATTTCGACCAGAGCAAGGCTCCCGAAGGGCTGACGCTGGCCAGGCTCGGGCAAACCATCGAAGGGCTGCTGGACAAAAGGGCAGGCCGGGGCAAGAATGACGGCACCTACACTTACAAAACCCTCATGGTGGCCGGCATGCATTTCATGGATGGCTACAACTACGACGTCGAGCGCGTCAAACGCTGCGTCATCCACTATTCGGCTCCCGACGGGCGCCTCTACCCGTTCTGCGCCTACAACTCGGGCCTCGTCTTCCGCAATAAAATAGAAAAACAGTACTCGGTCTCCAAAGCGGAATACCGCGACGGACGGCGGGTAGCAAAAGCGGTGTAGAGGATTCTAAACAGTCGAAGTGGCCGAAATGGTCAAAGGAACAACCACTCGGATTCCCATCATTCCCCAGACTATTTAGGCCTCCGGGACTGCTTCGACCACATGGGGTTCAGAGCCGGCCGGCCGGGAATTTTTTCGGGAAAACGGAAAGAGCACCTATAAGTACTTTTATTACAGCCATTTAAATAAAAAAACAACGCACCGCGCGGATACGCGGACCTCCTCGATTGCCGCCTGCAAATCAAGGGATTGCAACAGCAACATTTTAATGTAGACAGGTAAATTTTATCTTGCATTAAGTATTAATCAAGTTTATGATTGCCCTGGTTACATCAGCTGCACTCCTTGCGCTTTCGATTGTATCCGAACTTTGCGAAGCCGGTAAGGACTACCCGATGAGCAGTTCCATCACCTCCAATGTGATATACGAATTCCTCAGCGCGGCGCGCGTCTTTGCCAAAGCCGTACGCGATGTCATTGAAGGCGCTGTTTTAGAGAGTGTCGCCGGCACCAAATTGACCCTGCCCCAGCTCAAACTGCTTTACCTGGTTGCCCACGCGGACTCGGTCACGATCGGGGAGGCGGCTCTCTTCCTGGGAGTCAGCAGCCCGGCCGCGAGCAAGACCGTGGAGAAACTCGTGCGCCGCAGACTGCTCCGGCGAAACGATACGCAGAGAGACAGACGTTCCAGCAATTTATCTCTGACCGAATCGGGCCGCCGCCTGCTCGCGACTTACGAGGAAGCGAGGAACCAGAAAGCCATGGAGATTTTTTCAAAATATTCACCCGACGTACTTCGGCACACTGCCGAACTTTTGGATAACCTGGCGTGCGGTATTGCCAGCCAGCGATCCGACAAGCCAAAAGATGATCTATGCATGCAATGCGAAATTTATTATCGCGAAGATTGCAGGTTTGGACAG
>JAFGAO010000113.1 GCA_016933615.1 Acidobacteriota bacterium
GCATGGCGCCGGACGGCCCGCTCGTAGCCGTGCAGGCAGGACGTATGGTCGTGCAGCAGTGCCAGGCAGGGGCTGACGTCGCCGTCCCAGCGGATGGACAGAGAGCCCTTTTCCAGGAAAGGACACAGGTTGTTTCTTTCCCCGAAATTCCCTCCCGAAATGCTCAGGGAGTGGTTGCCGCGCATCGCTTCATACAGGGCTTCGCGCGTCGTCGGATTCACGTCCATTTTCGGAAGATCCAGGACCCTCAGCAGCGGGGAGGAGGCGTAAATCGTGTCGTCGAGAGCCCGATCGTAAAGGATCTCCTCCTGCATTTCGGCCGTGTACGGCAGTACGTTCGTTACCAGGAAGTGCAAAGCTCCCAGCTGATTCGCAAGGCGAAAGACCGCGGGAAGATCTCTGATATTGCGCTTCATGGCCACGAACACAATCCCGAGCTGGGGCTGCAGCATCAGGTCCAGTCCGACGGGACGGTGTTTTCTCCAGCGGCTGCTGCGAAACGCCGTGAGATTGGAAAGCACCTCGGGCAGTGCGGCGCCCAGGCGGACATCCCGATAGCTCTCGGGCGTGGCGCCGTCGAGCGAAACCCAGAGCAGGTCGAGACCGGCGTCGATCAAGCGTTCCGACATGGAATCGTCCAGCAGGGTTCCGTTGGTGATCAGCTCCACGTAACAGCCGATTGATTTCATCCTTCGGATCATATCGACGATGCCGGGATGGGAAAGGGGCTCCCCCAGGCCGCCAAAAAAGACGCTTGGCGCGCGGCGGAATGCGTGCAGGCTTTCGGCAATCCGATCGAAGGTCGATCCGCTCATCTTTCCAATCGGTTCATTCCAACTATGGCGTATGCAGGTGCGGCACTCCAGATTGCAGTGATTGGTGGGTTCGATGTATACCTTTGCAAGGCGGGTTACGGGCGGGCGGAGCTGCAGTCGGTTTGCCGAGGGTTTTACCAGGATTTCAGAACCCGGTGCGAACCCGTATTCTTCGGCCAGTTCTTTCGGAAATACCAGACGGCCATCTTTGTCGAAAACCGCCTTAAATTCATTGTCTCTCATGACGGATATCTTTACCGGCGCTTTCTTTAGAATCCGAGGACGTTTTTAAGAAGAAGATACAAACCCGCACCGATAAAAACCACGGCCGTGATCCTGCGAATCCATTTCTCTATCAGGGTCAGTTTTTGGAAAACAACCCCCAACGACTTTACGCTGAAGGCGATAACCAGAGAGAAGGAGATTGCGCCGAGACGGTCGTCACATCGGATAATGCGGTCTTTTTTTCGGACAGCGCCGCCGATACCGTCAATGCAACGGCAATCGCCAACCCGAGGACCCATGCCGACCTGAAAAGGATCTTTTTAGTCATTGTTTTTCTCCCGATCGTCAGTTTTTCAATTTTTTATACAGGGGCTCCAGTTTCGATCGATACATCAAGCGGACAGCGGCTTCCTCCTCGCCCAGAGGCTTCACGGGAATAAGGTCCATCACTTCATCCGCCGACATGCCGGATTCAAAAAGGGTGCTCAGCGTCCCCGCAACCATTTCCGAAATGCCGTTTTCCGCTTCAGCCCGGGTCAGGCCGAAAGAAACGGCGAGACTTTTCAGTTCCTCCAACTGGAACCATGAATAGGTCGGTCCCATCGCGGTAACGATCGCATAAGCTTCAAGCTTCTCTTCCTCAACGTCAGGGCATTTCCCCAGCGGGCCGAAACGCGCACCAAGGGCTTTCCTTTCGGAAGCATGTAGCGCCTTGGAATAGGCGACCGGGTTAAATCCCCGTCCTATGATCGACGGAGCGTCGGGAATCATCCGTATAATTCTTCCCCCTCATATGAAACCTGCGGTTTTATCTTTCATAAGTTCCTCCTAAATCCGGAGTCCGGACGTTTTGGGGATCCTGCGTGTTCTTGACAATATTCGTCAAACCGGATATACAAATATAAACCATTTGGAGAAGACATGAAAGAAGCAGCGCGTTTTTTTAAAATCCTGGCCGACGAGTCGCGCCTCAAGATGCTCTGGCTGTTGTGCAACCGGCGGGAGCTGTGCGTGTGCGACATCATGGCCGTCCTTGAAATAACCCAGTCCAAGGCGTCGCGCCACCTGGCCACGATGCGCAATCTCGGCATCGTCACGGACCGCCGGGAAGGGCAATGGTCGTACTACTCGCTCTGTCCTGTTGAAGACAAACTCGCCAAAGACCATCTGAAGCATCTGAAAACCACCCTTTCGCGGCTTCCCGAATCGGACCGCTTGCTTGAAAAGCTCCAGGTATGGCTCAAGGAGAAGGAAAAGGGAGCGTCCTGCACTCCTCTAGGGAAACATTGTTCGGCGCCCCTTGAAACCGGCGGCATAAGGCCCTCACTGGCCGGAGGCACATGATGAAGAGCGCACCGGCAGGTATAGCCAAGAGGCTTTCTTTCCTGGACCGCTACCTGACTCTCTGGATTTTTCTTGCCATGATCGCGGGAGTCGGCTCCGGCTATTTGTTCCCCGGGATCGTCCCATTATTGGACAAGTTCAGTGTCGGAACGACCTCGATCCCCATCGCAATAGGGCTCATACTGATGATGTACCCGCCCCTGGCCAAAGTCCGTTACGAGGAAATAGGGCCGGTGTTCCGCAACGCCAAAGTGCTCGGCCTTTCCCTGGTTCAGAACTGGGTCGTCGGGCCGGTTCTCATGTTCGTCCTGGCCGTCGTATTTTTAAGGGACAAGCCGGAGTACATGGTGGGCCTGATAATGATCGGCATCGCGCGCTGCATCGCCATGGTCATCGTCTGGAACGAGCTGGCGAAGGGTGACACGGAATACTGCGCGGGGCTCGTGGCGTTCAACTCCATCTTCCAGGTCCTTCTCTATTCGGTATACGCCTATATTTTCATCACCGTTCTGCCCACATGGTTCGGGCTGGAGGGCGTTGCCGTCCACATAACCATTGGGGAAATATCGAAAAGCGTCCTCATATACCTGGGCATCCCCTTTATCGCCGGCGTGATTACGCGGTACGTGCTCATTGCAGCCAAGGACAAGCGCTGGTACCACGAAAAGTTCATCCCGAAAATCAGCCCCATCACGCTTATCGCCCTTCTGTTTACGATCGTCGTCATGTTCTCTCTCAAAGGCGAAACCATCGTGCAGCTCCCGTTTGATGTGGTGCGCATTGCGATCCCGCTGCTCATATACTTCCTGCTCATGTTTTTCATTTCTTTTTTCATGAGCCGCAAATTCGGGGCCCGGTACGGCCAGTCGGCGACCCTGTCCTTCACCGCGGCGTCCAACAATTTCGAGCTGGCCATCGCCGTAGCCGTCGCCACGTTCGGCATCAGTCACGGCGCGGCCTTCGCCGCGGTTATCGGACCGCTCGTTGAAGTCCCGGTGCTGATAGGGCTGGTCAACGTTTCACTCTGGCTTGGGAGAAAATATTTCGGGCGGACATTCGATGTTTCAGTGAGCCGTTGCTGATCTCCGGGCTGTTTCCCGGAACGGCCGTGTTGAAAGCATCGCCGGCGGGGAGGACCTTTTATGTCAAGGGGCATTCTGTTTTTATGCGTCGCCAATTCCGCCCGAAGCCAGATGGCGGAAGGGATTGCGAGATCGCTGGCGCCCGAAGAGGTAACGGTTATGTCCGCGGGTTCGCGCCCCGCAGGCGTGCGTCCCGAAGCGGTTGCGGTTCTGAAAGAGATCGGGATCGACATATCCGGCCATCGCTCCAAAAACGTGTCCGAGATTTCCCCTTCGGACGTGGACACGGTCATTACCCTGTGCGCCGAAGAAGAATGCCCCGTATTCATAGGCAAGGCGCGGCGGCTTCACTGGGGGCTGCCGGATCCCGCGGCCGCCGGCGGCACGGAAGAGGACCGGCTGAACTTTTTCCGGCAAACACGCGATGAATTGATGCGCCGTCTCCGGATACTGCTTGAGGCAGAAGATAAAGATCCCGCGGATTCCAACACAATCGGCGAAGATTGAAACCGGAATTCAACCGGAGAAACGACGATGAGGATCAAGATTCTGGGCACCGGCTGCCCGAAATGCAAAAAACTCTATTCCGAAGCCGAAAAAGCGATCGCTGCATCCGGCGTGAAGGCGGACCTGGAGAAGGTTGAAAAAATAGAGGGAATAATCAAATATGGCGTCATGGCGACCCCCGGACTTGTTATTGACGAAGAGTTGAAGTCGAGCGGCCGTATTCCCCAAAGCAGCGAAATCGTCGATTGGATAAAGAAAAGGAGAGGATCCGATGGGAAATGCTAAAAAGACGGTCAATTGGAAATCCTATGTTTTCATCAGCCTGGCAATGATTCTGGCAGTGCTGGCGCTTTCCGCATATTTCCACCTGCCGGTGCTGACGGCCATACCCATAGGATTTCTGTTCGGATTCTTCCTTCAGAAAGGCGACCTCTGCGGCGCCTCCGCCTTCAGCGAGGTGCTGGTCATGAAAAGCTGGAAGAAGACGTGGGGCATTTGGGTCTGCGTCGTTGCCGGGATGGCCGGTTTCGCCATTCTGGATCTTCTGGGATTAGTGACTCTTGCCCCGAAGCCTTTCCTCTGGGTGAATTATCTCGTGGGAGGGATCCTCTTCGGCATCGGCATGGTTCTGTCCGGCGGATGCATCAGCGGATCGCTGTACAAGGCCGGCATCGGGCACATCAATTCCATCGTTTCCCTGGTGGGAATTCCCATCGGAATCGCGTTGGTGGAATACGGGCCGCTTTCAAAAATAAACGGAACCCTGAAAACCAATGTACTGAAATCCTCCGACGGCGGTTCCGTCACACTGTCTTCGCTGACCGGACTCCCGTTCTGGGTGGTGGCGGTGATTCTGATTCTTGCGACACTGATTGTTTCCGCAGCGAAGCGGCCCAGGAGCAAGCCGGACCGGCAATCGGTCGCCGATAATGCACCCGCGATAAAAAGGGCCGTGACGGGGTCCTGGAAGCCCTGGACCGCGGGCCTGCTGATCGGGATCCTGGGCGGCGCCGCGTACCTTTCCTCGGCGGCCAGCGGGCGCAACTATCCGCTCGGCGTAACCCACGGAGTGCTGCACGCCCAGTTGATGGTCACCGACAGCAACCTGAATGTCGTCTATGAAAAACCGGATCCCGCGGCATCCTCTTCGGCTTCAGGCCCGGCGCAGGCGCCCGCTGCCGGGAAGAAGGTGTCCTTGTGGCTGATCCTGATAGTGATCAGCCTTGTCGCCGGCGGTTGGGTTTCAGCCCGGCTTTCCGGACAGGCGCGGCTCATCGCCAAGCCCCCGGATCAGATTTTCGTTGCCCTGATCGGCGCGATTCTGACCGGTGCGGGCGCTGCGATCGCCACGGGCTGCGTTATCGGGAACATAATGTCGGGAATCGCGCTGGCAAGCGTGGGCATGATTTTCTTTACCGTCATCACCGTTGTTGCCAACTGGGCGACCACCTATCTGTACCTGATGGGGGGAAGTCTGACTGGGGGAGCGATTCGCTCCAACGAATAAACACTATTTGGTATTTATGCTGGTATGATGATATGTCATACCGGAGGTGTGTAATGGGAACCGCAAAAGTTGCAATCACAATCGATGGTGAAACGCTTAAGAGGCTTGACCGTCTTGTGAAGGAGCGTGTCTTTCCTAATCGAAGCAAAGCGATTCAAGAGGCGGTACAGGATAAACTTAAACGTCTTGAAAAAAACCGACTTGCCAGTGAGTGCGCAAAACTTGATCCTACATATGAACAGGCACTAGCCAACGAAGGTATATCTGAGGATGCAAATGAATGGCCAGAATATTAAGAGGTGATTTACGATGGGCTGACTTGAATCTCACAAGAGGCAACGAACAATCCGGCATCAGACCAGTACTCATTTTGAGCCATGATGTTTTCAATGAAAGATCCGGAACGGTTATTGCCATGGCCATAACCGGCCAACCGCAACGCGCGGGATTTCCTCTTACATTCGAGCTTGAATCTGACAGACTGCCGAAAAAGTCATGGGTGAAAATCAGCCAAATAAGAACCCTTTCTATTCAGCGCATTGGCAAGAAAATCACTAATATATCGCCTGAATTTCTAGATCATATCATTGATGGTCTTAATGAAATTATCGGAAGATAACCATTCACTTCACCAGACCGCAGCTTTCGCTGCGGCTGGTGAGTTCGCGCCTTTTAGAGACTGATCGAGCACGAAATCAAGGAGTTGGAACGTATTGCCGGTATGTACATCGACTGCGCCGAGAATCAGGCGGCGCGGCAGATTCCAATGAAAATGGCGGAGGTTGGCTGCCCGGCGCTGTTCCCTAATAGCTTTTTGCCGGCAACAGTCACTGCAGTATCGGTGTCCACGATCGCAGCATCGACAAATCCAGAATATAGCACCGCATTCGTACCACCCACAAACCCTTTGTCGGGAAACATTCTCGCAAAACTGTCTCATTCTCACCCGAAGGCGAGACTGGACATTGGCTGCAGAAAGTGGCAGCTTAGAAATTACAACGTGGATAATCGCCCATCGGGAGATGTTGTAAATGGGCTCCGGTCGTGACCGCGATCGGAGCCCTCCTCTTCTCGCCCTTCCACTATGAGACTACACGATGTTGAAAGGGATTTTCACGCTGCCGCGTGGATGATGTTGAGAGTGGATTTTCAGGCCGATGTTCAGATTTATACGTTTTCAGATGATCGATGACACGAGGTCATGACCAACCAGGGTTCGGTATCGGCGGAGGTCGCGCATAAGCTGGCCGAAGAACAATACGCTCAATTCCGGATGAAGCAAGACCGGGCGTTCGAGAGCGATTTCGAGAAAGAGGTGAAACGGATCGAGAGCAAAACCCGGAAACCGCCACAACCGCCGGAGGATGAATCGTGAAACTCCACTTCGAGCCCAATCTCGACTACCGGCTCCAGGCTATTGAGGCCGTATGCGACCTATTCCGCGGGCAGGAAACCGCCGCACGGAGTTCACGGTCACGCGCCCCGGCCATCCCGAAGACGCGCCTGCAGTGGCGCAAGGTCAATATCACCATCGGCAAGGCGGGCGTCCTGGAAGAGGCAGACATCAAGCTGTACGAGCAGGAGGAACTGACCGGCTACCTGAAGAACCTGCTAGACGCCAGGAAGTCGGTCTACGAGCAGGTGGTTTACGACTCCGGCACCGAAGCCGCCTTCGCCGATCAACTGGAGAAGAATTCGGGCGTCAAGGTCTACGCCAAGAGGCGCGGCCGTTACTCCGCAACTCTCCGCGACGCGGCTTGCGGAGGGCGCAAGGTCCGCCGGGGGTGAAGTGCGGGATGCCGGTTTCCGCCAGGGCCGGCCAGCGGCAACCACTTGCTTGCCCCCCCCGGGGGGCACCGCATACCCGGTTGACGGCCGCCGGCAGCGACCCGAATAGCTGGAAAGTCTTTACAAATATTTGGCCCTTTGGCAATATTGCCAAATGTTTTTCAAGGAGTGCGGAGCATGGACGCGAAAACAAAAGTACAGTGTGAAGCGAGAGCCCGAATCATCAAGGCGTTGGGCCATCCCTCTCGGGTGCATATGGTCGAGGCGCTTTCACGAGGCGAGCGTTGCGTGTGCGAGTTGACCGAGATGGTTGGGGCGGATGTTTCGACCGTCTCGAAACACCTTTCGGTGTTGAAAAACGCCGGGATCGTAAAGGATGAAAAGCGCGGCTCGCAGGTTTTCTATTCGCTGCGGGTTCCCTGCATTCTCGATTTCTTCGGGTGCGTGGAAGCGGTGCTGCAGGCGAATGCGGCCGAGCACAATGCGCTTATGAGGCGGCTTTCTTGCGCGGCATTCGGCTGTCGAACCAAATAAGAAAAGGATGATGGAGTCGTGAACATCAAAACGGAATGGAAAAATCTGGCGTGGATGGCGGGCCTGTTTCTGCTCTTCTTCTGGCTGCCGACAGATAAGGAGCGCTTCGTCGGCGGCGTTCTGGAATCGCTTCAATTGAGCCGGTGGTACGCGCGCGAGCACGTGCTGCTGTGCCTGGTGCCGGCGTTTTTCATCGCGGGGGCCATCGGCGTGTTCATCAGCCAGGCGGCCGTGATGAAGTATCTGGGAGCGAGGGCGAAAAAAGTCGTGGCCTACGGCGTCGCCTCGGTTTCCGGATCTATTCTGGCGGTCTGCTCCTGCACCGTGCTGCCGCTATTCGCCGGCATCTGGCGCATGGGAGCGGGACTGGGAGCTGCCTGCGCGTTCCTCTATTCCGGCCCGGCGATCAACGTGCTTGCGATCATTTTGACGGCCCGAATCCTGGGGCTGGAGCTGGGAGTAGCCCGCGCGATCGGGGCCATCGGTTTCAGCGTGATCATAGGCCTCATCATGCATTTCATCTATCGCAGGGAGGAGGAGCAAAAAGCAGACGTTCAGGCGGCGATGCCCGAACCCGAGGTCGCGCGTCCGCTCGGGCAGAACGCGATTTTTTTTGCCGTCATGATCGGCATCCTGGTTTTCGCCAACTGGGGCGCGCCCAACGATTACAGGTTCGAGCTGGCGAACGGACAGGAACTTGAGGCGGCGGTCATCCGGGCTCCCGAGGATATTTCCATTTCGGATGCAACCTACACCCTGAAGACCCTCTCCGGTCCCCGGGCAGGACAGGAAATCGAAGTAGCGGCGACCGAAGTTTCCTCGATAACTCCCATGCCGGGCGCCTGGACCGTCATCTGGCAATCCAAGTGGCTTGTGACATCCGCTTTGGGGATCCTTTTCGGGATTATCCTTGTTTTCTGGTTCAACATTGCCTGGTGGAAGGTCCTCCTGGCCGCGATTGCGCCCATTATTCTCGCCCTTGCCCTGCCCGCTGAGGGCATGTGGATCATGATCCCGTTCTCGGCCGCCGTGATCGGCCTGTCCGTCATTCTGGCCGGACGGAAGGGGGAGCCGTCGGACTGGATTGACGCGACCTGGGGCTTTGCCAAGCAGATTATGCCCCTGCTGCTTTTCGGCGTACTGGTCGCCGGGTTCCTGCTGGGACGACCCGGGCATGAGGGCCTGATTCCGGGCAAATACGTGGAGATGCTTGTGGGCGACAGGCCCGACACGTTCCTGGCCATTACGGGCACGGGCGGCGGTTCTTTCGAATCTTTCACGCGCGCCGTATGGCCTCTCTGGACGAACATTTTCGCCGCCGTATTCGGCGCCTTCATGTACTTCGCCACGTTGACGGAAGTCCCGATTCTACAGGGATTGATCGGCGCCGGCATGGGCAAGGGCCCGGCCCTTGCGCTGCTTTTGGCCGGACCCGCTCTCAGCCTCCCCAACATGCTCGTCATCCGCAGCGTCATGGGCACGAAAAAAACGGTGATTTTCTGCTCCCTTGTAGTCGTGATGGCGACAATCAGCGGAATCCTCTTCGGAGCGCGCTGAAGTCCTTCGTCATATAAAAAACGCACCAATGCTCTCAGAAACGGATTTGAAGACGATCGAAGAAGGCGGGGACATGCTCCGGCCGATGGCAGCGGCGGCCATCGGCGGGCTTCTTATGGAAATGCTGGTCGCATTGTTTCTGATGCCCTGTTTCTACCTTATGGCATCCGGAAGAAATAATTCAAAGGAGATTTAAAAATGAAAATTCAGATTCTGGGCACCGGTTGCGCCAAGTGCATGAAGTTGACGGAGACGGCGGAAGCCGCCGCCAAAGAACTCGGCCTCGACTTCGAAATCGAGAAAATCACCGACATCAAGGAGATCATGAAATTCGGCGTGATGATGACGCCGGGACTGGCGGTGGACGGCAACGTGAAAGTCGTCGGCAGGGTTCCCTCGACGGACGAGGTTAAGGCGTTGTTGAAGGGGGAGTCTCATGAACCATAATAATAAATGCGCGTGCGATGCATCTCTCAAGTTGATTTTCACCTGCTCCGGAGCGTCCGACGTCGTGGAAATCGCGGACCGGGCGGCCCGCAAACTATCCCGCGAAAGCGCGGGCGACATGTTCTGCCTGGCAGGCATCGGCGGTCGTGTCAGCGGCATTACGGAAACCACCAGGACTGCCGCCAAAGTGCCGGCTATTGACGGCTGTCCCCTGAGTTGCGCCCGGCAATGCCTGGAGTTGGCGGGATTCGCCGGTTTCATGCATCTGCAGCTCGAGGATAAATGTATTTATAAGGTATTTTTATGTTTTTTCGCAACAGTCCCGCTCGCGCCGCTCGGCCTCAGCGGCGGCGCGCTTTTTGCCCCGACCGCTTTAGCGAATAGTCTGACGACGGGTCTTTTATTACTTCAGCCTGCCTTTGTCCAAGTCCTTGCGATACGATAGAAACCACCAAGGTATTGAGAGACACGCCTTCCATTTTTGCCCGCTCGATGAGTTGGGCATGCAGGGAGCGAGGAACACGCTGAACGAAACGCCCGCTTACATTCGAAAAGGGCATTGCGGGCTCGTCACCGAACTCTCGAGCTACTGCGAGCCATGACTCAAGCGCATCGCGACCATTGCTGATAGCTTCCTCGGGCGTGGCTCCGTCAGAACAACAACCCGGAAGATCTGGAAATGTGACGGAATATCCGCCTCCTTCCTCTTTGGACAGAGGTCGTATCTCAAACGGATAATCAATTCGAGACGTTTTCATTCTGAAACTCCATGTTCGATTAAGCGAACGAATTTCTTTATATAAAAGGGCTTTATGGGGCGATGTGCGGGTGCACTCAACATTGCGCCGTTGTTGTTGCGAAAAATGACGTGGCTGCCGTCCGGCTGGCGGA
>JAFGAO010000114.1 GCA_016933615.1 Acidobacteriota bacterium
TGACCGATGTCGATCTCCAGCCCGTTTGCTCATAGGGCGAACACAAGGTTCGCCCCTACGCCCGATCGCGATTCCAGGGTTCAACTGCGCCCAGACTACGAAGCACTATCTTAATCCACAATTCCATAATCCGCCAGTTCAACATTCCGCCTCAATTCGGATTAAAAACCAGTTTTTTAAGCATTTTGGGTTCAATACAGGTATTATTACTCACTCGCTATAATAAGGTTTTTCGCATGCTTGATAATTTATCCAAAAAACTACAGAAAATACTCAAGAATCTCTCCGGCCAGGGAAGGGTCTCGGAGCGCCATATCGACGAGGCCGCCCGGGAAATACGCAACGCGCTCCTCGATGCCGACGTTCATTTCAAAATAGCCAAAGAATTCGTCGAACGCGTCAAGAAGAGAGCTCTCGGGCAGGAGGTCACGGAATCCCTGACCCCGGGACAGCAGGTGATCAAAGTGGTCCGGGATGAACTGATCCAGCTCCTTGGAGGGGATCAGACCGAGATTCAGTTCTCCAAAAACCCTCCCAGCGTTTTTCTGATGGCCGGTCTGCAGGGATCGGGCAAAACCACGACATCGGCGAAACTGGCGTTCTGGCTGTCCAAACGCAACCACACGCCCCTGCTGTTTTCGGTGGACGTGTACCGACCGGCGGCCGTGGAGCAGCTGCGCGTCCTTTGCCAAAGCAGCCGTCTCGGATATTTCGATGTTCCCGATGACATGGATCCCGTTTCGAGAACGGAAAAGGGGCTGCGGCATGCCCGCAACGGCGGCTATGACGTCGTGCTGATCGACACTGCCGGGCGGCTCCACATAGACGAAGAGATGATGGCCGAACTCGACCGGATCCGGGAGGCCGCTCCGCCCGTGGAAACTCTGCTTGTGGCGGACGCCATGACCGGCCAGGATGCGGTACGCAGTGCGAAAGAGTTTCATGTGCGATTGAATCTCACCGGAGTTATTCTGACCAAAATGGACGGGGACGCAAGGGGCGGCGCGGCGCTCTCCATTAAAACGGTGACCGGCCGGCCGATTAAGTTCATCGGAACCGGGGAAAAGATCGACGCGCTGGAGCCTTTTTTCCCGGACCGCCTGGCGGGGCGCATCCTGGGCATGGGGGACGTTCTTTCCCTCATCGAGAAAGCGGAAGAGAATGTCGACCGGGAACAGGCCGCGGAACTTGCGGAGAAAATCCAGAAAAATGAATTCACGCTCGACGACTTCCGGGACCAGCTCAAGCAGATCCGGAAAATGGGCCCCCTGGAGCAGATCCTTGGGATGCTGCCGAATTTGGGCCCGCTGCGCGGCCTGAACCAGGTAAAGGTGGACGAGAAGGAACTGATCCATATCGATGCCATTATCAGCTCCATGACCCCCAGGGAAAGGAGACACCACCAGATCCTTAACGGAAGCAGGAGAAAAAGGATCGCGCGCGGCAGTGGACGCCCGGTTCAGGAAATCAACAGGCTTCTGAAGCAGTATGTGGAAGCCCGGAAAATGATGAAAAGCCTGAGCAAGGGCGTCCTGCCGCGCATGATGCGGGGAATGAAATTCCCCGTGAACTGAGAAACCCGGACGGGCGCGATCGCTGCAAGGTCGCCGAGAGGATTTGCGCGCCTTTCGGGATCGACGGCCGCGCACGGCGGCAACCGGAAAAGCAGGCCGCTGCGGGAGTTGAAACCGATCTTGTTATATGCCAGAATTGTATGGATTTAATCCGCGGGTCTACGGGTCTCCTTTCCGGCCGGAGACCCCGATAGAGCGGCGGATCCAGGTCTGTTAATACTAGGAGGAGATTTGTTAAGAATACGTTTATCGCGCATGGGCGCTAAAAAGAAGCCTTTTTATCGAGTTGTGGTAATGGAGCGGAGACAGAA
>JAFGAO010000002.1 GCA_016933615.1 Acidobacteriota bacterium
CCTTCGCCTTTTTCCCCAGCTCCGTCTCGTTCTTAAGGGCTTCGCGGAGCATGTCTCCGGTGGAGATGTGGGGAAACTTCAAGCTCTCGCTGATCAGGCGCGCCTGAGTTCCTTTGCCGGCTCCCGGCGGCCCCAACATGATAATGGCCAGTCTGTTTTTTTTCATCGCATACCCGGTAATGACACGCGAACGGAACAGGGAATCCGGCGCATCCGTTCGCCTTCGACGATAAACCCGTTCAGCCCCTTCTGCCCCGAATGCGTCCCTTCTTAAGGAACCCGTCATAATGCCGCATAATCAACTGCGATTCAATCTGCTGCACCGTATCCATAGCCACCCCGACGACGATCAGGAGAGAGGTGCCGCCGAAATAGAACGTGACCCCAAGCCCGGTCGTAAGCCAGCTCATGTTCGCGGAACTCAGCAGGTCGTCCAGCCAGGGACCGATCCCGGGAATGGGCTGCACCTTGAAGCCGGAAATCATGAATTCCGGCAGCAGGCATATCAGGACGAGGTAGACCGCTCCGGCCAGCGTGAGGCGGCTGAGTATGCGGTCGATATATTCCGCCGTTCTGCGCCCCGGGCGGATGCCGGGGATGTATCCCCCGTACTTCCGGATATTGTCCGCCACCTCGTTCGGGTTGAAAATGATGCTGACGTAGAAGAAGCAGAAAAAGATGATCGCGGCCACATAGATCAGCACGTACAGGGGCATTCCCTGGCTGAGCGCATTCGACACGCCCCGCATGAATGCGTTGTCGAACATCGAACCCAGGGTGGAAGGGATCGCGACAATCGATGCGGCGAAAATCACGGGGATGACGCCGCCCGAATTTACCTTCAGGGGAAGGTGGGTCGCCTGCCCGCCGTATACCTTGCGGCCCACGACGCGCTTGGCGTACTGCACGGGAATTTTCCGCTGCCCCCTCTCCACAAACACGACGGCGGCGACCACAAGCACCATGACGCCCACAAGCAGAATGACTTCGAATATATTCCACTCGCGCGTGCTCAACTGGACCCATACGAACTGGATGGCGCTCGGCAGCCCGACGACGATGCCGGCGAAAATGATCAGGCTGATTCCGTTTCCAATCCCGCGTTCGCTTATCTGCTCCCCGATCCACATGATAAAGGCCGTGCCGGTGGTCAGGGTGATCATGACCATAAGGCGGAATCCCCATCCGGGATTGGTCACGATCTGCAGGCTGTCCCCGCCCGCTTTCTCGAGAGCGATGGCCGTCATGAATCCCTGGAAAAGCGTGAGAACGACCGTCAGGTACCGGGTGTACTGGGTGATCTTTTTCCTGCCCAGTTCCCCTTCCTTGGACAGCTTTTCCAGGTACGGGACGACGACCGTGGCCAGCTGCAGGATAATCGATGCCGTGATGTAGGGCATGATCCCAAGGGCGAAAATGCTGAAGCGTCGAAGGGCTCCTCCGGTGAATATATCCAGGAACCCGAAGATGGTGCCGCCCGACTGCTGGAACAGCTGATCCAGCGCTTCGTGGTTGATCCCGGGGGTGGGAATGAATGCGCCGACACGGTAAACGGCCAGCATCGCCAGCATAAACAGCACCCGGTTTCGGAGATCCGGTATGCTGAAAATGTTCTGGATCGAGTTCAGTATTGGATTTCTTTCTTCCGGCATCGTGTTTCGGATCTCCCGGGGCCCGAGAGCCCCAGATCTATAAAAATGCAACCCGCCGCAGGCACCCGCTAGGCGATCACCTCAACGGAACCGCCGGCTTTTTCAATCTTTTCCCTGGCGCTCCTGCTGAACTTATGCGCCCGGACATGGATGGCATGCTTCAGTTCTCCCCCGCCTAGAATTTTTATTTCACTGCGGAGATTCTTGACCAGGCCGCGTTTTTTCATGGCCTCGGGATCCACCTTTGCATCCGCTTCGAATGCGGCCAGCTTGTCCAGGTTCACCAGAAGGTATTCTTTGCGGAAAATGTTGTTGAAACCCCGCTTCGGCAGCCGGCGATGCAGGGGCATCTGCCCTCCCTCGAATCCGGGCCGGATGCTCGCACCGGATCTGGAAAGCTGCCCGTTGTAGCCCCGGGTCGCCGTTTTCCCGTGCCCGGAACCTATGCCTCTCCCGACACGCTTTCTGGAGCGGTTCGCACCCTTGGCCGGCTTCAATGTATTTATGCTCAACATAGCGGTATGCCTTTTTTAAAACGGTACAACGGCCCGCTCGCGCAGGCTGCAGCTACTCGTCGATAATCCTGACCAGGTGGGGCACTTGCGCGACCATCCCGCGAACCGCGTCGGTGTCGACGCGGGTCACAACCTGATTCAGGCGTTTAAATCCCAGACTTTTTAAAACCAGCTTGTGTTTTGCCGGCGCACCGATTCCGCTTCTGAAATACTGGAGGGTCACGGTTGCTCCGGTTTTTTTCGCCGCTTTCTTTTTGGATGCCATCGGTTACAATTCCTCGACCTGTTTGTTGCGCAGCCTGGCGATTTTAGAGGGCTCCTTCAGGTTCTTCAGTCCTTCAAATGTAGCTTTCACGACATTTTGAGGATTGGTGGTTCCTATCGATTTCGTGAGAATATTGGCGATGCCGGCGGATTGCAATACGGCCCGTACCGCGCCGCCCGCGATGACCCCGGTCCCTTCCGCGGCCGGTTTGAGCACGACGCGCCCCGCGCCGTAACGGCCTACGATGAGGTGGGGAATCGTTCTTCCCTTCAGGGGGACACGGATCAAATTCTTGCGCGCCTGCTCGATCCCCTTACGGATGGCCTGGGGAACCTCCTTGGCCTTTCCCATGCCGTATCCGACCTGTCCGTTCTGATCGCCCACGACCACCAGAGCGCTGAAACTCAGGTTTTTCCCGCCCTTGACGACCTTGGTCACGCGGTTGATGGAAACAACCTGATCTATAAATTCCTGCGCATTCGGTTCGTTCTTGTCCAAGCTTCCTCCAAATCAATCTGCAGTCGATAATCGGCGGTCGGCGGTAAAAACCGACTGCGGACAGCAGACTGCAGACTAAAACTTTAATCCCGATTCCCTGGCCGCTTCGGCAACAGCTTTCACGCGGCCATGGTACAGATACCCGCCCCGGTCAAAAACCACCGCTTCAATCCCCTTGGCCTTTGCCCGCTCGGCAATGGTTTTGCCCAGGAGCTTCGACGCCTCGATATTGCCGGTATTTTTCAGGCTGCTTTTCATTTCTTTTTCGGCCGTGGAAGCGGCGGCCAGTGTTTTCCCCATGGAATCATCGATGACCTGCGCATACATATACTTCAGGCTTCGATATATGCAAAGCCTGGGCCGCAAGGGATTCCCGGCAATTTTGGCGCGGATCCTATTGCGGATCCTGCGCCGCTCCTTGGAACGATCTATCGGAGTAATCATTATGCACCCTTCTTCCCGACCTTGGTACGAACCATTTCACCGGCGTAGCGGATGCCCTTCCCCTTGTACGCGTCCGGCCGCCTCAAGGACCGTATATCCGCAGCCACCTGCCCCACCATCTGCTTGTCCGGGCCTGAAATAATAATGGTAGCGACATAATTCTGTATAGATCGCGGCTGCTTCTCCGCCTTCATCGAAATTCCCGGGGGGATGGGAAATTCAATGGGATGGGAGTAGCCGAGAGAAAGCACGACGGCTTTCTGTCTGACATCGACCTTGTAGCCGATCCCGACCAGGTCCAGGCTTTTGGAAAAACCCTGGCTGACGCCCTGAATGCAGTTTGCGGCCAGGGAGCGGGCCAATCCGTGGTAGCCGGGATACGGCTTTTCATTCGAATCCCGAACGGCCGTCAGGATATCCCCTTTCATTTCAAAGCGGATTCCCGGCGGTATGGAGGTGGAAAGCTTCTGGCTCCTGTATTCTACCTCCAACCGTCCGTCGCCGATGCTGACCCTGACTCCGTCCGGCACCTTGATCGGTTTATTCCCTATTCGCGACATAAAGCACCTTTCCTATGCAACGGCATCGGCCGTTCCCTAACTGATGGTGCAGAGCAGCTCTCCGCCCAGTCCTTTCTGCTCAGCCTGTTTCCCGGTTAAAATCCCCTGGGATGTGGATATAATGCATATTCCCAAACCGCCGATAACGGAAGGGATTTCGGATTTTCCGACATACACCCTGCATCCCGGACGGCTGATTCGTTCGAGGGACGAAATGACGGGATTTTTCTCTGCATATTTCAACTGGATGCGGATCATGCCCTGCTTGTCGTCCTGCATGCGGGTAAACCCCGAAATATATCCCTCTTCCTTCATAATCCGTGCGATTTCCAGCTTCATCTTCGATGAGGGTATATCCACAGTGTCGTGCCGCGCACTGGAGGCGTTTCGGATCCGCGTCAGAAGATCGGACACAGGGTCGGTCATTGTCATGTTCAACTCCCAATACTAATAGGTTCCGGCACCAAGGATGCCTTCCCGGGGACCCCGGTGTTTGTCCCGGGCATCGATGGTACGACTCTATAGGCTGATTACCAGCTCGATTTGGTCACTCCGGGTATTTCCCCCGCCAGCGCCAGATCACGGAAGCAGAGCCGGCAAAGCTGGAACTTCCGATAATATCCGCGTGGACGTCCGCATCGCAGGCATCGATTGTGCGCCCGCACCGCAAACTTGGGCGTCCGTCTGGCTTTTGCTTTCATACAATTTCTTGCCACATTAACTCCCGTCATCTGTTCCTATCCGGCCCCCAGGCCGGACCGGATTCTTTATTGCTGCCCCCGCTTCGCGAAGGGCAGTCCAAGCATTTTCAGCAGTTCAAACGCTTCGTCGTCCGTCTTCGCGGTCGTGACGATCGTGATGTTCATTCCGCGGGCTTTGTCCGCTTTGCTGTAGTCGATTTCCGGAAATATGAGCTGGTCGCGCAGCCCGAGCGTGTAATTGCCGCGGCCGTCGAAGGATTTGGGCGAAATTCCCCGGAAATCCCTGACGCGCGGGAGCGCGATGCTCACCAAACGATCCAGGAACTCGAACATCCGGTCGCCGCGCAGGGTAACGGTGACGCCGATGGGCATTCCCTGGCGCAGCTTGAAGGCCGCGATCGATTTTTTAGCCTTGGTTACGACCGCGTGCTGTCCGGTGATGGTCGCCAGTTCGTCGGCGGCCGTGTCGAGGATCTTGGCGTTGGAAATGGCGTCGCCCAGCCCCATGTTGACATTGATCTTAACAAGCCGGGGCGCCGCCATGACGTTACTGTACCCGAACTGCTTGACCAGGGCCGGAACGGCCTCCTTTTTGTACAATTCCCGTAATCTGCTCATTGTCTGACCCTTCCAACCTATTCATCCAAAAGCTCGTTGCAGC
>JAFGAO010000115.1 GCA_016933615.1 Acidobacteriota bacterium
GATCCATGCTAATATTCATCCGGCATCCGATGTCATTGTATAAAATGTTGGAGGAAAATGAACGATGTCTTTGAAAATCACGGAAGAATGCATCAACTGCGGCGCCTGCCAACCTGAATGCCCCAATGAGGCGATTTATGCCGGCGGCGAAGATTACGAACTCAACGGAGAAACCAAGGAAGCCCTGTCCGAGGATTTCTACTATATCGTCCCCGACAAGTGCACGGAATGTAAGGGTTTTCACGACGAGCCGATGTGCGCGTCCGTATGCCCCACCGACGCCTGCGTGAAGGACGAGTAGGTTTTAATTTATCGTTGCAATTTCACGAAAAAAAGATGAGGAGCCGCAACCGTGAAAGCGCGGCGTCCCTCAATCCCCCGCTTTTGGAAAAGCCCGCGGGGGCATCACCCTGCCGCGGGCTTTTCAATCTGTTTCCCGCATCCAGAATCCATCTCGCGTTTTTTCGATCCCGATACCGACTCCGGCCCCGATTTTACTTGGCGAACGACTTAATAGGAACAATCGGATCTCACCGACACTCTATTCAATAATTAAATGAATTCCGGGAACGGGAAAATGCCCCCCCCCCGGGGTTTTGCGAATAAATGTGACCTTCTCCACCGAAACCGCCGATAGGTATTTCTACGGAGCGGGTTTTAACGGTTAATGCGTACGGATGGATGGGTATTTCAGCGCATTGACTTTAAAACCGGATATACCTTAAATGGAGAAAACAACAAAAGCGCCGGTATCGCGCCCAAAACGGCAGCCATCCTCCGACGCGAACGCAGGCCGCGCTTTTTAAATGCTCAGGTTGCTTCGAAACCGACAACGATCGTGAGGTGTTATGAGCGCATGCAGTTTTCATAAACTGGTTCAATTGCTGGACAAGCAATTGGGGCTGGATGAGAAGCTGGAGGTTCTGACACACCTGGAAACCTGTTCCATATGCCGGGACACGGTGTATCAATTATCCCGCGACCGGGATGAGGCCTATTTCATCCATCGCCCGTACAACATTAAAAAGATACGGCGCCTGATTGCATAAAACGGGGGGCAGCCGTTCCGCCGGAAGAAAGACGTATCCGCCGCGCACGCAAAGCCGGGCCCCGATCGCTATTCCTCAGGCCGGGTTCGGGAATCAGCGCTTTTCCCCGCCTGCATAGCGGCCGCGGCTATGGTACCGGCATCCCGATTTACGGACAAACGGGATGCGCGGGCAGGGCCGGCGCGCGCAATCGCAACAATCAAACAGAATTTTCACATTGAAGGCGCCCGCGCGCCACTCCCACATTTTCATTTCCGGCACGTTCTTTACTACTCCGGCACGGGACGGAATGCGCCGCCGTATTGCGGCGGGAATCCGCTTTCAATCCCCGCCGCAACAGAGGTGCGGCTTTCTTCAGAAATTAAGCAGGACAAAAAGAAGCAGCATCACAAGATAATTGGCAATGACGACGTGGTTGACCTTCTGAAGCGCCTCCCGGTCGTCCAGTATGTTGCACAGACGCCACCAGCGGAAGTGATTGACAACAAGGACGGTCAAGGCAGCCAGGGCAACCACCAGCCTGTAATCCGGCATTCCGGATATATTCAATGCCAGCCACGAAAGACCGGCCAGTATAAGCACAAATCCAACCAGGTGGCAGACAAAAATCATAGAACGAGACGCCATAATTCCTCCCCTTGTCAGCAAAGATCGGGGTCACATCCCCCCAGTGCATCCATCAATGTTTCAAGCGCCAGAATAACGGCGGCGGGCGCACAGCACGGCACGCAGCCCAGGGCGCATAAGATTACCAGGATAGAACCTTCGACAACCATCGCCTTGCACAGGCAGTCTAGATCTATTCCGATAAACGAATGGAAGTCCAGCACCAATTCGGCTGGTTTTATCTCAGGTGCAGCGGGTCTGCGTGCGGGGGGAAACACGACCTTTTCCCCCCGGGCAATGGGCCCGCCCCGAAAAACCGCCGTTTCCGAATTTCTTGCTTTGCGCTCCAGGGCTTCCGCCAGGCTCTCGTGCAGAGCCCGGACCCCGCCTCTTTTCTTTATCCCTTTTTTCATCGAGCCGTAAGAATTCATGTCAAATGAAATCTGATCTCTCAAATTATTCTCATTGATCAGTATGCCGTGTTGCCTCCAGTAATCCGAAACCATCCCAACCGTGCGATCCGGGTCCAGGAGATGATAGTCGTCCTCATCCAGCCTGTTGTCTATTTTTTTATTCACGCCCCCGACATCAAGATGCGCGTCAAGAATACGGATCTGGGCGGCGTATTGCCGGAAATGGCCGGCG
This sequence comes from Acidobacteriota bacterium, assembly GCA_016933615.1. Taxonomy (GTDB): domain Bacteria; phylum Acidobacteriota; class UBA6911; order UBA6911; family UBA6911; genus UBA6911. Next base: position 2,301 of record JAFGAO010000115.1, read on the forward strand.
ACGAACCCGTTGCGGGCGCCGTCGAAAGTCGTTCTGGCAAATTCGTCCGCGAGCGCATCCATTACAGGATCCGGGATGTCCAGGCAGGCCCTTTCATCCTTGGCAAATCCATTCATGATAGGAAGCGCCAGAAGGGTGGTGCCGCAAAAAACGCGGCGATCCATTTTTTGCATAAATGTCTCCTTGGGACCGGGAAGTGGTAAACAGGCATCGAAGAGCCCCGGCAAGCCTTCCGCGCCCTGGACTTAAAAGAATTTCTTTTCGCCGCCCGAAGTTAAGGCGGACCTGTTTTCAGGAAACCGTTTCGAAACCCTGGCGCCAGCAGGCGCCATCGAGCGCCCGGTACTGTATCGCCTCGGCGACATGCCGCGGCAGAATTCTGCCGCAATTGTCGAGATCGGCGACGGTGCGGGAAACGCGCAGAATCCTGGCATAGGCTCTTGCGGACAATCCGAGCCGCGTTACGGCACTCTCCATCTTCTTTTCCGATTCCGGATCGAGACTGCAGTGGCGCCGGAGCGCCTTTTGGCTCATCTGGGCATTGCAGCGGATGCCGGAGGATTCCAGCCTGCGGGCCTGAATGTCGCGCGCGGCCACAATCCTTTCCCGCACCGATTCGGATCCTTCCGCTTTTTCCTTCTGAACCAGTTCCTTCAACCGGACGGCCGGAACCTGGATATGAAGGTCGATACGGTCGAGCAGGGGGCCGGAAATCCGGGCCAGATAGCGCTGGATCAGCGGGGGCGTGCAGGTGCACTGGCGCACCGGGTGCCCGTAATATCCGCACCGGCACGGATTCATCGCCGCCGCGAGCATGAAGCGGGCCGGGTAGGCCACGGACATCGACGCGCGGGAAATGGTCACCGTCCCGTCCTCGAGCGGCTGGCGCAGCACTTCCAGCACGCGTCGGTGAAACTCCGGGAGTTCGTCCAGAAAAAGCACGCCGTTGTGCGCCAGGCTCACCTCTCCCGGACGCGGTATCTTCCCTCCGCCGATCAAACCCGCGTCGGAGATCGTATGGTGCGGGGCGCGGAAAGGACGCGCGGCGACCAGGCCGGTCCTGGCCGAAAGCAGCCCGGAAACGGAATGTATCTTGGTGATTTCGATCGCCTCCTCGAAACTCAGGGGGGGCAGGATGGAAGGCAGACGCCGGGCCAGCATGGTCTTCCCCGCTCCCGGAGGCCCGATAAGCAGGATGTTGTGCCCGCCGGCGACGGCAACTTCCAGAGCCCGCCGCGCCTGGTACTGGCCCTTGACGTCGCTGAGATCCGCATCGTAGGCCCTTTGCCGGGCCAGAAGCTGTCCGGGATCGACCTCGACCGGGGACCACGGCTGCCGGTCTCGCAGCAGATCCACAACCTGCGGCAGCGAATAGGCCGCATACGCCCGGACTCCATTCACCACAGCCGCCTCCCGCGCATTCGCTTCGGGGACGATGAGCCTGTCGAGCCCTATCTCGCGCGCCATGGATGCCATGACAAGAGTGCCCTGAATCGGGCGTATGGAGCCGTCCAGGGAAAGCTCCCCCATAAACAGGCAGGCGGACAGATCCTGTTTCGGCACGCACCCCGAAGCGCCCAGGATTCCCACCGCCATCGGCAAATCGAACGCCGATCCCTCCTTCTTCAGGTCCGCCGGCGCCAGGTTGATGGTGATGTGGTGCGGAGGCAGCATGTAGCCGCAGTTGCGCAGCGCCGCGTGAATCCTCTCGCTGCTTTCGCGCACGGCGGTATCCGGCAATCCCACCATCTTCAGATCGAGCTTCTGGCCGGAACTGAGGTCCACTTCCACCGAAACCAGATGGGCCTGGATGCCGAACACGGCGGCTGAATAGACGCGATAGAGCATGGTTCGTAAAGTTCCTCTGCCCTATCCAACCGCCGCGGAGCGGTTTGAGCGAAAAAATATTTGTTTCAGACGGGAGAGCCGATAGCTCCGAATTGCGTAAAAGAGAACGGACGGATGCTGCAGCGGGGAATTCTATTGTTACAGGATTACGATTTCATGGGGTCATTCAGGAAAAAACGCATTCTCAGTGGGGGCAGCGGCCTGATGCGCCGAACGGTCCGGGAGTGACGGTCGCGCGGCGGCGCGCACCGAACACATGGGTGTTCGGCTCCCTCACACCGGTTTTTCAGTCAGCGGGAGGGCCGATCAACAATGCCGGACGTAAGTTTCCACCTGCCCTGCAAGGAACCCGGACAAGAGCTCTTTCGCGGCAGTGAACCGGATCGGATACCGGCTGTTATCAAGGTCCGGGAGTTTGCATTTCCCGGCATACATGCCGTGCATATACTGCATCCCCTGCCACGGCGGGTAGGTCTTGCCCTTCCCGGGGACTGCAAGCCTGGTGAGCTTGATCATGAGTCACGCCGCTTTCATGAAAGTGTATGTTTTCTCACCCTTGCGGACGAATCGGAATATGCCGGCGCCGGTCACCTGCTGGAGCACCTGCTCTTCTTTCATATGGTGGTCGCTGAAAGACAATTTCCCGTCGGCTTTCAGCACCCTGTGGATCTCCCGCAGGACTTCGTCGGGGCGATCAAGGTCATGGAAGACATCGTGCAGAAGGGCCGCGTCCACACTATTGTCCCGGAGTCCGGTAGGGCCGTCGGATTCGATCGTTTCGACGTTTGCATATCCTTTGCTCTTCGCCATCTTTCTGACCCCACAAACGGCCAGGGGATGCATGTCGAGCGCGTAGATTCTGCCCGAAGGCCCCACCAATGCAACAAGGGGCGGGATATACCCCCCGGGACCGCAGCCGAAGTCGAGCACGACGAATCCGGGTTCTATCCCGGCCTCGTTCAGAACATCCGAACGGGGCCGTAGCAGATCCCGCGCCTTGAACATGAGACTCATGAGCTTGAAGCCCAAGCCCGACATCGGCCTTTTCATGGCGCCTCCCACCTTCCGGCCCTCCCCCCTACACAGCAATTCGTCTTTCTCGAACAGTGCATCCCGTCAGACCGCTTCGATGGTCGAAGGTGGCTTGGTCGCGATATTGTAGGTGACGCTGACAACACCCGGCACTTCCCCCATGATCCCGGCCGCGATCTTTTCCAGGACCTCAAACGGAAGCCGGGTCGGGCTTGCCACCCGGGCATCCGTGCTTTCCCAGCAGCGCACTTCGATCTGCTGGCCGAATTCCCTTTTCCCGTCGCGAATGCCGGTGACCCGGTCCTCGTGGAGAATCGCCATATACTGGAAGGCCCCGGTATCCCTGAGCAGGTTTTCCACCACCGCGGTCGCCTTCCTGACGGTGGCGATGCGCTCCGGGTTCGCTTCGCCGATCACGCGGGCCGAGAGCGCCGGTCCGGGGAAAGGGATGCGTTCGAAAAGCTCCGGGGGGAATCCCAGCGCCCGGCCCACTTTCCTGACTCCGTCCTTGCGCAGACGGATGAGCGGCTCGATAATTTTGTAGCCGAAGGCCTCCTCGGGATCGATGCCGAGCTGGGCAAAGACGTTATGCTGCCGCTTGATGCCGGCAACCGTTTCGTCGACGTCGGTCAGTATCGTCCCCTGCAGCAGGTATTTTGCGCCGCTTTCTTTGACGAGGCGGCCGAAAACATCACGGTAGAAGGTCTGGGTGATGGCCTCCCGCTTCTCTTCGGGATCGGTTATCCCCTCGAGGGCGGAGAAGAAATCCCGGCGGGCATCCACCAGGTCGACCGGGACTCCCAGCTCCCGGAAAAACCCGGCCACCCGCTCCGGTTCGCCTTCACGCATGAGGCCGTTGTCGATGAAAACGGTTTTGAGCCGCGTTCCCAGCGCCCGGTACCCGATCATCGTGACCGTGGACGAATCCACGCCGCCCGAAAGAGCGTTGATCGCCGTCCCGTCCCCCACCGCGTCTTTGATTTCCCTGATGCGTTCCTCGATAAAACGATCCGCATCCAGTTCCTGTGCCGTAATTTCCTGGATCATCGACATATCTCCTTTTCCCCGGGAACCGCCCCTCGGAGACGCCCCGGATCGCTATTGAACACAAAATTCCGCCCGGCTTTTTAAAGTTCAAAAGAAAAAGACGACTGCAATATTTATAACCTTCCGCGCCGACTTGCCACAAAAATCTGGGTCGTTGGTATTGGGGCGGGCCGGGATAAAACACCGAAGGCAAAAACCGAACCCGCTTCGGCGGGCCCTCGAATTCTCTTGATGTCGTCCGGATCCTTTAGTGATAGATTTACGGATTGGAGAGGGACCTATCGAACAGATAAGCGGAAACACACTGGGCCTCAAACAGTCGCAGCGGCGCGCTCTGGAAAGGACCTACCGAAGGCGCGTTGCGCCCGATCAAGTGGTGTCCCCGGAGCTGGCGAAGCATCTGGCGTCCATATCCGGGGAACTGGGGCAGCAGGTCGGCGTCCTCATTTCCAGGGAGGGGGCCGTCAGCCACGTGATCGTGGGGGACGCCGCGCGCCTCGAGCTGCCCGATATCGGCCGGCTGCGCGGGGGCGCAGGCCGTTTCCGGGGGCTTCGCCTGGTGCACACGCACCTGCGGGGGGAATCCCTGACCCAGGACGACCTGAACGATCTGGTGCTGCTGCGCCTCGACCTGGTTGCCGCGATCCAGCTGGAGGCGGACGGGAACCCCGGGAAAATCGAACTGGCGCACATCCTGCCCGGACGGGAAGAAGATCTTGACGCCAAAGAGCCTTTCCGCAAAGTGGAAGCCCGCGACATCTACCGGCTTCGCTTCAATTTCGAAGAGGAGATCCAGAGCCTGGAGAGGGAATTTTCCAGGGTGACGGGAAGGCGTCCGGAGGAAACCCAGAAGGAACGCGCCCTCATTATCGTCGTCAGCCCCGGCAAAACCGCCCGGGCCGAAATTACGGAGCTGGTGCGGGCGGCGGGCGTCGATATAGCGGAAACCCTTCATTTTTCCGGCGGCAGAATTCATCCGCGCACCGTTGTCGGCCGGGGGAGGCTCCAGCGCATCGCGCTCAGCGCCATGCGCTCGAGCGCCGATGCGGCCATTTTCGACATCGATCTGAAGCCGGCGCAGGCCAGGGCTTTTGAAGACAGCACGGGGCTGAAAGCCGTCGACCGCACGCAGCTGATCCTGGATATCTTCGCGCAGCGCGCCCGGAGCCGGGACGGCAAACTCCAGGTGGAACTGGCCCAGCTGAAATACTCCCTGCCGCGCTTGACCGAAAAAGACGCGGGGCTTTCCCGGCTCGTGGGCGGGATCGGCGGAAGGGGCCCGGGCGAAACCGTCCTCGAAATAGGCCGCCGCCGGGCGCGGGACCGGATCCGCAGCCTGGAAAAGGAGATCGACAGGCTTTCCCGCCAGCGCGGCGTGCGCCGGAAGCGCCGGATCCGGCAGGGGCTCCCGGTGCTTTCCATCATCGGGTATACGAACGCGGGCAAAAGCTCCCTGCTCAACGCGCTCACGGAAAGCCGGATCGACACGGACGACCGGATGTTCGTCACGCTCGACACGACCTCCCGGCGACTCCGCTTTCCGCGCGAAGGAGACGTCATCATCACCGACACGGTCGGCTTCATCAACGATCTTCCCCCGGACCTGCTCGCCGCTTTCCGGGCCACGCTGGAGGAGCTGGCCGACGCCGATCTGCTGCTTCACGTGGCCGATGCGTCGGACGCGAACCTGGACCGGAAACTAGAGGCCGTCAACAGGGTCCTCGCGGGCCTCGATCTCAAATCGATTCCGCGGCTGCTTGTGATGAACAAGGCGGATCTGGTCGAGCCCTCCGTTATCGAAGGCCTGTGCCGGCGCTACGACGCCGTTGCCGCCAGCGCCCTCGAGCGTAAAGGGCTGGACGGCCTCATTCAAAGAGCCGAGTCGATCATCAAAGAAAACAAATAATTAATCTGGTTTCAGGCCGGATGGGCGCCAATTACATCCGGCCGCGCTCGATAGATTTATGGGATTCCCGATTGTTGGAACGCTTCGGTTCCCCAATAAATCCCTGAATGAATTCGTGCCGATCCGGCCCGACGCCAAATTATCCCGTTTCTGCTTGTAGGGCGGCATGGGGTTGTGCTAAAAACAGCGAAATCAAGGATATATTGAACGGGAGCGTTCAGGAATCATCAATCGAAATAAAAGGATTGAAGGGAAGGAGAAACGTGAAAAGAAAGCATCTAATAATAAGCTTGCTGCTGCTCGTCGCGGCGGCTGCAGCTTACACCGGACTGTCTCCGGATCAGACGCAGCTCCAGGCGGCCGATCAGCCCAAGATCACGGTCATGAACCCGGCCGTCACCAGCAAAATGGCGGACCGCGAGCCGTTGGGCCCCCGGCTCGACAATCTCGAAGGGAAAACGATCTACATGGTCGACATCAGCTGGGGCGGACCCGATGCGGCCCGCGTCGTTTTCGAAGAAATGACCGCATGGTTTGCCCAGAACATACCGACCGTCAAGACGGTCATCAAAAGAAAAGCCGGGATGTACTCGCAGGACGATCCGCCGCTATGGAAAGAGATCGCCGCAAACGGAGACGCCGCCATCATCGGCGTATCCGGCTGAGACGGCTGCACGTCGGCCGTGAGCCAACATGCAAAGATTCTCGAGAAAATGGGCATCCCGACTCTAGGCGCTGCGGGCGACAATGTCGTACGCTACGCCGTAGGATACAATTTCCAATACACAAACGGCATGCCGATCCGTTATATTGGAATCCCTTTCCCGGTTGCGGGGCAGCCGAGGGAAGTGCTTCACAGTTATGTTTTCGACAGGAACGACACACTGAGCGGCAAGCCGATGATGAAAGCCGTCGTCGACGCTTTAACCGCGCCGCCGACGCCGGAAGAAAAGATTTCAGGCCAGCCGCCGGAAGCGAAGGCGGAGCCTAGATTCCTGGCGCCCGATACGGCGGATAACCTGCAGCAGCTGTTCAAGGACAAGGACTGGACCGACTACAATCCCATCATCCTTCCGACGGAAGAAAAGGTGAAGGAGATGCTCAAAGGAACCAGCCAGCCTCCTGACAAAGTCGTCAAGGTCATCTCCTGGCCGGGCGGAAACCGCTCCCTGACAGTTGAAAAGGTTGCCGTGTGCGCCGTAATGGCCGGGGCGAAGCCGAAGCAATTCCCGCTTATCCTGGCTGTTGCCATGTCGGTACCCTTCGGCAACTCGACCAGTTCCATGGCCAACATGATCCTGGTCAACGGACCCATCCGGAATGAACTCGAGATGAATTACCGGCTGAACGTCATGGGGCCCCACAACGAGGTCAACTCGGTGGTGGGCCGCTGCTACACCCTGATGTCGAAGACGGCCGGAAACCTCCATTCAGGCAAAACGACCTTCAGCGGCCTCGGAAGCAACATTCAGTACAACAACCTCTGCATCGCCGAAAACGAGGAAGCCCTGCCGGCGGGATGGGAACCCACCCACGTGCTCAAGGGATTCAAGGCCACCGAGAGCGTCGTCGCCGTCGGGACCGGCTGGAGCTACATCTCGAGCGTCGGCGAGGTTCAGCTGAAGTACCCGGTGCAGAACCTGATTCGCGACTACATGCGGTCGCTGACCGGAATGGGAGCCACCGTCATCGTGACACCCGAGACCGCCGGCCTTCTCAGGGATGCGCAGGGATTCAAAACCAAGCGCGACCTCAGCGCCTGGCTGGCGAACAACGTGGAAAAAACCATCGGCTCCTACTGGGGCAACGGCGTTATCTCTACGATGAATACATCCATGGCACTCCAGGGCATGGAACCCTTGGCATCCCAGCTCAAGGCGGACCCTGAAACGATGATGAAGCCTTTCCAGGCGGGACAGGTGAACATTGTCGTGGCGGGCCAGGGACAGACCACCTGGTTTGTCACCGATTTCGGAGTCGGACGCGGCACACGGGTCGACAACTGGAGATAAACGAAGAAACATTGATACCGGCGAACCTTGTGTTCGCCCTTAAAACTACAAACAAAAGCCCCGGGCAAAACCCGGGGCTTTTTTTATTTTAGGCGTAGGGGCGAAGCGAACACAAGGTTCGCCCATACGCCTGTTTTATCTCCACTCGTCGATATTGATGGACCGGGTGGGCACCATGCCGCCCGCCATCCAGTAGTTGTTGTTGGACCCGCCGGTAACGACAACGTGGAAATTGCCGCCGCCCATGCCGAAACCGCCGGCTTTCCCTTTCGGCTTCGGCTGCGCCGATGCGCCCGTCACGTATTCGGTGAACTTATCCATCGTATCGTACCCGTCATCGGCGATGAAATTGGCGATGGGAGGGCTCAAGACCAGCAGCGTCCCGAACAGATCGGGCGACTGCTGTTCGTAGATGTCCTTGGCAATTTTAGGGTAATCCATGACGGTCTGCCAGACGTTGGCTTTCCAGTTCTTGGCGGAAAGAAGACCCCACCCAGTAAACAGCGTGACGACATTCTCGCCTTTCCGGAACCCTCTCCTGACCGAAAGCGGCTGGAAGGGGGACTTCTCTTCATTTTCGGCCATTATGAGAGCGAGCGCATTCTGGGCATTGCCTACAGTGCCCATGTAGGTCGTCCCGACTTTCCCGCAGTTTCCGCCGTTGATGGACAGCAGGTTCCAGGCTCTTCCTATGGCCGTATTGGCATGGGCATAGGGGCCTACGGCCCCCTCCTCGTAATTGAGCCCGATTTCGTCGCGGATGTCGCCGTTGATGACCGCGCCCGCCGCGAAGCCGTTGTCGGAAACATTCACGGCCGTCTGCCCGCTCGAACCCAGCGCCAGAATGACCGGGAAATATTCCGGTTTGGCTCCAGCCATCACCGCATTGATGGCGGCCGTTTTCACCGTATAGGTCCATGTCTCGCCGGCCCCGGAACCCGGATTCATTCTTCCCAGCTGCTCGTCCGGATCGTGGCTGGTGGCCTTCAGCATTTCATCGACCAGTTCTTTGGTGGGAAGGATGACCGGCATGAAGTCGGTGTACCTCTTTTCGAGAAACAGCTGCTGAAGCTCGGCAGCCGTCCCGGTGTAGGCAGGCGGTCCCATATCGCGCTCTATCTGTCCTGTCTTGGTATCTTCGGGAGCCAAAGGCCGGGTGAGTTTATCAACGATTTCCTCGGCGACGGCTTTTCCTGTAAGCGGATTTTTGCCGTATACAACGGATTTGCGCAGCTGCTCGCCCGTTTTGGCCCAGACAGGCCCCTGGATATATTGAACACGCATTCCAGGCATCCCTCTGAACCTGGAGACTCCTATCAACTGCTCTTCAAATTCGGCGAGAGCGACTGGTATGGCGGGTTTTCTTAATGTTGCTTCGAAATCTATCGCTTGCTCGGTGACCCCGGGCGCACAGACGCTTCAATGTCCGAGGGGAATGATCATGGCATCGGCCTTTTCCGCCATTTCATCCCACAGAGCCTGGTCCCTGCCTCCCATACCGCCTCGTTTATCCTTATAAACAAAGGTCGTATCAGGGAACTGTTCGCTGAATCCTTTTTGCATCTCCGCGCACAGAATGTTCGAGCCCGGATAGCCGTCATTCACGATATAGATGGTCTTGCCTTCTATCGCGTCCAGACGGGGCGCCATCGGTTTCAGTTCGATGGGAGGCGGCGTGCCCATCGGATTGAGCACGGTGAATTTTTCCGCGGATGCCGCCTGCGCCTGGTCGTTCCACGGCGGGAAGCCGCAGAACAGGCCCAGGCAAATCGCTGTCATTGCAGCCGCAAACACATAGCGCTTCATACTTCAATCCTCCTTTTTTTGAAACAAATTGCGCAGTTTATCTGCGTTTCCCCGGCTTAAACAAATTAAAAAGTATCTCAATCCCGTTATTAGGAGATGTTTTCACTCTAGGCAGTACACCGGGGCATGTCAAACAAATTTCGCGGGCGATCCGATAGGAAAAAAAGGACAGACGTTTCAACGTCGGATGTTGAACGTTCAGACGTTTCGGCAATCAACCTTTTCACGAAATTTTATTTTTTTATGTAATAATTCCACGTCCCGCACGTTTGGATGGTTGAGGTGACCGGACATGGGAACATTCCAGGGTCTTGCAAACGTGCGGCCCATCGCCATGACATCGTCGACGGACATTACCGATCTGTATGAGCGCCACTGCGAGGCCGTCTACCGCACGGCTCTGCGCGTCACCGGGAATCCGGAGGACGCCGAGGACGCCCTTCAGACCGTGTTCCTTCGCATTCTCAAAGGCGCCAAAGGTTCGGAAATCGAATCCATGCCGGAAGCCTATTTCCGGCGGGCGGCCGCGAATGCGGCCCTGGACCTGCTGCGCCGCAGGGTCCTGCGCGCCGAAACGGAGCTCAACGAAGCATCGTTCCATGCTGCAACGCAAGACCGGCCTCTACTGAAAGAACGGCTGCGGCGGGCGATCGCCTCGCTGGAAGAGGACGACGCCGTCCTGTTCCTGCTGCGCTACGTCGAAGGGCTGTCCAACGGAGAGCTGGCATCCCTGCTCGGACAGGAAAAGAACAATATCGCGGTTCGGCTGCACCGCATACGCCAATCCCTGCAAGCCGAAATGCAACGCCATTAAAGGAGGTCTGCGATGCCTGACGATCGCCTGGATAAAGCAATCGATGCAATGAGAAACGAACCCGTCGATCCCGCAAAGCTGGAGATCGCACAAACGCGCGTCCGGCGCAAGCTGGAAGGGGAAGCGCATTCGGTATGCACGGAGTTCCGGAAAGATCTGCAGGGCTACCTCGAGGAAAGCCTGGCCGCCGGCCGGCTGCTGCTGCTGGAAGACCACCTGGGCCGCTGTCCCGGATGCCGCGCGCATCTGGCCGAACTGAAAGGGGGGCACAAAGTTGCGGCAATGCCCGTAAGGCGGGCTGCCCGCTGGCCGCGCCGGGCCGCCTGGGCCGCGGCCGCAGCCATGATTCTGTTCGCCCTCTACCTTGGCCGCGGCGCCCTTTACAGCATTCTTCCCGCGCAAGGCACGGTCGCCGCGGTGGATTCCGTCGCCGGGAAACTACACCTGGTTTCCGGCGGCGTGCTGAAACCGGGCGACTCCATAAGCCGGAACGATGCCGTGCGCACCCCGACCGGCACGCGCGCCCGGCTGCGCCTTCCAGACGGATCGCTGGTCGACGTCAATGAAAGCACCGAACTAACCATACAAAGCGCCCTGAACGGACGTTCCATTCAGCTCAAACGGGGCGACATCCTCGTCCGGGCCGAGAAACAGCACCTGGGTCACCTGCGGGTCGCGACGCGGGATTCGCTGACATCGGTAAAGGGAACCGTGTTCGCCGTTTCTTCGGGAATCGGCGGCACCCTGGTATCCGTTATTGAAGGTTCCGTCGCTGTGGCCTACTCGGGCACGGATGTTGTTCTGAGTCCCGGGGAGCAGGCGGCCACGAACCCGGCGCTCGAAAGCTCGGTGCCGCAGGCGATATCCTGGAGTCCCGACGCCGATGCCTACATCGGCATGCTGTCGGCCCTGGTGCGGGTTGAAAAGCGGATGGCAGAACTTCCCCCACCGCTTCTGCCCGCGCAATCGCGGCTGATTCCATGCGTCCCGCCCAACATGGTCCTTTACGGAGCCTTTGCAAACATCGGCGACAGCCTGGATCAGGCGACCGCCATACTGGAACAACAGGCCATGGAAAATGCCGATTTCGGCCGCTGGTGGGACTACGTCAACGACAAAGGCCTGCAGTCCATGATCGATCTTGTCCGGAACATAAACGCGCACCTGGGGAACGAAATCGTCTACGGACTCACCTCAATCCAGCCCGGAGCGACTGAAAAAATTCCCCTGATCCTGGCCGAGGTGAAACCGGGCGATCAATCGCAGCTGGAAGACGCCCTAGGGTTGCTGTCCGGCGGTGAGAATTCCTTCCCCCTGCCCTATTACCTGGACGACACGCTGCTGCTAGTGTCCAACACGCAGCAGAATCTCGACTGGCTGTGGGCCAACCTGGGGCAGGGCGCCGCGGCTCCATTTACTTCAGCCCTTGCAGCCCGCTACAGCAGCGGAATAAGCTGGCTGCTGGGCGTAGACATGGAATCCATTATTCCCCTGTCGGGCAACGCGCCTGACTTCATGCCCGCTCGGCAGGTAAAACATCTGTTTTTCGATCAACGCAGCGTTCTTGGAATTCCCGAGAATGAAATGCTGGTCGCGTTCAACGGGCCGCGCATGGGACTTGCCTCTGCCATGGCGGGCTCGGGCTCAGGCGCCGCCGCCGAATACATAACGGCAGATGCTCTTGCCGCCGGCTATGTTGCGATCCGGGAACCGCAGCAGCTTTTCGAGGAACTCCTCGCGCAATCCGCACGGCTCAATCCCGCGGTTGCCGAAAACCTGTCTCAGGCGGAATCCCGGCTCGGGATCGATTTCTCCAACGACCTCGCCCGGACCCTGGGAACGGAATCGGCCTTCTCGCTCGAGAGCATCTCCACGGCGGGACCGGCGTGGAGCCTGGCCATTCTTGTATACGATGCCGCAGCCCTGGAGGAATCCGTCTTCAGGCTCGTTGATTTCTGCAACATGGAGCTGGAAAATGCCGGGAAAACAACACGGATTTTGTATTCCCGGGACACTGTCGACGGAAGAACCTGGACAACGGTGCAATCGACGGAACATCCGTCCAAAATCACATGGACCTTCGACCGGGGGTACCTTGTGGCGTCGTCCGACCGCGCGATCGCCCTGCGGGCGATCGCCACGCGCGACGGCGGGCTGCCGCTGGTCTTCTCATCCGCCTTTCAGCAGCAGCTGCCGGCGTCGGCGGGACTGCACCCATCCGGATTTCTCTGGCTGAACACACAGGGAGCATTCAGGAACCTGGGAGCCCTTGTTCCCGATCCCTCGATCCGGGAATTAACTATGGAACGCGATCCGATTCTGGTAGTTTTTAATGCCGCGGCGGAACAAATCCGCGCCGCCAGCCGTACCAGACTATCGAGCGTGTTCATGGATCTTATGCTGCTGGAGGGGCTGGGCCGAAACATAGCCGGACGGCAGCAGACAGCCATGTAAGGAATAATCGTAAAACGTTGGACGTCAAACTTTAAAAGTTTGACGTTCCGACCTTTTGCGTTCAACGGAAAATCTATTTGATGCCTCCACCGGTTGTAGAACTGGAAAGCCTGAGAGTGCGTCTCGGCAACCGGGAGATCCTCCACGACATTTCCCACCGTCTCGGTGTTTCCGGAACGGGAAAAGCCATCGGTTTGCTCGGACCCAACGGTGCCGGCAAATCCACCCTGATCCTTACACTGCTGGGATTCCACAGGCCGGCGGCGGGCAAAGCCCGCGTGCTGGGCTATGACTGCCGGCGGCAGGCGTTCGAGGTGCGCGCGCGCGTCGGATACATGCCCGAAACAGAAAGCTACATCGCCGACATGACCGCCGTCGCGACGCTGCGGCTCATGGCGGAACTGTCCGGCCTTCCACCCAGAACCGCTCTTGAGAAGACGCACGAGGCCCTGTTTCACGTCGGCCTCGGCGAAGCGCGCTACCGGGAACTGCGGACCTATTCGCTGGGCATGAAACAGATGGCCAAACTCGCCCAGGCCATCGTCCACGGCCCGGAACTGCTCATCCTGGACGAACCGACCAACGGGCTGGACCCGTCCGCGCGGCAGCGGATGCTGCGGATGATCCGCGAAATGAAGGAAAATCAGAACATGAACGTGCTTTTATGCTCCCACCTGCTGGGCGACGTCGAACAGGTGTGCGACGAAGTCGTCATCATGAACGAAGGAAAGATCGTGTACGAATGCAACCTGGAGGCCGAACGCCGCTCCAACAGGTGCTTCGTCGAGCTTGAAGTCACCGGAGACGACACGGGACTCGGCGCGGCGCTTGCCGGGATCGGGGCGGAAGGCGTCGCGGAAGGCGGGGGCAGATGGCGCATCGTTCTCGAGCCCGGGTCGGAGACGGATGTCCTCTGGGACCTGCTGGCGCGCGAGAACCTGCTGGTCCGGAAACTGACCCACCGGCGCGACACCCTGGAGGAGATATTCCTGAAAGCGGTCGGCCGCATCGCGCACACTCCGGGGGAGCACGGCCAGGCGAGGGAATGAATGCCCCTGTACATTCGAACGTTTGAACGTTTCGGGCACTGCGATCGATCAGCTGGAGACATCACATGGCGGTTTACAAGCGCGGATATAGCCGGTACCGGGGCCCGGTGCGGGGACGCTGGGCGCGCATGACGGTACTGCCCCGTTTTGCGTGGCGCCGCCTGTTTCAGCAGCGCCTGGTTGTCCTGCTCGTAGCCATATCCATGATCTGGCCGCTGGTGTGCGCGTTTATGCTGTACATCGGGAACAACGTCGAGCTTCTGACCGGCATGCGCATCGAGCCGGAATTCATAGGCTTCATCCGGGGAAACGGACAGTTTTTCCTGGTGTTTATGAGCGTGCAGGCCGTATTCGCCTTATTTCTCGCCGCGCTCACGGGGCCGGGATGCATTGCACCCGACCTGGCCAACAACGCCCTGCCCCTGTATTTCAGCCGACCCATTACCCGGACGGAATACGCGCTCTCGCGGCTGGCCACTCTGTCGGGTCTTTTGTCGGTCGTCAGCTGGGTCCCCGGGTTGATCCTGTTCGCCATGCGGTCCTCCATGGCCGGGTCCCCGTGGCTGCGGGAAAACTGGAGGATAGGGGCGGGATTGTTCGCAGGATTCCTCCTATGGATCCTGCTGGTCAGCCTGGTGGCGCTGGCCGGTTCCGCCTATGTGAGAATGAAGGTTGTCGCGGGGGGGCTCGTTTTCGCATTTTTCTTTGTCCTGAGCGGCGCATCGGGGATTATCAAACTCGTCTTTCGCAGTGATTGGGGCAATATCGTCAATCCCGCATGGGCGACCCGGCGGATCTGGTACGCCATGCTGGAAATCGAACCGCCGGCCGGGCCCGGCGTGCTCGCGTGCCTGTGCATACTGGCTGCAACCATGATCCTGCTGGCCCTGGTTCTCAAACGCAGGCTGCGTCCGGTTGAGGTGATCCGGTGACTGAATCCAAAGTCGCGCTCCTGGAAGTCTCAAAGTTCTACGGCGAGGTGCTCGGCGTAAACCGGGTCACGGTCGAAATCCCGCCCGGGATCACCAGCCTGGTGGGTCCCAACGGCTCGGGCAAGACTACCCTGATGAACCTGATGTCCGGCCTTATCCATCCCGACGCGGGATCGATCCGGATGCGCGGCATTTCGCCCCGCGAACCCGAACGCCTGATGCGCATTACCGGGTACGCGACCCAGTACGACGCGGCGCCCCGCTGGTCGACCGGTCTCAGCTTTCTCACCGCAGGCCTGCTGCTGTTCGGGCACGACCGCTCCGAAGCCGAGAGAAAGGCATGGGCGGCCCTGGACCGCCTGGGCCTCACCGATGCGGCGCACCGGAAGATGGCCGCCTACTCCAAGGGGATGCGGCAGCGCGTCCGCCTGGCGCAGGCAATCGCGCACGAGCCGGAAATTCTCATCCTCGACGAACCTCTCAACGGGCTGGACCCGCTGGTCCGCGCCGAAACCATCGCCCTTTTACGGGAATGGGCCGCCATGGGGCGGCACGTGATTCTTTCCAGCCACGTTCTCCAGGAGGTGGACCTTATCAGCGACCAGGTCATCCTGATCGCCAACGGCATGATCGTGGCCGAAGGCGGAATCCGCAACGTGCGGGAGGAGATACAGGAACATCCCAGCCAGTTCATCCTGCGCTGCCGCGACGCCTCCCGCGTTGCGGCGCAACTGTTCGAGGAAGATCACATCACCGAGATCCGGTTGAACGACGACAGGATGGGTCTGCTGGTGCTGACCCGGGACCGGGAGCGTTTTTCACGGGCGCTCGGGCGCATCGCGGGCGGCGGATACAAAATCGACAGCCTCATCCCGGCCGACGAGAACGTGGATGCCCTGTACGAATACCTGATCGGGGAGGAAAAGTAGAGACCGGAAATGAAACAGCTCTCATGGTGGCAACAGGCCCGGACGATCGCAAGAATCGAGATGCGCCGCGCATTTTTCTCCAGACGCGCATTCTGGGTGTATGGGCTCGCCCTGTTCCCGACGGTCATCTTTCTGGGGCATTTTGCCCAGGTAAAATTCCAGCGCGTCCGGCTTTCCTCGACGGAAACGGTGCGGCCGGCCCTGCTGGACAGTCTGCGGGAAGGCGAAACGGAGGAAGCCGTCCTCGAGCGCCTGGGCAAGGCGCCCGTAGACTACGATTGGGAACGCAGGCAGCGCATCCTGGACAGGGAAGATGCGACCGGAATCACCACTCATGGGATTGAGCCGGCGGTGACGGCCCGTTACATACGGTTGAACGTCATCCGGCCGACGGTCACGGCGGACCGTTCCGCGCGGATTGGCGAGTTTGAAGTTTACGGCAATAGCGGCGTCAATCTGGCCCTGGGCCGCCCGGCCTCCGGCAGCGCGCCCTGCAGCGACGGAGAGGGCCCGGAAAAGGCTTTCGACGGCGATCCTCGGAATATCTGGTGCTCCGGCGCAAGGAGCAAATATCTCCAGGTGGACCTTGGAGAAGCCTTACCCGTCAGCCGCATCGTTCTCAAACACGCCAGCGCGGCGGGCAAACCGAAGGAGCTGGATACGGGCGCATTCAGCATTGAGGCCAGTACGGACAACCGGAGGTTCGAAACCGTCGTCAACCTAACAGGCGCGCGGCTGGTGGATGAAATCACGCGATATCGCCGCATGAGCTATTTCGACGGGAAGCGGAGGGCGGATCTTCAATTTGTCGAAGGGAAACTGGCTTCGATAGATATCGAGCCTCTGCTGAATTTCGAAGAGGACCGGTCCATATTTGCCGGGGTGTTTCAGCTTTTCTATCTGCGGCTGGCGATCTTTTTCGGCTGCCTGGGCATCTTCATGAACCTGTTCAGAGGAGAGGTCCTGGACAGAACCCTGCATTTCTGGTTTCTCGCCCCTGCGAAGCGCGAAGTGCTGCTGCTCGGGAAATACGGCGCCGGGCTGATCGCTTCCGTGGCGATTTTTACCGGCGGCGCGCTTGTGTGCTTTGCGGTTCTGATGGGCTTTCACGATCCCGCCGAGGTTCAGTCGTATCTCAACGGTGCTGGCATGCGGCATGTGTTTTGGTACGCGACCGCCGCCGTCATGGGCTGCGTCGGGTACGGAAGCGTTTTCCTGGCCGCCGGCCTGCTGCTGCGCAACCCGATCATTCCGGCCGCCGTGCTGCTGGGATGGGAGAGCATCAACAGCTTTCTCCCGGAATTTCTCCAGAAACTCAGCGTGCTGCACTATCTTCAGTCGCTGTGCCCTGTACCGGTTCCGATGGACGACAGCGCGCCCGGGCTGCTGCGGCTTCTGGTGGCGCCGGCGGCTCCTTCTTCGCGCATCGGCGCCATCCTGGGACTGATCCTGCTGACGGCGTTCCTTCTCTCTATCGCCGCGCTCGCCATCCGCCGCATGGAAGTCTCCTACAGCACCGAATGAATGCATTCGGGTGACAGTCACCGAAATTAAAGGCTTCCTCTTGTTATCCCCGTCGGCGGCAAGTAAAATCCACACGTCCGCAATTCAGAAATTCCCCGGGCGGGCATTCTAAACGCCGGCAGGATACATCCATAGAGAGGGAAAATGGCAAACAGTCTGTACATCGCTTCAGCGGAACCCTACAGCGGCAAGATTCTGGTTTCCCTTGGAGTCATGAGCGCCCTTCAGAAGACGACGACGCACCTGGGCTTTTTCCGCCCCGTCGCACGCCCCTATCGCCTGCAGGGAACCGGAAAAACCGTTACGGACAGGGACGCGCACCTTATCCGGAACGTCTTCGGGCTGGAGCAGGCGGAAGAGGAAATGTACGGACTGGACGCCGCGGAAGCCGAGTCCCTGATGGCCGACTCCCGGGACCAGGCCCTCTACGACCGGATCCTGGCCGCCTTCAAGCGGGTCGAGGAGAAGGTGGATTTCGTCGTCTGCGAAGGAACGGACTTCCTGTCCGCGGCGTCTTCGACCGAAGAGAATCTGAATATCGAAATCATCCGCCACCTGAACACACCGGTCCTTCTGGTTCTTGACGGCTCTTCGGGGGATTCCGGCGCAATCTGCTCCAAGGCGAAACTCGAAGTGGAAAGCTTCAAGAACCGGGGATGCGAAATAATCGCCGTATTCATCAACAAGGCGGCTCCAGGCACCGAGAACGAACTGCGCCGGGCGGTGGAATCCCAGCTCGTGAGATTTTCCGTTCCGATGGTGGTGTGCATACCCTACGACGTAAATCTGTCGACGCCGCGAATGAGCGAAATCCTGGCCCATTTCGGGGACACGCTTCTTTTCGGACGGGATTACCTGCACAACAAGGTATCCAAGCCGATTGTCTGTTCCGGCGCTCTGGACACCATCATCCCGCTGCTGGACAACCAGGCGCTTTTGATTTCCCACCTCGACCGCCACGACGTCCTGTTCATGATCATGACGGCGCTGTCCGCCCCGACGGCTCCGAATGCCGGCGGCATTATTCTGACCGGCCACGGGGAAATCTCCGAGCCCGTCTTCAGGCTGATCCAGGAGGCGCCGGGCCCCAAGGTTCCGATCATCCGCTCCAACATGAACAGCTATGAGACCGTTATGGAGCTGGCGAAGGTGAAGCCGGGCATCGAGCCAGAAAACACCCGAGAAATCGAGATCGCCCGGCAGCTGTTCGAAACGCACGTGGATGTGGAAAAGCTGCTGGACGCAGCCTACATCAGCAGGCCGAGGCTGACGAGCCCGGCCATGTTCAAGTATGAAATCATCCACCGCGCCCGCCGGGACAAAAAAACCATCGTGCTGCCCGAAAGCGGCGACGAGCGCATATTGAAAGCAACCGACGCCCTGCTGCGCCTGAAAGCCGTCGACATCCTGCTCCTGGGCAATCCGGAAGACGTTCGCAACCGCGCCGGCCAGCTGGACCTGGACCTGTCCCAGGCGCGGATCATCGCGCCGCAGGACTCGGGCTGGATCGAGGAATTCGCGGAGATATATCACCAGGCCCGTTCCGGCAAAGGGAAAGGCGTCGCCCTGGACGCGGCCAGGGATATCGTGCAGGAGCCTCCCGTCTTCGGAACCATGATGGTGCACACGGGGCGGGCGGACGGCATGGTGGCGGGCGCCACGCACTCGACGGCGATGACGATCCGGCCCGCGCTGCAGATCATCCGGACGCAGCCGGGGCACTCGATCGTTTCGTCGGTGTTTTTCATGTGCCTGGAAGACCGGGTGCTTGTCTACGGCGACTGCGCCATCAACCCGGACCCGAACCCGCAGCAGCTTGCGGAGATCGCCATCGCTTCCGCCGAAACCGCGAAGAGGTTCGGCATCGAACCGGTCGTCGCCATGCTTTCCTATTCCACGGGCGACTCGGGCATGGGAGACGACGTCGACAAGGTGCGCCGGGCGGTGGAAATCGCCAACCGGCTGGCGCCCGACCTTGTCCTCGAAGGCCCGCTGCAGTACGACGCCGCCGTCGATGCCGGCGTTGCCAGAACCAAATTGCCCAACTCCCGGGTGGGCGGCAAAGCCACCGTCTTCATATTCCCCGACCTGAACACGGGAAACAACACCTACAAGGCCGTGCAGCGCTCGGCCCGGGCCGTCGCCGTCGGACCGATCCTGCAGGGGCTGAAAAAGCCCGTCAACGATCTCAGCCGGGGCTGCCTGGTCGAAGACATCGTCAACACGGTCGCCATCACGGCCATCCAGGCCCAGTCGCTGAGCCGGCCGGAATAATATAGATATCATTCCAAGCAATCATAAAAATCCTAGGGGCTCGCGCCAAAATTTAAGCTTATTTTAGCGCGAGCTCCCGTTTCCTTCATTTCCAGAGAAATATCGTAAAAAATCGGCAGGCTCCGCCTTTCAGTCCGGTTGCAACTGCGGCAATCCACAGGTGCAACCCCATCAAATCCGGGTCAGCAGGACGCCCGTCCCGCCCGGTCCCTCTGCCGCGCGGCACAGGTAACACTGGATGCGCGTGCAGGCGATGCGCTGCGCCGCGCACCGGAACATCGCGGAAAACTTCGGAGCGACAAGAAGAAGCCGGGGATGGGCGGAAAAATCGACGGCGCGGTCGCGGTACATGCGCCCCACGATGGCGACATTGCGGACGAACCAGTCGAAGTGGCAGATCCCGCGCAGAAGCAGCGCGTCCCCGCCCGATGTGTCGATATCGACGAGGCACAGTTTGTTGAACCGGTCCACGGCGACCAGGTCTACTGCAGTGGCGCAATCCATGGGAACGTTCGTGTCGATTGCCCTGAGCCCGTCTTCGAGAACGCCCGCATGCGCGTCGAGAAGCGAAACCAGGCTTTCCTTCTCCGGGATCCGGGACCGATCCTCCAAAAGGAAGAGAGCGGGCTCCCCGTCATGTGCGGGAATCCGCCCGGTGGAGCTTCCGGGAGCCGGATCCGGGGAACCGGCCCCGGCGTTTCTTCTGGAAAGGAACAGATGGGACACATCTTCCAGGCTCCTGGCCAGATGCCTTTCCGCGCGCGCGGGCGCGTGGTCCCGTCGCTCCGTCTCTTCCTTTTCGTCCTGGCTCAAGGTATCCACATCCTTTATTTCAGGTCAATCACGGAGTCGTATTCCCCGTAAGGACTGCGCTCCACCTCGGGATTCGACGGGTCCGCCCTCCATTCCCCGTCCACGACATAGCGGTACCGGTACCTGCCGGGCACGAGCGAAATCATGGCCCGCCACACGCCGTTGCTGAACTCCATTTCGCCGCCCGCCGGCTCCCAGGAGTTGAAATCCCCAGCTATCTGGACGCGCTCCGCCGCGGGCGCCTCAAGTGTGAACAGGACACCCTCTTCCGTCAAAACCGGCGCGGACGCCGCGGGAACATCCGCCGCTTCAGGTTCGAAACCCGCGGATTGATCCGCGTCCCCGATGCTGCCGGAGAGCACGGGCCGGCGTTCCTCCTGCCGGAGAATTTCGGCCGTGACCATCCCGTAGTCCTCGAAGCCGGCGCAGTGTTTGCAGTATTCCACTATGGGAAGGCCGTGGCTTGCCGCCTCCGCGAGTTTGACGCTGAAGCGGACAACCGTGTCGAAGACCCTGCCGGGCAGGTGCTTGCGGATGTCGGCCACAACCTCCCTGAAAAAATCGGCGCGGCCCGTATAGAGCGTTATCAGGGCTCGGGATTCCATGTCGTGATCCGCCCGGCGCGCCAGCACATCGAGGGTCTCCATCAGCTTTCCGACTCCGTGCAGGGAGAAAAAGCTCGGGTCCACGGGAATGATCGTTTCCGAGCAGGCAATGAGCGCATTGAAGGTCAGCAGGCCGACGCCGGGAGGGCAGTCCACAATTACGTAATGATACATGCCGCGCACTTCGGCAAGCGCTTGCGCCAGCCTGTATTCCCGCCCGGAAACTGCCGAGAGCCTTTCAGGAACCCCGCTGAGCACAATGTCGGCGGGGACCAGATCGAGCCCCGGCAATACCGTGCGCCGGACATCCCGCAGGCCCGGACTTTCCTCCTTCGATTCTCTAAGCAGGACTTCGCTTATGGTCCCGGCCGGATGGACAGGATCGGTCTGCAGCCCCAGGGTGGCGTGCCCCTGGGGATCCATGTCGATGAGAAGGACTTTGCGTTGTCGCCTGGCCAGAAAAGCCGAGATGTTGATGGCCGTGACCGTCTTTCCACAGCCGCCTTTTTGATTCACTACTGCAATGGTTCGCATAGGCAAGCCCCCCTTTTAAGGAAGCTCAGTGCAGTGAAGATCACTCTGAATTGTTACCGAATGCTATCAGGTCCGCCAGTCGAAATCAACAATAAGTTGCGTGTGAAAGAAAGAAGGACCCAATATGTTGGGTATTTTGTCCGTCCGGCGAAAATCTTCCATGTTGCAAATAACCGGTAGCGGCACATCTGATTGTACGAAACCGAGATTCCGAAGGAGACCGTACGTCGATACACAACGTTGCTGGAAGACACGCTGCTTATCTTCCGTTTGCCCGCATTCTCTCCCCGCCGGAAAATTACCCGACGCATCGCACAACGGGACAAATTTCTTTTCTTCGATATCGGAGTCCGCAATGCAATTCTCGGAATTCACCGCCGGCCGATCACGCTTGAACAGAAAGGTCCGGCATTCAAGCAGTGGTTGACGCTGCAGGTTATCTATATAAATCGCGCGCTTCGCAAAGACTGGCGCCTTTCGAGCTATCGCACCGAAAGGGGCGCAGAGGTGGATCTGCTAGTGGAGCGACAGGACGATATCCTGGGTGTGGAGATCGAATCAGGACGCAACGTGTCTCCCGCCGACAGCCGCGGTTTGTTTTCCCTTGCCGAAACCGTCGGCGACTACAAGCCGGTCCGCAAGTGGATAGTCTACACGGGCATGCGAAGGCAGTTGTTGGAAAACGGGGTACTGGTTCTTCCCTATGCGGAAGCCCTGAAAGAACTGGATGCGTCTTTTTAGCGCGTATCGATTCCCAGGCTTCGTTTATGCCCCTGCATTGCACGCTGATTGGGAGCAGGTCATCATCAACTCAAACAAGGCGGCAGCAAGCTGCCGCACTTCCAAGGAAGCCCCGGGATTACGATATTTGATTGCATTAGTTTCGCCACATTCATTCATGCAACCCGATGCACCCAAGTGCATGAAAATTGAATAGGTCATTTTACTTTTTTGTGGAAACCGCCGGGGACTTGAAAGCGAAAATGACGGTATAGACGATAAGCAGCATCCCGGCGACGACGTACATCGTGCGGTATCCGGCCGTATCGGAAATCCAGCCGAACAGGGGGGAGCCCAGCCCCATCCCGGCGTCGAACAGGGACATGTACAGGCCGAGCGCGAAGGCCTTGTGTTCGTGGCCGAGGAAATCGATCAGGTAGGCGCTGAGGGCGGGAAAGATCAGACCCTGCCCCAGTCCGGCTACAAATCCGCAGACGACGAAGCTCGTGTAGCTTTGCATCCCCGCGATCCAGAACAGGTTGCCGCCGATCAGCAACGCCGACGGCAGGATGACCCTCATGCGGCCGTAGCGGTCGGAAACATCCCCGATGCCCAGCCGCGTCAGCACGGCCGCCGCGGAAAAAGTGAGGAAAAACGGCGCCACGCGGTCGAAACCGGCGCTTTTCCCGAAAAGGACGATAAAGTTGATCACCGACCCTCGAGCGGCGCCGTGAATCACCATCATCAAGGCAATAATGGCCAGCGTTATCAGGGGGTATTTGCGAAGAAGGAGGATTGTGGGCAGCCCGCTTTTTCTGCCTGCCCGGGACGGCTCCCGGATGGCCCACACGCAGGCGGCCGCGACCGCCAGAAACACGAGGCTGGTGTTGAAAAGGCCCGGGAAGCCCGCATAACGGACGACCTCCTCGCCGAAAACCGGCCCGATGGCTCCGGCCACGATCCCGGAGGCTCCGATCACTCCGAGGGAATACGCCAGCCGGTCCCTGGGAGCCAGGTCGGAGCACAGCGCCATGATGGCGACCATACAGATTCCCCAGCCCGCCCCCATCAGGGCCCGCAGCAGGAATGCGAATAACCCGGCGCTGTGCACCAGGTGGAACCACGGCACGAAGACGAACATGGCGGCGAGGCTGTAGACCGTCAGCCTTTTCGGGCCCCACTCGTCGATGATGCGGCCGAAGAAGGGCCGGATCAGGATGGCGGTCAGGCTGTAGACGCCCATAATCAATCCCACCCGGGTCTTCGACGGCTGGAACTGCTCCAGGAAAAGGGGGAAGAGGTAGAACAGCGTGTGGCTTAAAAAGGCGAAAAACAGCGCCAGCAGGCTGAGCCAGAAATCTCGCTTTTTATAACCGTCCTTCAACAAAACCTTCTCCTTCGAATCCGGCCCGCGTCGGCGGGCGGGTGCGTCTCCGCGGGCCCACAGAATACTACCATTTTCCTGCGGCAAGGTCCTCATTGCCTCAATACCGCTTCAGGCGGATGCGCCGTGCGAAGAGAAAAGTATGGCATCCGGCCCCGATATGAGATATTGGTAAAGAATTGCGGCGGCATAAATCCCGGATAAGGGCTTCCCAGTCAGAGCGCGGGCTACGGGACGTGCCCGGCGCATCAGGAATCGGAGGTTCGCGGTTGGCCGGCACAGGGAATCCGTTCGAGAGCCCGGCGACTCTCAGCGTGGTCATTCCATGCTACAACGAGGAGCGCACCCTGAGGGAATGCGTGGAGGCGGTTCTCGGGATTCAGGATGAAAACCTCGGCGTGGACATCGTAATCGTGGACGACTGTTCCACGGACCGAAGCCACGCCGTCGCGCTCGAGCTCGAGGGAGAATACCCCCAGGTCCGGGCCGTGCGGCATTCCCGGAACAGGGGGAAAGGAGCCGCGCTGCGCACCGGCTTCGGCCGGGCGACCGGAGACTTTGTCGCCGTTCAGGACGCGGATCTCGAGTACGACCCGGAGGATCTGAAAAAGATGCTGGCTCCCCTGATCCAGGGCCGGGCGGACGTGGTGATCGGATCCAGGTTCCTCTCCACCGGGATGCACCGGGTCCTCTATTTCTGGCATTACGTGGGCAACAGGTTTTTGACCTTCCTGTCGAACGTATTCTCCGACCTCAACCTGACCGACATGGAAACCTGCTACAAGGTGTTCCGGCGCGACGTTCTCGACAAAATCCAAATCCGCGAAAACCGGTTCGGCTTCGAACCCGAAATCATCGCCAAAATCGCGCACCTGCGCGTCCGGATTTTCGAAACCGGCGTTTCCTATTACGGGCGGACCTACCGGGAGGGGAAAAAGATCGGCTTCAGGGACGGCCTGCGCGCCCTCTACTGCATCCTGAAATACAACAGCCACCACGCTCCCCTGCCGGTGCAGTTTTTCCTGTACCTGTTCGTCGGGGGGCCGGCGGCGATACTGAATCTCTTCGTGTTCCTGGAACTGCTTTCGGCCGGCGCCGGACCTGCAGCCTCAGCGCCGGCCGCTTTCTTCGCCGCCGCCTGCCTGAACTATTTTCTGTGCATCCGGGTGCTTTTCCGGCACCGGGCGCGCTGGGATTTCCCGAAGGAAATTCTGATATACCTGGCAGCGGTTGCGGTTCTATCCGGTCCGGACCTGGCTTTGACGGGGATTTTTTTGAACTACTCCGGCCCGGCAATCGCAAAACTTCTTGCCTCGGCTGCCGTCTGGATCCCGAACTTCCTCGTCCGCCGCTTTGTCGTTTTCCCGGAACCCGCGAGCGGGGAGTGGCGGCCCCAGGCATCCGCGCGAAAACTGGGAAAAACGGGGACATAATACTTTTCTGTAAGAAAAAAATATTTGTCCCCGTTTTTCAGCCCTGCAGCTCCGCGATGGCGTCGGCGGCGGCTTCGGCCACGTCGGGATCGGGATCCCGCGTCAGGGGTTCGAGCCGTGGGATCACCCCCGGATCGCCGATCTTGCCCAGCAGGTCGGCGATATCCCCGCGGATGCGGGCGTCGCCGTGCGACAGCATGGGAAGGAGCGACGGCACCATGGCCCGGACCGAATCCGGGTTTTGCGCGAGCGCCTTCTCGACGACCACGAGGGCGCTGAGCCGCTTGGAAAATTCGACATCCTTCAAAAGATCCAGGACAGCGGCGCGCCCTGCATCGCCTCCGAGGCTTCCGGCCGCCTCCGCGATCGCCTGCCTTTCTATCAGGGACCGGACCCGCTCCCTCTCGAATCCCGGAGTCCCCCGGCTTTCAACCAGTTCCTTTATGCGCCCGGCGGCCAAGGCCCCGATCAGTACGATTTTACGGTCCAGCACCGTCGCGGGAACCGACTGGATTTTGTACTCCTTCACGAATCCCTGAAACTGCATGACGTCCGCGACAGAGGCCAGAACCGAAGGATCCGCGCAGGCGACCGTTCCGGCGGCTTCCACCGCCAGCGGGCATCGGGGGCAGCTGTCGGAGATAAGAATCAGCAGCTCGGCCCGCGATGCATCCGGCAAAGCTTCGTCTTGCAGTACGGGCTGTGCGGCGGTGCCGAGCGCCTCGAGGATCTTCACAAACGGGGGGAACTGGTGCCCCACGGGCAGGGCCGCGTATGCGATATTCGAACGCCCCCCGACGCCTATTTTAAAACAGGGAATCACAGGCGGTGCCGTATCCGAAGAATCCTCGACGGCGACACACTTCCCGCCCGAAATGCCGCTTACAATGGCAACGCAGCTTTCCAGCTTGCGGCCGAAGGCATTGTCGGCCGTCCCGCATAGAGATAATTCAACCGTATTCGTGAATCTTTGAAACAGTGTCCTCAGTTGCGTGATTTCGCTTTCATCAAACATGATCATTTGCCGCAGCCCGAATTATCCAAAGTGTCGTTGAAGGTTCGAACGTGTGAATTTTGAATGTTAAAACTGCGCCACTGATCTTGTAATATCTATTGTTAATTTGCAACTGCTAAGGAATTCCGCATGCAGGGAGAAATATTGAGCGCCCTTCAAAAGGGGGAAACGGTCATAACGGCGACGCGGCGCCTCGCCCGCGCTCTTGGCCGGGAGTACGGCACATTGCAGCAGGCAAAGGGATTGAGCGCATGGGAATCCCCCCAAATAAGGACCTGGTCGGACTGGATGGCCGATTTGTGGCAGCAGCTGCTTTATAAAAGCGAAAATCCGCGGACACTATTAAGCAGCTGGCAGGAACAGACACTATGGGAGCGCGTCATCGGAAACTCTCCCGCAGCCCGCGAGTTGCTGCAACCTTACAGCGCCGCGTCGGTCGCCCAGGAGGCCTGGCGCCTCGCCTGCCAATGGCGGCTGGGCGTGTCGCAGGTTGAGAGCCTGGGAAACGAAGATTCCCGTGTTTTTGCCGACTGGGCCGACCGCTTCCTTTCTTCTTGTAACAGCGGCGGCTGGCTGGAGCAGGCCCGGGTTGCCGATGTTCTGCGCGATGCAATAACCCAGCTGCAGCCGCCCGGCGGCGTCCTTTTAACCGGCTTCGACGAACTGACGCCCCAACAGCGGGATTTTCTTGAAGCGGCTTCAGTAGCTGGCTGCAGCGTTAAAAGGCTCGATGTTGAAACGCCGGAAACCAATGCCGGCGCGGTTTGCGTCCCCTTTCCTGATCCTGAGCGGGAAATTGAAGCGGCCGCGCGATGGGGGCGGGCCCTGCTCGAATCGGGGGTGCGGGGAAGAATCGGCGTTGTCGTTGCCGGACTGGCTTCGCGAAGAAACCGGGTGGAAAGGATTTTCCGCGCAATCCTTGAACCGGCTGCACAATTGCCGGGCGGAATCCAGCCGTCCGAACTGGTCAATATTTCCGCCGGCAACGCTCTCTCGTCCTATCCCATGATTAAAAGCGCGCTCGCTCTTCTGAGCTTTTCTCCGGGCGAGAATGAGTGGAATGAAACCGGCAATCTCATTCGCAGCCCGTACCTGCTTGGTGCGGATACGGAACACACCGGCAGGGCTTTGCTCGACAAGCGCCTCCGGCAGAATTGCGGGAACCGGGTGCAGGCATCCAACCTGCTCCGGCTGTGCAGGCGGAGCGACTGCGCCTGCCCGCTGCTGGGGCAAATTCTAGAAAAGTGGCTGGAGGCGACCGGCAAATCGCCGTCGCTTCAAACGGCGGTGTCGTGGAGTCGCACATTTTCCTCCATCCTCGAGGCCTTTGGGTGGCCCGGCGAACGCCCGCTCGGCAGTACTGAATTTCAAACGATGCAGTCCTGGAACGAGCTTCTGTCGAACTTTGCCTCTGCCGGCTTGACCGGGGAAAAGATGACGCGAGGGGAGGCCGTCTCTGCGCTCAAACGCATCGCCGGACGCATTATGTTCCAGCCGGAAACCGGTGACGCGCCCGTGCAGGTTCTCGGAATGCTCGAGGCCTCCGGGCTTTACTTCGACCATCTTTGGATTGCAGGTCTCCACGATGAAGCCTGGCCGGAGCCCTGCAACCCGAATCCCTTCCTCCCGATCACGCTTCAACGGGAAAAGGGGATCCCGAGGAGTTCGCCGGAAAGAGAGCTGGAATTCGCCGCCATGATAACCAAACGCCTTCTGTCAAGCGGCGCCGGCGTGGTTGTAAGCTATCCCGAAACGACGGAGGACCGCGAACTGGACGCCAGCCCCCTGATTGCGGGCATCCCGCGCATCGAGGCCTGCGACCTGAATCTTTGGAGCGGCCCCTCGGTGACGGAAGCAATCGGGAAATCGGGAAAAATCGAAACCTTCGTGGACGAAATGGCCCCACCCCTGGGAGATGCGGCCTGGCAACGGGGTGGAACCAGGGTTTTCCAGTACCAGTCCGGTTGTCCGTTCCGTGCGTTTGCCCAACTCAGGCTGGGTGCGGAAGCCCTTGAATTCCCGGCACCCGGACTGGACCCCAGGGAGCGCGGCACGCTCGCGCACACCGTTCTCGAAGAAGTGTGGAAACATCTAAAAACACACGCGGCCCTCAGCTCCAGCCGGAATCTGACCGAAATCATCGATAAATCCGTTGATATTGCAATGACCCGCCTCGAACGGAATCGGGGAAGCGCTCTTCCCGAAAGGTTTGCCGCGCTGGAAAAAGAAAGGCTGCGGAAATTAGCCGCCGACTGGATGGAAATTGACAGAAACCGTCCGCAGGCTTTCGAGGTCCTTAAACCTGAGGAGGAAAAATTTGCGGAAGTCGGCGGCATCCGCTTCAAAGTCAAGATGGACCGTGTGGACCGGTTGGCCGATGGAAGAGAAGTGATTATTGATTACAAGACCGGGGTAACGAGTCCAAGATCCTGGGACTCGGACCGGCCGGACGAACCGCAGCTGCCGCTGTACAGCACGATTCATGAAAAGCCCCTGGCGGGGGTTCTGTTTGCCCGTGTCAGGACCGGGGATATGCGTTTTCTCGGTCTCGTCAACGGTGATTTGTCCATGAAGGGGTGTGATCCGGTGGATCTGGCGGCAAGGATTCGCCAGTGGCGCAGCGTATTGGAAAAGATCGGATCGGATTTCAAGGCGGGACACGCTCAAGTAGACCCGAAAGACACGGCGAAACAGTGCCGCTATTGCGACCTGGCCTGTCTTTGCCGCATATCCGGGCTGAATGCACCGAACGAAGAGGAAGCCGACCGATGAAAATTCCCGACAGCGCACAGAGAGAACGGGCTCTTGATCCGGGCAGGTCGTTCATCGTTCAGTCTCCTGCCGGTTCGGGGAAGACAGAGCTTCTCATACAGCGATATCTGGCTTTGCTGGGCATCGTAAACAAACCCGAAGCAGTGGTGGCGATTACTTTTACCCGCAAGGCTGCGGGGGAAATGCGCCGGCGTGTCGTTACGGCGCTCTTAAATTCGGATAAAGAATGCCCGGCGGAGCCGCACAAAGCCCGCACTTGGGATCTGGCCTGCAGGGTGCGAGAACAAAGCAATGCCCGGGGGTGGGATTTAAGGAATAATCCCGGCAGGCTCCGGATACAGACGATCGATTCGCTTTGCGCCTCGCTGGTGCGCCGGATGCCGTGGCTTTCCCGGCTGGGGGGAATGCCGCAGATTATCGAGGACGCGGAAGAGCTGTACCGGGAGGCGGCGCGTTCAACCGTCGGGCTCGTCGAGGCCGACGATTGGTCGGCTGATGTCGGGGCGCTTCTTTCCCACGTCGATAACAATTTCCAGGCTTTGGAACAATTGATAGCGGGCATGCTGGCCGGGAGAGACCAGTGGCTTGGTCACATTGCCTCGGCAGACTTCAACAACAGCAGGGCCGCGTTGGGGCGCACCCTGCGCAATGTCGCGCGGGATGCCGTCGCGGATATCCTGAAAGCCGTTCCCAAAGACAAGGCTGCGGAGATTGTCTTTATAACCGCTGCCGCAGGGGTTAACCTTGTGAGAGACAACCGGGAGGGGCCGGCCAGGGCCTGCGTCGATCTAATCGAGCTGCCGGGTCCGGACGAACTCGACGCCTGGCTGGGCATAATGGATACACTCCTCACACAGAAAGGGACCTGGCGCAAGTCCGTCAACGCGAACAACGGTTTCCCTGCCGACGACAAACCGCTGAAGCGACGATACGCTCGATTGATTGCGGACCTGGCCGAAAACAAGGCTTTGCGCTCTTCACTGGACGAACTTCGCTACCTCCCGGATATGCAGTTTTCCGAAACTCAGTGGAAACTCCTGGGATCGATGGTGAACATCCTGCCGGTCGCGGTGGAGAAGCTGAGAGACGTTTTTCGGGCGCGGAATGCGGCGGATTTTATCGAAGTCTCAATGGCGGCCCGACGATCCATGGATGATTCCGGCGAACCTTCCACCCCCGACCTCGGCATTGACCGCCGGATAGAACACATTCTGGTGGATGAGTTTCAGGATACCTCCATCAGTCAGTACTCCTTCCTGGAAGCGCTTACCTCCAAGTGGAGAAGCGGGGACGGGCGAACGATTTTTGCCGTTGGCGACCCCATGCAGTCCATTTACCGATTTCGCGAGGCGGAGGTCGGCCTTTTCCCAAAAACCTGCCGTGAAGGCATGGGCGACATCGCCATGGAGTCGATCCGGCTTTCCGCTAATTTCAGATCGGACAAAGGCATCGTCGACTGGGTGAACAATTCTTTCCTCGGCGTCATGCCGGAAGGGGAGAACATCACGACCGGGGCCATACCGTTTTGCGCTTCGGATCCGGTTCACGGCCCGGAGTCATATTCTGCCGTCACTTTACACCCATATATCGGCCGCGATGACGAAGCGGAAGCCGCCCGGGTGGTGGAAACCGTCCGCTCCGCCCGGGGAAAGGGCAAAAAAGTCGCCATCCTGGTTCGGGCCCGAACCCATTTGACCTCGATACTTCCGGCTTTGCGCAACGCGGGTCTGAGATTCAGGGCTGTCGAGATCGACCCTCTGGCTGAGGTTGCAGTCGTGCGGGATCTTACCGCATTGACCCGCGCCATGCTGCACCCGGCCGATCGTGTGGCCTGGCTTGCCCTCCTGCGCGCGCCCTGGTGCGGGTTGACATTGGAGGAGTTGCACACCCTCGCCGGGGATGATCCCGAGTCGGCAATCCTGGATCTCGCGAGAGACGAATCCAGGGTCCGGCTGCTGGCCGACGCCGGCCGCAGGCGGCTTGCCCGTATCCGTTTGGTGCTTGAAACCGCTTTGGAGAATAGGCCCGTTTCGCTGCGCTCCCGGGTCGAGAATGCTTGGCATGCCCTGGGTGGGCCGGCGTGTACGGAAAAGGCCGCCGAAGCGGAGAATGCCGAGGCCTTTTTCAACCTTCTCGATGCTATGGATGACGGCGGGATCATCGATCCGGTCGCGTTCGAGCGGCGCATCCGGGAGCTTTTCGCCCGGCCCGATTCCGAAGCGGACGACTCCTTGCAGATCATGTCCATCCACAAGGCCAAGGGTCTGGAATTCGATGTGGTGATCGTGCCCGGATTGGGCCGTCCCCCAAAGGCCGAGGAATCACGCCTGATGCTGTGGCTACAGCGGCCCCGCCTCAACGAGGAAACGGACCTTCTGCTTGCACCCATTCACGCGACCGGCGCAGAGGAAGACAAAACATACATGTACCTGAAGCGTGTGGATTCCTTTAAATCCGAGCATGAATCGGGACGGCTGCTCTACGTCGCCGCGACGAGGGCCAAATCGGAGCTGCACCTCTTCGGACATACCGGATACGGCCTAAAGGATGACGGATTTGAATTGAAGAAGCCGGCATCCGGCTCCCTTCTGAGATGCATGTGGGCGGTTGCCGCAACGGCATTTCAGGCAGCTCTTGCCGAATGGAAACCACCGCTCGAGCACGAGCCGCCCGAGAAAAGACGCCCGCCCCAGGTGCTACGCCGGCTTTCACCGGATTGGGATTTGCCGGATCTGCCCGCAAGCGTTCCATGGGCGACCGAACCGGTTTCCGCCGACGCCGGGGAAAGCGCCGTGAGTTTTCACTGGGTCGGCGACACGCTGAGGCACATAGGCACCGTGATGCACCAGGCGCTGAGGCAGATAGCGAATGATGGGGCATCTCAGTGGGATGCGTACAGGATTCGGAGAAGCAGGCCGTCCTTTGTATCGGCTCTCGCATCCCTGGGGGTGCCGTCGGATGAATTGAATGGAGCCGCAAACCGGGTTGAAACCGCGCTGCTGCAGGCAATAAAGGCTGAACGCGGGAAATGGCTCCTGGATAAGCGCGAAAATTCCGCATGCGAGTACTCAATGAGCGGAGTCCTCGAAGGCCGGATCGTGAACGTCCGTATAGACCGGACTTTCGTTGACGACCAGGGCACGCGCTGGATCGTCGACTACAAATCCAGTCTGCACGAAGGCGCCGGAATCGAGGCGTTTTTGGACAACGAGTGCGAACGTTACCGAGAACAATTGGCGAGATATCGATTACTTTTCGGTTCGGTGGAAAACAGGCCCGTACGTACGGCTCTCTATTTCCCGCTCCTGAATGCCTGGCGCGAAGTGGAATAGGGCAAAATATCGTTGCAGATTGAACCTTGCAACATGCCCACGCTCAACGGTTTTATTTCAGTTCTTTCCCGTACTGGTAGCCCCGGTCGAAGGCCTTGAGGTTCATGACTTCGGTGCCCTGCGGGACGGAATCTTTTACCGCTTCCCTGGCGGATTCGTAGCCGACCAGGCCGGTAACCGCGGTGAAGAAGCCCACCATGACGATGTTCAGGATCATCTTGCGCCCCAGCTCCTCAGCAATGCGCGTCGCCGGGATCCCGTACAGCTTCATGCCCGGCTTCAGCCCCGTAGCCTTGACGAGCTCCTCCTCGATGATGACGGTGGCGTCGTCGGTCGTCTCCGGAAGGAACTTGTTGAAGGCCTCCTGCGACATGGCCATCAGGATCTGCGGCCGCGTCACATAGGGGTACAGAACCTGGTCTTCGGACACGATCAGCTGGGCGCTGCATGCGCTGCCGCGGGCTTCCGGGCCGAAACTCTGCGTCAGCGTGGCGAACTTGTTGTCGTAAATGCTGGCGGCGCGCCCGAAAATGATTCCGGCAAGTATGACGCCCTGGCCGCCGAATCCGCTGAATTTGATCTCGGTCGCGCTCATAGTACTCCTTCGTATGGTTTGTAGGAGGCTCCCAGCCGAGCCGTCATCCTCTCGTTGTACCTTTCGAGATAGGTGGGCCTTTCGCGGTCGATGAACTTTCCGCACACGATGCCGCCCTTGAAGTCCAGCCCGACCTCTCGGGTATCCGCGCCGTTGCGGACCGTGCTTTTTTCCTTGAAAGCCCGCATCATCTCCAGTCCGTCGCCCAGCTTGTTCCTTCTTCCGTAAAGGGTCGGGCAGGGGCTGATGATTTCCACGAAGCTGAATCCCGATTTCTGGACGGCTTCCTTGATGGACTTGATCAACTGCCGCACGTGGAACGTGGTCCAGCGCGCCACGTAAACGGCGCCGGCCGATTCCGCCAGGTGCGACAGATTGAACGGTTCCTCGGTATTCCCATAGGGCGTCGTGGATGCAATTGCCTCGATCGGGGTGGTGGGAGTGACCTGCCCCCCCGTCATGCCGTAGGTAAAGTTATTGACGCAGATGATCGTCATGTCCGTGTTGCGCCGGGCGGCGTGAATGAAATGATTGCCCCCTATGGAGAAAAGATCTCCGTCTCCGCTGCACACGATCACTTTCAGTTTGGGATTGGCCAGCTTGAGCCCGGTTGCAAAGGGGATCGGGCGTCCGTGCGTGGTATGGAAGCTGTCCAGCTTCAGGTATCCTGCCATCCGGCCGGTGCAGCCGATCCCCGATACGACGCTGATGAGATCCCTCGGAATATCGCAGGTTTTAATCGCACGCACAAAACAGTTCACCACGGTGCCCAGCCCGCAGCCGGGACACCAGATATGAGGGATGCGATCCATCCTGAGGTAATCCACAACCGGATTCTTTGGTTCCACGCTTTTTTCTCCTTATTCCGCTTCTACTGGACGGCTTCCTTTATTTTGCGGTATATCACCTCGGGATCGTGCACGGTCCCGCCCCCATGGGGCACCAGGAGCGACCGGGTTCTGCCTTGCACGACGCGCTCGAGCTCCAGGTACATCTGGCCGTAGTTGAGTTCCGGCATGACAAAAGCCTTTCCCTGGTCGGCCAGCCGGCGGATCCGGTTTTCGGGGAAGGGCCAGGCGGTGACGAGGCGCATATGCCCCACCTTGATTCCTTCCGCTTGAGCCATTGAAATGGCTTTGAGGGCGACTCTGGATGTTATCCCGTAGGAAACGACCACCACGTCCGCATCCTCGATTTCCGCCTCCCGCAGGCGGACAATGGCATCGGCGTTCTCCCTTATCTTGTTCACGATCCGGTGCACGCATTTCTCCTGGGCCTCCGCGTTCATCACCGGGTAGCCCCTTTCATCGTGGGTCAAACCGGTCATATGGAAATAATGGCCGTCGCCCGCCTTCACCATCGGGGGAACCCAGTTCCCGTTGGTTTCGTAGGGCAGGTATTCCCCGGGCTTGGCGCCGGTGAACCGGCGCTCCGCGATCTCGATCGCATCGGCTTCGGGAATAACGACCTTTTCCGTCATGTGCCCGACGCATTCGTCGAGCATCAGCATCACGGGCACGCGGTAAATCTCCGCCATATTGAAGGCCTCGATCGTGAGGTCGAAGCATTCCTGAGGGGAATTGGGGCAGAAAGCGATGACTTCGTAATCCCCGTGGCTGCCCCACCGAGCCTGCATCATATCCGCCTGGCCCGGCAGCGTGGGCAGGCCGGTGGAAGGCCCCCCGCGCTGCACGTTCACAAAAACACAGGGCGTTTCCAACATCGCGGCCAGCCCGATATGCTCCATCATGAGGGAAAATCCGGGCCCCGAAGTGACGGTCATGGCTTTCGCCCCCGCCCAGACCGCGCCCTGAATCGCGATGGAGGAGGCGATCTCGTCCTCCATCTGAATGAACATGCCCCCGACCGCCGGAAACCGGGCGGCGATTCTTTCCACGACTTCCGTCGACGGCGTGATGGGGTATCCCGCCACGAACCGGCACCCGGCGGCAAGGGCACCCTCGCAACATGCGTGGTCCCCGTCCAGGAAGTGGGCTCCCGTCATGACTCCCTTGGGATCGGCTTTCAATGAGCCTCCTTTCAAGCAACCGCTTTCATCAAAATTCCAAAAATGGCGAAATCAGGGCAGTAAATTCCGCACAGGTCGCATCCCGTGCAGTTCTCGGGTCTCGCCGCGGCGGGCGGATGATAGCCCTTGGAGTTGAACGTGTTCGAAAATTCCAGAACATTGGTGGGGCAGAACTCAATGCAGAACCCGCACCCCTTGCACAACTCCGAATTGATGAAAACTTTTCCCCGAGGTTCTTTGGATTTCTTGGATTCGGCCATTCCGATTCCTCCCCGTAATATTGCACCATAATCTACGCTTACATTACTGGGAGCCGCAACACATATATTCCCGAAAAATGAAGAAATATTTCCGTTTGCGTTCGCGCCGTTCCGCCTGCGGGGCAAGCTCCATATACAATATTGCATCAAGCGGATTCCGCTATTTCCGCACCACGCGTTCCCGGAGGAAAAAGGCGCGGACGGTCGTCAATGCAGGCCGGATGCCGACCGCGCGCAATCCCATTGGCTTAAGGACCGAAGCGGTCCCTCCGGCCTCGCTCCGAAGATGCATTTCGGCCGTTGCCGGCTAAAACTTGAAACAAACGCCTTTTTATTAGTTTGACTTATAAAACGATAAGGTTTCAGCCTGCGGGACCGGAGATCTTCCTGAATGCAGTCCGTTTGTGGAGCGGTGGCGGGCGGATACTGCCCGATTCGGGGACCGGCGATCAAGGGCGTCCCACCTTTTGCTGAGCGCATGATCCCCGTTTTCGGGTTCAAACGCCAAGCGCCGGATGGTATCCGCGGCGGGCAAGGACGACCCTTGAATTCCCAACATTACCGGGGTCGCCTCCTGCCCGGACACAATCCCGAAGATGTTCGAATCGCGGAATCATCCCCGCCACGGTTCCCTATTAAGCCCGAAATCAACCGGCGATACAATGCAGGGAAACACCCAAACGCCGTTAGGCGGTTACACGCAGGGTTTTATTGGTAGAAATACCCAAATCAATGCACGTTGCGCACCGCACGTTAAACGTTTCACGTCAAAAGCAAACTGCCCCGTTGCACGTGCTACGGAGTCACAGATTGTTCAATCCGGCCTCCGGCCTCCGGCCGGGCCGGCTTCTTACTTCTGCGTTTATATTTTCCCAAGCGCCCTCAGGACCCTCTCCGGGGTTGCGGGATGGTGGAGGACCCATTTTCCCGTCGCATTGTATATCGCCGAAGTCGCGATGCCGGCCATGGCCGCGCCGATATTTTCCGCAATCCCGTAAGCCCCGAAGGCGGCATAACCGAGGTGGCTTTCGTTGATCAGGCACGTGGAGGAGGGGTAGTCGTTCATGGTGCCGATGCGGTAGTCGATCATGTCGTAGTTCAGGGCGACCCCGGTCGAGGGGCACCACGCATGCTCTTCGGTCAGGCTCCGGCCCAGCCCCATGACCGCGCCGCCGTACTGCTGCGCCGCGGCCCCCCGGGGATTGAACAGATGCCCGACGTCGTTGACGACGACGATGTTCTTCACATCGACGACGCCGGTTTCCGTGTCCACTTCGACCTCGATGAAATGCGCCTGCCGGCCCATGACGTACAGCGTGGGATCGGGTTTGCCGTCCGCGGTCAGCGAATCGACTCTGCCCACAACCGGGTGCGTGATTGCGGGATCCGCATCCCAGAAGATATCCGCCACTTCGCGGACGCTTTTCCTGCTGGCCGGATTCGCCTTCTCAAAAACATAGCTGTCCCTGATATCGAGATCCCCGGGTTTGCAGCCGGGGAATGCCGCGGGCCCCGGGTTGTAAAAAAAGTGGCTGGAGTTGTAGGCCGGGGTCGGTTTCACGGCATATTCCAGAAGTTTCTTTTTCAGTTCCCTGGCGGCCAGCGCCAGCTGCGTATTAATGTAGGCGGTTGAAAAGGAGCCGCCCGGCTGCCACATGTAGAAGCTGCTGTTGTCCGAACGCCGCTCGAGCACCACGGTGTCCTCATATCTCAGGCCGAGCTCGGAAGCCACGACGTGGCGCGCCCCCGATTCGGTGTCCGACCCTATGTCGCTGCGCACGCCGACGATGGCGACGATGCCGTTTCGCAGCATCAGGCAGGCGAAGGACATTGCGGGCTCGGGCGCCTGCCAGGTCCACTCGTTGATCGACATGAATCCCATGCCGTGCATCTTCCCGTTGGCAAGCCTCCGCGCTGCGGGCGGATGCCGTTTCCCGTCCCAGCCGATGGCAGCCTTGCCTTTTTCCACAACCTCCTTGAGGCTCCACCTTCTGGGGAAACCGTTTTCCTGCTGGTAGCGCGTGATCCAGTCCCAGTCGCGCCCCCGGCAGCCGTCGTTGCGCAGCGCGACTTCGACCGGATCCAGCCCGAACTCGGCCGCGACTTTGTCGAACATGACGTTGTGCGGGATGCAGCTGTGGGAACCGTGCCGGATGCAGATCAGGTGCCCCCTGTTGATCAGGCCCCATTCGTTTGTGCCGCGGATGTTGGAAATTTTTGTGCACTCGTAGGTTTTTTCAACGGCCGCGTTTCGCGGGCCCACCACGTGCCAGTCGTAGGCCGTAATGGTTCCGTCCTTCCTGGCGCCTACTTTGCAGGTGTAGGTTCCGGCCTCGTCCCCCAGGGTGTAGTGATTGCTTTCGTCGTACAGAAGCTTCACCGGCCTGCCGCTGGCCCGCCGCGCCAGTATGACCGCGAGGCGCGTGAAGCACGACGAGTATCCGAGCCAGGAAAACCCGCCGAACATCGCCCCCTGAAAGGGCATCGTGACCGTTATCTTGGACCACTCGGCCAGGGGCCGGAGCGGCACATCTCTCGCTTCGGACGGCCGCACCAGGAACCATTGCGGGATATCCTGGTGATGGGCCCAAATGTCGAGAAAATCGCCCCGCCACTGGGCGACGCAGACCGCCGGCTCCACGCCGGCGGGAGAG
This sequence comes from Acidobacteriota bacterium, assembly GCA_016933615.1. Lineage (GTDB taxonomy): Bacteria > Acidobacteriota > UBA6911 > UBA6911 > UBA6911 > UBA6911. Next base: position 40,074 of record JAFGAO010000115.1, read on the forward strand.
GTCATTTCGCGGGTTATTTTGTATTCGATGACCGTATCCGCTTCGGCGAAGCCCTTTTCGACATCCCCGATTTCCTGCTCTTCGGCCAGCACCGTGTTCGGCTCCCTGGCGCTTTCCTTCACGCGGTTGACATCCGCCATGACCTTGACGGCGTCCGGCTTCACGGACTCCTCCATATCCAGGATGAACGGGCTCTCCTCCCAATCAATTTCTATCAGCCTCAGGGCCCGGTCGCAGATCTCCTCGCTGTCGGCGACCACGGCGGCGCCCATAGGGTGATTGTAAAAATCGCCGGTCCCCGGGAGCGTCAGAAGGTCGTAGCTGCCGGAGATTTCGTACCATGCCCCAGTCCCGTGGTCGTGGGCAATATCCGGATCCGAATATTTCAGCACGTCTCTCACGCCCGGCAGCGCTTCCGCTCTGCCCGTATCCATGCGGACGATTTTTGCATGGGCGTACGGAGAAGTCAGAATCTTCGCGTACAGCATGCCGGGCAGCGCGATATCCCGGGTATAAACGGCTTTTCCGCTCGCCTTTTCATAGGCATCCTGCCGGCGAATCGCCTTCTGCGACTCTTTGTACTCCTGCGGCGCCCTCCAGGTCCACGGGCGATAATCCATAAAAATTCCTTTCCAAATATCAGGTCAGTGTGTTCCGTACAGAATGACGCCCTGTTTCTCAAGGATTTCCTGCAGTTCGGTTACGCCCTCTTCAAGTTGCCTCGGGGTGATCCCTTTCAGGGCGGAAAGGGCCGCCGCCGCGCCGGCCGCCTGCCCGGTCACCATCGTGATCTGCAGGAAGCGGGCGTAGGAATCCCGGTCCGTCGAGATCGCCTTCCCGCCTACCAGGAGATTGTCGACGACCTTCGGGACGAGGCATCTGTAGGGAATATCATACGACCCTCCATCCTTCGGATAGACGATCCCTTCGAGATCCAGCGTATCCGTCGTCGCGATGTGCTTGGCGCCGGACGAAAACGAGCTCTTGCCGATCACGTCCTTGAACTTCCTGGCCTCCGCCACGTCTTTCTTGGTGAGCACGTAATCGCCCACGATCCTCCGGCTCTCCCGTATCCTGAGTTCCGGGCACACCCTGGACAGGTAGGAATTCTCGAATCCCGGCATGTACTTCTTGATGAATTTCAGGGCCATGGTCACCTGTTTCCGGCACTCGATCTCGCAATAGGTCAGGTCCCGGACGTCGGTGGGATCGACGTTCCCGACCTGGGAGGAGTGCTGGAAGTGGGCCTGGAACCTGCCGTTGTCCCGGGGCATGATGAAAAAGCCCACGCCGCTGTATGGGTGCCACTCGCCCGCGGCCAGAGCCTTGTCCCTCAGGGAGTAATACCCCATGAAGTTGCTGATCTCGGTGATATCCTTCACCTTGCTGATTCGCTCCGCGACCTGCTTCGGAGTCCAGTCGAGGTATGGATGCGTCAGGGGATTGAATTCATATTCGGCATTGTCCCGGACATAGTCGAGAACTGCATCCCAGTCCACGCCGTCGACGGTGAAGGAGATCGTGTGCGGTTCCAGATCTTCCTTCGGCGGCTGTTCGTAAGGCGCTCCCGCCATGGCGGAAACATGCCCCTCGCCCGTACAGTCGATGACCACCTTGCCGAGAACCGCCTGGCGGCCGGATGGATTTTCCACAATCACCCCTTGTACCGCACCGCCTTCTTTCAATACGTCGACCACGAGCGAATGCAGCTGCAGGTGCACCCCGTTTTCTTCCATCATTTCGAATATCATCAGCCCCCAGTAATCCGGGTCGACCAGCGAAAAGCTGTATCCGACGCGAAAGTCGGGCGTCGTGTGCGGAACGGCCAGACCCTGCTCGAGCAGCCTTTTGTGAGTTTCCTCCATGATGCCGCCGATAATCTGCTCTTTACGCGGATTGAACATGTAGGCGTAGGCGAAACCCGGCGGGCCCGATACATTCAACTGCCCGCCGAGCGTTCCAAGACGTTCAATCAGGATCGTATTCGCGCCGGCGCGGGCCGAAGCAATCGCGGCGGCAACACCGGATGTTCCGCCCCCGGCAACTACAACATCATATTCACCGTAAATTTCCATCTTCATTCTTCCTATCCATTAAAGCCCACTTAGAATGCGGGCTGCCTGGGGTCACAGGGCGAACACAAGGTTCGCCCCACAAATCTTCTGATCGCCCGCAGGGCGAACACAAGGTTCGCCCCACAAATCTTCTGATCGCCCGCAGGGCGAACACAAGGTTCGCCCCTACAACATCCTTTTCCATTTTTTTAACTGCCTGTAGTCGACCTCCGGCCACGGATCGGCAGAGGACGAACACAAGGTTCGCCCCTACAACATCCTTTTCCGTTTTTTAACTGCCTGTAGTCGACCCCGGCCACGGATCGGCACAGGGCGAAC
>JAFGAO010000116.1 GCA_016933615.1 Acidobacteriota bacterium
CTGGGCGCCTGATTCTTACGACGCGGTTCATGGCATGCGCGGAAGGGGCGGGCGCAAGGTGCGCCCCCGCCGTCTGAAGGAAAAGTGAGTCCATTCAGCGAAAAGTCCTGTTGCCGGCGTAATATCCCTTTCGGGCGCGGACTTTCAGTTCCGGCCTTTCCGGAAGAGTGACCGAAATAGCGCGAAAGCCGCTCTGTGAAGCGGGGGCGGGAGAATAAAAACTCAGTAGGTACTGCACCTGCAGCTCTTTGGCCAATCGGCCGTATATGCCGGCCAGATCCCTGTAACTCTCTGCAAGGAATGCCATGCCTCCCGTCTGTTCCGCAAGCGTCTCCATCCACTGCTGGCCGCGCCGGCTGACCCGGTTGAGGCGGTCCGGCGCGGCGCCCGGATTGATGGAATAGAAAAGACCGTCGGCCTTCTGTATCTCCTCGAGCGCGCTCTTGAGGCTGCGCGTGCTGAAATTGTCTTCTCCGTCGGAGAGAACGACGATCACGCGGCGCGTTTCGGGATCCGGCTTGGTCGGAAGAAGGCGCGCCGCACGGACGACGGCGTCGAAAAATGCGGTCGCGGCGCCCCGTCGAAGCCGGCTCAAACCGTCGAGTACATCGGGGAGCGATTCCGTTCGCCCGAGCAGAATTTCCGGATTCGATGATATGCCGACAACGGATACGGCGTCCCCGGGACGAAATATCGATCTGACGAATCCCGCGGCGGCTTCCTGGACTATGTCGAAATGGAACCATACGCTGCCGGTGATGTCAAAAAGCAGGATAATCTCCAGTCTCGTCAATTCCGGTTTTCCCAGGTGCTCCACCGCTGCGGGTCCGCCGTTGTCCAGTACGGTGAAGTCATCCGGCTTCAGGTTTTCCACCGGCTTTCCTGCCGGGTCGGTGACCGACACGGGGACGAGCACAAGGTTTGTCGTGCTGCGGATGACGGTTGGCTGTGGAGCGCCCGGTCCGGCTTGAAGCGCTGCAGCGGATACGGGATCCGCAATGACGCTGTAGAGAACAGGAAGGATCAGAATAAGAATGCATGAATGAAGGCCACGCATACCGTACAATCTTTCACAAATCGCCCGGGCCGTCGACTTAAAATATCTCTTTTATTCAATCCCTAAAGTAGCCGTGCGCAGGACTGTTTCCTTGTCGTTTCTGACGCTGACGCGCAGTTCGTAGATTCCCGGCGTCAGGCCGGCAAGATTGACTTTCTGGCCAACAAAGGCCCAGCCCTCATTATCGATGTCCTTTCCGTCGATGGACAGAGGACGCCACGCACTCGGCTTTACCGGGTTGTTCCCCTGCCGCAGTTCCGTCTTCAACTCCAGCACCGAATGCCCGGCGTCTCCATTTTCGTGGTACAGGCTGAAAAAGTATCCGCAAATTTCATTCCGCCGGTACAGGCGAATACCCTGAAGGATTCTGACACGGTTCAGATCGCCCGTGTTTATGTCTGCGGGATTTTTCGGATTCGCGGGTGCGAGATCGAGAAGCACAAGGCTGCCGAGGGCGAGGCTGTTTTTCCCCGTATCCGGCACCTCCACCCACGCCATGGCGGTTCCCATGCGTCCGGTATCTTTTTCCCGGACACCGACACAAGCCTGGTACACTCCAGGTTGGAGGGCCAGCCTTTTGGAGTACCAGTACCCGTAATTGCGAGCCTGAGCATACCTTTGCGGGGTGAGATCCCCCAGGATGTCGGTAGAGAAAGCTTCGACCTGTCTGCCGGCGGAATCGTATATTACGTATACCAATTGAACTTCGAAAGCATGGCGCTGATTCTTCATCGAATACTGCAGGTCGTCTCCCTCGAGAAAAACCGACAGGGAAACCTGCTTGTCGTCCGCCTTGCTCCGGGTGAAATGCATCTCGGCCGAAACGCCGAGATCGGCTTTGGGAACCGGGGATTTGACGGCTCTGAGCAGCAGCTGCTGCGGCGTCGGATCCCCCTTCTCTTCATCCCGGTTCTCGGCGACATCCACGGGCATCCGGCCCCGCTGTATCCGCACCCTGTATTCGGGATGGTCCCGGACGCGGACTTCAATGTCTCGCGCATCCGGAATCCCGGCTCCCGGTTCGAGATAAAAGCCGAGATTGTAATAGTAGCGGTTGGCGTCGAGGGCCCGGACGATGGTGTCGCTGAAATTGTTGGTGAAACGGAACAGTTCGCCGCCGGTGTCCCGGGCCAGGTCGCTCAACCCGTCCAGGATTTCATTCATGGCGGCAAAATGATAGTGAGATGTATTGAATATCTCGTCGATGTTCGCTTCTAGGCCCTTGGCGTCCACGGAATAGATGACCACGCCTGCCTGGAGGGCACGGTCAATGACCGCCCTGACCTCATTGTCTTTATACTCGGCGTCTCTGCCGAACTGGCTGAAACCTTCGGAAAAGATGACGATCATGCGCTGGCCGGGGACCTCGATCATCTGGTCGATGAGATCCCTCAGTGCATCCAGCGTGGTTTTCCGTCGCCAGGATGCTTCGAACAGGACCTCTCTGGCCCGGGCGCGGGTCAA
>JAFGAO010000117.1 GCA_016933615.1 Acidobacteriota bacterium
ATTTTGGCGGTTTTGGCTTCGAAAGGTTCCGGGCTCGAGGCGTATTCGCCGGATAGCCACGCCGGGATATGTTGGTCGCTGAATTTGTCGGCGACCGCGGCCCATTTTTCGTGAAGCCCTCCGATAAGCCGCCCTTTTTGGCGTTTGATGCAGTCTTCCAGCACCAGCCGTTTCACCTTCCGGTCTATTTCGGGGGGCTCGGCGACGTAGTCGACGAGGCCGATTTCAAGGGCTTCCCCGGCAGACAGAATCCGTCCTGTGAAGATCAGGTATTTGGTCAGTTCTTTTCCGACATACCTGCTGGTGCGTTGTGTTCCCCCGAGGCCCGGGTAGATTCCGATGCCGGTTTCCGGAAACCCCATAACGGCTTTTGTCGAAGCAACGATGGCGTCGGCGGTAAGCGCCAGTTCCAGTCCTCCGCCGAGCGCCAGCCCGTCCACCTTTGCGATCACCGGTTTTTCGCTTTCGTCTATCCGCCGGTAGACTTCCTGACCGAAAGACGTGAAATCCACGTTGTCCTGAAGCCTGCCCTCCACGATGCAGTCTATGAAAAAACCGATATCTGCCCCGGCTACGAAGGCCTTTCCCTTGCTTTCCAACACAATGGCTTTGGTTCCCTGATCGGCTTCAGCCTCGCGAAAGCACTCGTCAAGCTGGCGGACGACGGTATGGTTGAGCGCATTCATCGCCTCGGGCCTGGAAATCATCACCCTGCCGATCTCTCCGTCCCTGAAATAGTTGACGTAGCGGATATCCCAGGGCTTTCCTTCAACGGCGCGCCCGGCCAGCGAGGATGGGACGGAAAGAGCCGGGTGGGCTGAGGTCAGGTCCTGCACCAGGTCCCGCGCCTGCTCCACCCCGATTTGATTCATCAACTCGAAGGGCCCGCTGCGCCACCTGAGCCCAACTTTGGCACCGAGGTCGATGTCTGCGGGGGAGGCGGTTTCTTCATCAATCATGCAGGAGACCACATAAAACACTGCGGCAAGCAGCCGGTCTCCGGCACGTCTCACAAGCGCATCGTCTACGGGCTGATCCAGGTTCCACGGGCGGCCGGCTTCAAACCGGGCCTTGAGCCCTGAAGCCGGGGCATAAAATTCTCCGAGAGCATTTTCGAGCGACACCGTGGAATGAAACGCAATGGGGATGCCGGTGACATTCATCAATTCGAAAGGTCCCATCCCGACTCCGAAGCGTTCCTTTGCGGCCTGCTCTATCGTGGCAGTGCCGGCCCATCCTTCGTCCAGTATTCGGACGGCTTCATTCAGCCAGGGAACGAAAAAGCGATTGACAGCGAAGCCGGGGCTGTCCTTGACGATGATTTCGGTTTTGCCGGTGGCAAGGGCATAGCGTTTCGCTGCTTCCACCGTCTCCGGGGATGTCCTGCTCCCGGGGATGATTTCAAGCAGCCGGTTTTTAGCCGGGTGATAGAAAAAATGGAGGCCGATGAAACGGTCCTGCCTTTCGGTCGCGGCAC
>JAFGAO010000118.1 GCA_016933615.1 Acidobacteriota bacterium
ACGACTCCCTGAGTCGGGCGATCCTTTGCTCCAACCGGAATCGCTCGAGTTTCATCTTCTCCTGGTTTTCATGGAAACCGCGCAGCTGCTCCCTGCTGTCCCTCATGCCGAGGCCGGCGGCCGTCGCTTTAATAGCCATGACCGACGATTTGAACGAGATCTCCCAGGCAGGCCCAAGGACCGACGCCAGGTTCTCCCCGAGGAATTCCAGGCCGCCCGCTTCGTAAAGGAACTTGTCTTTGAAGTCCGCAAGCGCCGTCTTGAGTTGTTCGTCATACGGAGAGGGTGCAGACGTCTCGCCGCCGTTGAGGGATGTGGACTTGCGGTACTTCTGGATCTTGTCCGTCAGGTCGATCACGTTCTGTCCGTGGGTCAATCCCCGGTCCAGCATCTTCTGCGCCTGCACGATCTGGTCGTAGGACATCCGGCCATAGTTCCTCTCCATGCCCATTTTAACGAGCACGTCTTTCATTCTCTGGAGGTTCTGCTGCGTCTGGACAAAGGACTTCAGTCCCATCGAAAGCGCTTCCGCCGTCGCGTCGGCCTTCACCTGTGCCAGGTCGTCCGCCGCCTTTTTCTCGTCCGCCTCGGCGCCGCGCAGCATGCGGTCGTTGCGCGCCATGACATCGTCGATGTGCCGGATCCCGCTCTCGTACCGGGCGATCTTTTCGGCGATGCCCGGGCACTCCGCCAGCTGCTTTCTGCGGGCGTCTTCGTCGAGTGTGGCCGTGATATCCAGGAGATCGTAGCTCCCGTCCGAAGGCGGCACTCCGAGGAGTTCCGTATGGACCTCCAGAGCCTCCTTTTCCCGGCGCGCCAGGTCCTGCCGGGCGGCCTTATTCCTGCGATCTTCTTCGGCCCGAAGCGAAGCGATCTGTTCCCGGTGAATCTGCTGGCCGTTCCGCAGGCTTTCCTGCTGGTATTTCCTGTAGGCCTGCCAGTTCACCTGGAACAGCTGGTCCACCTGTTTCTGCAGTTCGCGCAATACGAGCATTTCGTCGCTCGGGCCGCGGCTCTTGACGGAACCGCCAGTGCTGCGCGTCCCCGTTTCGGTGCTTCTGAGGCTGCAGACCGGCGGGCTCGAATTCCCGTTGCTGCAGGAGCATTCATACTCGCTGATGTACTGCTGCATGCCGGGATCCCGGCTCCAGGCCGCGAGGGTTGCATCGCAGACGGCTTCGATCCCGGAGCCGGATGCAAAAACCGGAAACAGGCAAGCCATTGCCGCGACGGCAAGGTGTAGCGCGTTCGGTTTCATCGGCAGGAACTCCCCTTCTTTCTAGCGGCCCCGGGCCGAGCGAATGATGATGCGTTCGGCTGCCGGGTTGCCGGCTGCCTGTCCCCCGCCCGATCGCCTGAGCCGCACGCTGACGGTATTCGTGGCGATGATGTTCACCGCATCGCACTTCTTGCTGCAGGTAAGGCAGTTGCCGGCCACGGGGGTACCGAACATGTTCACGTAATGGAATTTCGTGTCGTAGCTCGACCACAGGTACTCGAGGGAGATGCCGTTGGCGTCGGGATCGATGCTCCCGTTAACGGGATGCATCTGCCCGGGAAAAGTGCACCCGTGCGGACCGGCACTCGATCCCGCTTCCACGGAACCCTTGAGGGTGTTTTTGTCGATCGTGAGAGAGAACGCCAAACCGGCAGGCGAAGTGATGCGGAGGTTGCCGCCCCCGACCGACACATGGTAGGTCTGCCCCCCTGCGTCAACCCAACACCCCGTGATCCCGGTGATTTTGTCAGCCTCCTCCCTGGCCATGCGGATTTCATAGATCTTGTCCTGCGCGGTTTGAGACTTCGTCCCTGGAGGCGCGGCGGCGACGTAGGTGGCCAGGTTCTCCTCGGCGACGTCGAACCGGTTGAGCTTTGCCTGGAGGATCCCGATGTTGTGGTACCCTTCGAGCCACCAGGGATCGGCTTTCAGAGCGGCCGCCAATTCCTTTTCGGCTTGATCGAAGTTCTGGCTGTTCTTGAGCACGTAGGAGCTGCGGACAAGATGCTCGCGCGCCTTCTCGGACAGCCCGGGCGGATCGGGCAGTCCGTTGACCTTTTTCAGCATCCGGACCCGCACCTCCCTTGAGGCTGATCCGCCCAGGCCCGAGGACTTCGCGATGGCGGCAGAATAGAGGGCGCTTGCCTCGTTGAACGAGCCCTTTTCGACGGCGAGGTCGCCTTCATCGATCTGCCGGTCGACCTCTTTGCGGAGATTCTCCTGGAGGCCCCGGAAAAGGGCCGCCATCGCCGCGTCTCCGCTCGTTGCCCCGATGAGGATTGCAGGCTCGCCCCGGCTGTTTGTCTGCATCGGATCGGCGCCCGCGTCGAGCAGCATTTTTGCCATGTTCGCGTCGGAAGCCAGCAGCAGGGGGGTTTCGCCGTCCCGGTTCCTGTTCTGCGGAGAAGCCCCGTTTTTCAGCAGGAATTCAGCGAGGGGGAGATTCCGCCGCTTCAGGGCGACGATGAGGGGCGTATTCCCGTCGGCGTCCGCGAGGTTGGGATCCGCTCCGCGTTCCACCAGGATGCGGGCCGCATCGTCTTTGCCGTTGATCAATGCCAGGAACAGGGGCGTCTTCCCCGTGGCCGTCGGGAGATCGCAAACGGCCTTGGCATCGAGGAGTTTTCCCACGATTGCCGCATGCCCGGCGCAGGAAGCGGCCTGAAGCGGGGTCAGGATGCTCTCACCCGGGCAGGCGGCCTGCTTCCCCTTTACCGGCGCCGCGGCGTTGAGTTCCTGCAGATCGCGGCTCAGCATCTTTTCCATTTTCTTGGCGTCGCCCTTGAGGGCCGCCTCCGTCATGCGTCCGGCGGCCTCGGCGACCGACGTCAGCAAAAACGGGACGAGCAGAATCAGGCATAAACCATTGAGCCGTTGTGCGATCGGCTTGCTACTCATAGCCGCTTCCTTTCCAGGTACCGCCCGAAAATGCGCCTCCAGCGCGTTTCGGATACCATGCTTTCCAGGGGGCGAGCGGGGATTGCCGTTCCGCCATCGTCGAAATGTCCCGTCGCACCCTTTTTATCGGCAAAGTAGCGTCAATGTTTACAGGAGCGTCATTTAAGCCGCGTGATTCATGAAGATTCGGAAATCGGCGGGTGTCACTTTTTCCGAAAGCGGATATGCATGGAATACCGGTGCGTCAAAAATCGATATCGATATCGATCTTCCCGATCATCGGTTGAAACGCCCCCATAGTCAGGAGGATGCTTTCGCAGTCGGCATCATGAGGCTTATCGGAGGAATGGAAGGGGGAGAGGAAGACCGGCTGGCCGACGAAAATGGCAGCTGATCCTTCCGATCCTTAATCGCTGCTTTGGTAAGGGTGCCGATCATTTCGAACCAATGATCCGGTTCAAAAGTTTCGCTGCGGTTTTCCCAGCAGCCTGCCATCTTCAATCACATAGGCCCCGCGAAAAAAATCCTGCGGAAGAGCGGCTTTAAAGGTTGGCTCCGTTTCCACGGGGCCCCCATCATCAAACCACCCTTGCGGTAAAACAGTCCCGATCCGCACCGATTGCCGTATCGCCCGGTGTATCGCAGCCGGGTGTAAGAATCGCAGTTGCGTGCAATAAAGCGTCCCGCATTCTGTATCGCCGGGCGTGCCGATTCGTGTGCCCGCTGGAAATTATTGAATTTTCGATCAGCAGGCCGACGAAGGACGGCGTAAAAGCGAACGTGCCTGTGAAAAATTCGGACAGGGCACTATTGTTTTTTAAACACGTGGAGTTCCTCCAAAGGATTCCCTTGGGCATCGCTGGTTTTCAGTCTTAAGTGCATCGTTTTGCCATCTTTGCTGATGGTTTTCTCCATCAGGGAACTCTGCTTCCCGTTTTGCATAATGGTAACGTACCAAGAACCGGGATCTGCCAGCAATTCAATATAGGATGCCCCTTCGGGAAGCGGAGAAGGCTCCAGACGCTCGGCCGTTCCTCCCTGTGCCGGCCACGCCCATTTGGAATAAATGGGTTCGCCGTTTCTCTGAACGCCCGTTCTCGTGAATTCTATCCGGTCCTTGCCCACCTCTCGATAGACATCCAACGCCTCCTTCGGAGATGTCTCCTCCTGGGACATTTTTGATTCAGCCACCTGAAGCTTCCATGCCCCGATGATCGGATCCGCTGCCCACGATGGTTTGCTCATGCGATCCTCCGATTAGAGTACTTCTAAAATATACAAAAGATACGGAATAGCTTCTCCTGCCTGGAGGTTCCCGCACTGTGCTGAAAACCCAGCCTGCATTATACTTATTATAGACAGGATTCAATGCAAGGTCATCCCCAGACTGCGGCGTCTCCCGGGTGAATCGGCGGGGATTATTCGTATGGTCCAGCCTGCCAGGCAGTCCTCCGGTTCCGATCCTAAGGTCGGCTTGAATATAGCGGATTTAATTGCAGGTATATTTTACAGGAGAACATTGCCGCCATTCCGCCAGGGATAGGTACAACTAACCTGGGGCGAGCGCCCGGCGGAGCATCAGGAGATGAAGCCCGGCAGGCGCCCAAGCTCGTTCAAGGGGCCCGGCTGTTTTACCTGCTGTAATGCATCCTGGATCGCCTGTACAGCTCCTCGCAGAAGGCCGGGGTCAGCATGTTCAGGGCATTAAAATTAAAATAGGAAGGCTTTTGCGGATTACAGAACCTGTCCGCGTATCTCCGTGCCGCCTCCCGCTGCTCTTCTTCCGTCGAAGCCGCCGGATCGAACGGATCGGGCATCACGCCCAGGAGCAGCCTGTCTCCAAACAGCTCATAGATCCTGTGCGTGTCGTTCATGGCCTGCGGGCACCAGGAATCCCAGCCTGCGGCGATGATGTTCGGGACCTGTTTCATCAGCTGCCCGCAGCTGTGCAAATCGCAGGTTTTGCCTTTCGAGTGCAGAAAATCCGTCACCCTTTTCATGTAGGGAACGATCATTTCATTGACCACGGAGGGGGAAAAAAAGGTCTCTTTCTGCGACCCCCAGTCGTCATGGATGCAGAACCCGTCGAGCCCCGGGAAATGGGTGCAGAATTTGTCGAAGATCTGGATATATAGATCGGTCGCCTTGTCAAAGAAGGCCTTGATGGCATCCTTCTGGTCTTCGTCGATCATGGCCACGGCCGCGTTTTCAAATTCCATGAAGGTGATCAGCCTCTCATACCATCCTGTCATGAACCAGCAGACGTTGAATTTGCCGTCATCAAGATAGGAGGCATTGGCCCTGGCGCTCCCTTCCCAGTCCCAGGCTTCGATATCGGGCCAGACAATCCTGTCCGGCCATTCATTGAAATCCTCCAGGAACGGCTTGCCGGGGCGGATCATGGACCCGCCGGCCACGGGGACATACTCCCATATCATTCCAAACATGTCCGGTCCGCCGCCCGTATTCGGGTCAAAGGGATCGGCTTCAAAAACAAATGAACGGGCGATCGCGTCCGGGAGAATTCTCGGGCTGAGCAAACGGGTCTCGATCATGTCCGAGACCTGCCAGACCGGCTCTCTTCTCAGCAAGCCTCTGACCGCTTCCCTGGGTGAAACAGGATAGCTGTAGATTTTTCGCGCAGGCATGAAAGGGGATGCGGGGATCTCCTCTTTGACTTCCATTTCCTTGGGATCGAATTTGGGCACTGCCATGGTCGGTTCCTTATTAAAATTTCTGTTGGTAGCCATCGGATGGCGGCTTACTCCTCCTCGAGGGGCGCAGAATATCACGGGACCGGGCGGAAAACATCCATCCGTTGGGAATTCTGGACACCCACCGTTGGGTCGATGGTGGAGAACAACCTTTGCGCCGGGGATTCATCCCCCGGCGGAGGATCCTTGCCGGGAGCACCCGGGAGGAGGGCGTTTCTCGGAAAACTCCCCCCTCCCCGGTTTTTCAGCCTAATTTGTCTTCGGGGCGGTTCCGCGTCCGGCGGGCGGCATGCCCATCCCGCCCCCGACCTCGCGCTTGAACTTGATCTCATCCCCGGAAAGTGTTTCCGTCCAGGATATGGTCATATCCTGGCCGTTGACCTGACGCACATAGCTGAAGGAAACCCGGTTCCCCTCCGCTTTGCCCTCCTTGAACGCGATGGCCCCGGGCATTTGGCGGTTTTCGATGGTTCCCGTCAATCGGGAACCTTCGGTTTTCAGCTCCAGCTCGATTTCGTTTTCACCGTCTCTGATGAGCCACTTTCCCGCAGCCCCTGGCGACGCGGTGGCGCCCTTTTCCCTCCTGGCGGTGAGCTCGGTGCCGGCGCCGCCCGCCCCTGCCGTCATGCCGGGCCCCGGGCGGATTGCCCGGCCGGGGCCCATGCCCATGCCGCCGAATCCGGCGCCTACGGGTTCGCCGTTATAGCTCCCGATGGAGGGGGGAGGCGTGACCGAGCCGACCGGCTGGAACAGCATCTGCGCCATCAGGTACAGGTTGTTGTTCCACACCAGGACCTCATGGCCGCCCGTGTCGACATACCAGACATGATCCAGGTTTGCCTTGACCAGGGCCTGGTGGAGATTCCAGCTTCCGGTTATCAGGTTGTCCTTGTCGCCGCAGCCGATCCACAGCAGACTCAATGGGTCTTTGGCCTGTCGGGCTCGTAATTCGGGGGGGTGTAGACGACGGCCTTGCGATCGACACCGATACTTTTGGAATTGTACGTGATGGTTTCCAGCCTGCCTTTCGGTATGTCCGGCCGGATTTCGATGAAATCATCCGGCGCATGACTCGGTAATATCACCGCCGCATACGCTGTTGCCGCTCCGGTGGAAGGCACCATCGGCAGAATCCCGATTGCCGTTTGCGCCAGTGCCGCCCAGAGCAGGCAGCAGGCCCCGATTCGCCAACTCGGCTTCGTGAATCGTTTCATGAAAAACCTCCTTTAAAAGCATGAATGGCTACACGATTATGCCGGCGCGAATTCCGGCGATTTCCAGAGTCCCGGGACCCAGATTCATCCGCAACTCAAGAATGCGTGCATTGGGGTGCAGTACAACGGGGATTGTTGCCCGCGCTCCCGGAGAGACGAGAATGCGCCCATAGTGCGAGTCCGTCAGCAAGTGGGCGACATCGGCCACTTTGTCGACCTGCAGCCAGGAGAGGGTTTGTAAAAACCTTGCGGGGTTTGCCCCTCTTGGCAGGAGGATGCCTGCATCCGTCGGCCGGCAAGGCGGCCTCGGACCACACCGTGCAACGCCTCATCCCACCAGTTGCAGGCGGACACACCAAGACGCGGAAACGAGGGAGCGGTGCTCTGCGCCCGGAGCGGAGCCGTCCCAAAACCTCCGAGCTTTCCTTGAACCTCCCGTCTCGTTTCTTTATGGCGTTACGGATCCTAACTCCAGGGCTTTTCCGCCGCAACCTGC
>JAFGAO010000119.1 GCA_016933615.1 Acidobacteriota bacterium
GAACCACATTGCCTGCGTCGCGGCGCCTTGCATCTGCCCGTCCGGCGCTCGCGCCAAAATGTAAACTTATTTTTGCGCGAGCCCTAAGGCGGCAGCAAGCTCTGCCCTTTACACGCATGTTGTTAAGGCTAGAAAAATTCAACCCGCCCGTTCGCCCTCCGGGCCTGGAATCCTTCAACATGATTGACATCCATCGCGATTAGTGGGATTGTAGGGCTTGCAGCAGCGACACAACTCCAATAAAGAATCAGGGTAGAGACCGTACTGCCTTCTCCGCAATCTGCAGATGGTGAACGAATGGCGAAACGGTACAGGGTAGTTCTGGCCGACGATCATGTTCTGGTGAGGCGAGGACTGAAAAGAATACTCGAGGAAAATCAGGCTCTCCAGATAGAAGGTGAAGTCGGAGACGGCCTCGAGCTGCTGAGCCTCCTGAACAAAACGGATCCCGACATGGTTATTCTGGACGTGTCCATGCCGAATCTGCGCGGCATCGAAGCCATCCCCGAAATTCGCCGCGTCCGCCAGGGCGTCAAGGTGCTGATACTTACGATGCACAATGAGGAGGAATACCTGTACCAGGCGGTTTCCGCGGGCGCCGACGGGTATCTCCTGAAAGAGGACGCCGAAAAGGAGCTCTTCTCGGCCATCGACAATATTCGCGAAGGACGGATCTACATATCCCCCAGCCTGGCGGACCGGTCCATGCAGAACTGGGCGCGCATGAGGCGCGGCGAGGACAGCCCCGGCGAAACCCACCCTCTGACCGTGCGGCAGAGGGAAATCCTCAAGCTCATAGCGGAAGGAAAATCAAACAAGGAAATCGGAGAGTTGCTCTATATCAGCGTCCGCACGGTCGAGCGCCACCGAGCGAACATGATGAGCAAACTCAACGTCCGCAAGACGGCCGAACTTGTGCAGTACGCCCTCCGCAAGCGCTACATCTGATCCGGATTCCTCCTTCATTCAATAACTCAACCCGTAACCGAAGGCGAAAAGCGGATCGTATTCCTGATCCCGGCTGTTGATGTTCAGGGGCAGTTGATCCATGGATTTGGGCCAGGAAAAAGACAGCCTGCCGGTCGGGTTGTAGTCCCCGAAAAGAACGTCGGCGATCCCCGCGCCTTCGGTCCCGGGCAGGAAGGAGGCCAGAAGAGCGTCCGCCTGCGGCAGAATTCCGTTCACGATCAGCGGGCGCCCTGAGATCACGAGAACGACAACCGGGATCCCGGCGCTTTTGAGGTTGCGGACGGCTTCGATATCCTCGGCGTCCAGGGACAGGTCCGCCCGGTCGCCGACCCCCTCGGCGTACGGCCGTTCGCCTATGACCGCGATGCCCAGCGACGCGCCTTCGGCGCCGGTTCCGTCCGCGGAGTAAGTCACGGCGGTGTCCCCGGAGACGGCGGCCCGGACCGCTTCCAGAACGGTCGTGCCTCCGGGAGTGACGTCGCCGCTTTGGCCCTGCCAGAGTATGGTCCAGCCGCCGCACTGGTTGCCGATGTCGTCGGCGCTCTTGCCGGCAAGGTGGATCCGGGCGGCCTGTCTGGAAATTGGAAGGATCCGGTTCTCGTTTTTAAGCAGCACGACCGATTTGCGTACCGCCTCCCGCGCCAGGGACCGGTGTTGGGCGGAACCGAACCTGTCGTCGAGGGTCCTGTCGGCCGACTGAGGCCGGTTTTTATCCATCAGGCCCAGGGCGAACTTGACCCGGAGAATGCGCGTCACCGCGTCGTCGATGCGGGACATGGGCACCTTGCCTTCCTCGACAAGCTCTTTCAGGGTATTGAAAAACTCCCGGTAGGTATCCGGCGCCATGGCCATGTCCATGCCGGCATTGATCGAAATCATTACGGCCTTGCTGTAATCGCGGTCGATCTGGTTGATGGCGTTGTAGTCGGAGATCAAAAATCCTTCAAATCCGAGCTCTTCCTTCAGGATTTCGGTCAGCAGGCGTTTGCTCGCGGAACAGCGGACCCCGTTCCAGGTGCTGTAGGAGGGCATGATGCTTCCGACTCCCGCCTCGACGGCAGCTATATATCCCTGCAGATGCAGACGGCGCAGCGCGGCTTCGTCCAGCCTGGTGTCCCCCTGGTCGAGCCGCACGCGCCCCGCCCGGCTCCCGGGAAAACCCTGAAGGGTCGCCGCCGCGGCGGTTGTGCCGCCGTCGCCGACATAGTGCTTGGCGCAGGCCAGTATGGAAAGGGGATCGGACAGGTCCGTACCCTGCAGACCCCGCACGGCCGCTTTGCCCAGGATGCGGACAAGCGTGGGATCTTCCGAGAAGCCTTCGTAGGTGCGGCCCCAGCGGATATCCTGGGGCACGGCGACACAGGGAGCGAAGGTCCACTGGATCCCGGTTGCGCGGACTTCCACGGCCGTGATGCGCCCGATTGCCTCGACCAGGTCCGGATCCCCGGTGCATCCCAGGGCGATGTTTTGCGGAAACAGGACCGCACCCAGAACGTTGCTGTGGCCGTGGACGGCGTCGATGCCGTAGAGCACCGGGATGGCCAGCCGTGTTTTCATCGCTTCCGCCTGGACCCTGTCGTACAGATCCGTCCAATCCTCCAGGCTGTTCCCCCCGGCGGGGTCCGAATTGCCGCCGCTGAGAACGGAACCGATGTGATATTTCTGCATGTCTCCCGGCCTGGCGAGAACCCGGTCCTGCTCGGGCTGGGTCATCTGGCCGATTTTTTCTTCGAGGGTCATCCGCAAGAGCAGCTCTTTTACCTGGGGATCGTAGGACGAAAGCTTCCTGGAAGAGGAACAGGAAGAAATGAGAAACAGGGTCGAGAACGAAAAGAGTGCCGCCGCACGGATGCCGGTCTTTTTCATTTCAATACTCCCGTCAGAGAAAGCCGCCGCTTTTTCGCGCCGGCCCGATTTTGCCGGAAAAACCAGTCTGAAATCCCGCCGTGAAACTTATGGGCTCCACAATATAAGATGCCGGGCCGGACGTCAATCGCGCTCCGGCGCGTTTGCCGGGGCCTGGCCTGGGGGGGCGGTCCCCCGCCCGGAATGAAAGCCGGTTGATTTTACAGAGCCGAGCCCTTACCCTGTGTCCATGTTGCAGGCGCTCAGTCTGTCTTTTCATGCACTCGGCGGATGCATTGACGGGAACCTTTTCCGTTCCCGGTTCCCTGCCGGCATGGAACCGGGCAACGGGAAACCGGGAACTTTTTTAAAGGAGCCTCGCCAATGAATATAGGATTTATCGGATTGGGCATTATGGGCAAACCCATGGCCCGCAACCTTATCAAAGCCGGCTACCGGCTGACGGTGTTTGACATTTCGCCTGCAGCGGTGGAAGAAATCGTCGCTGCCGGAGCCGGGTCGGGGGAATCGGCCGCAGACGTCGCTTCACGCTCCGAGGTGTCCATAACGATGCTGCCGGACGGTCCGGAAGTGGAAGCCGCCGTGCTGGGTCCCGGCGGAGCTCTCGAAGGAGCCGCATCCGGTTCCTGTCTTGTGGACATGAGTTCGATCAGCCCCCTGGTGGCGCAGAAGGTGGGCGAGGCCTGC
>JAFGAO010000120.1 GCA_016933615.1 Acidobacteriota bacterium
ATAATGGAAAGGGCGATTTCTTCGGGCGTTTCCGACCCGATGTCGAGCCCTATGGGGGCGTGGACTTTTTTAAGCAGTTGCTCCGGAATGCCGTCCTGATCCCGGAACCGGATAAAGCACGCTTTTATCCGGCGTTTGCTGCCGATCATCCCGATGTATTTTGCGGGACCGTCGATGACTGCCCTCAGGCAGGGCTCGTCGTACTGGTGCCCCCGGGTGATGAGGACGATATACGTGAACGGTGTGATTGCAATTCCCCCCAGAAGCTCGGCCATATCTCCGACCAGCACTTCGTCGGCGTCCGGAAAACGCTCCCGGTTGGCGTATTTGACGCGGTCGTCAAGGACGGTCGTATGGAATCCCAGGATTTTGGCAAACTGGACCAGTGGAATCGCCAGGTGGCCCGCACCGACGACGATGACCTTGCGCATCGGGGGGATGATTTCAAGAAATACGTCCGCTTTGCCGCCGCTGTCGGGCAGGACCAGGGAAATTTCCCTGCTCTCCTCCCTGTTCAGCTGGGATTCGGCTTCTTTAAGGATCAAAGGAAGCAGGGCCCTGTCGGTGATGTTTCCGGCCTTCAATGCGCCGTGCCGGATGAAACACTTCTGCCCGGAGGCCGCGTCCCCGCATTTGTCCGCTTTCAGCACCGTCGCGATGACTGCGCCGCTCCCTTCCAGGGCAGCCCGGGAGAGCTCTTCGGCGAATTCCACGCACGGGGCCGATTCGGGACCGTCCCACCATGGGTCTATGAAAACGTCCATGATGCCGCCGCACACGGCCGGACTGTCCGATTCGATATCGTCCATCAGCTCCACGGTGACCATGTCCGGTTTTCGGGAGCGGATGACCTCCACGGCCTTGCGGCAGACTTCGGCTTCACCGCAGCCGCCGCCGACCGTTCCCAGGATATCTCCCGAGGCCGTCACGACCATTTTTGCGCCCACTTCCCTGGGCGTGGAGCCGCGGGAAGAAACGATGGTCGCCATTGCCAGCGTTTCGCCCTCTTGCAGCAACTGTTTCACTCGAGAATACATTCCGTTCATTCCCTATATAAAATTCGCCGTTGTCAGGGTTCCCGCCGCAGCAGGAATCATCCGGACCGCGGTGCATCCGGCGCCTTGACGCCGATTCATGGGAGGGCGGTCCTTTGCCCTTCTGCTCCGTAAAATGGGCAAATATTATGATTACCCCATACGTACATGTCTATCCAATAAAAAAACATTTTTATCCCCGGTGTCTGATGTAAAATCGATCGGGACAGGCAGAATCCTGATCCTTAAGGCGTCTCTAAAGCTACGATTTAAAAATGAAAACTAAAATGCTTGGAACGGTTTCCCTAATTCACTGCAGTTTAGTTCTGGTTTGCCTTGCCTGTATTTTGCCGTCGGGGTGCCGGGAGGCCCCCCGAAGCGAATATGATTTGAAGGGAAAGGTCGTTGCCGTGGACCCGGAGCGGAGGCAGGCGACGCTGGAGCATGAAGAAATCCCGGGATACATGGGCGCCATGACGATGCCTTTCAATGTCGGCGAACAATGGGCTCTTTCAGCCCTGTCGCCGGGGCAGAAGGTGGAGGCAACCCTCGTGGTTCAGGAGGGTCGATCCTGGATCGAGAATATCCGGATTTCGGGAATCGAATCGATCGAAGCACCGGAAGGAACTCCTGTCCTGCCCGAACCCGGAGATACCGTTCCCGATTTCGAATTGACCGACCAGGACAACCGGCGCATCCATATGCGTCAGCATCGCGGCCGGCCTCTCTTGCTGACCTTCATCTATACACGCTGCCCGCTTCCGGATTACTGCCCGCTTATGAGCGGCAACTTTGCCGCGATCCATCACAGGCTGCAATCCCTGCCGCAATCCGAAAAAATCCCGCGTCTGCTGACGGTAAGCTTCGACACGGATTTCGATACGCCCGCGGTTTTGCGCGAGTATGCGGCCCGCTACATGAAGCCGGTCCGGTTCGACCGGTGGGGGTTTGCCACGGGATCGCCGGAAGAAATCAGGGCGATAACGGGCTATTTCGGGCTCGTCTACCGGAAGGAATCCGGCCAGATCGACCACTCGCTCGTGACGGTTCTCATAGACGCCGAGGGCAAATTGGCCCGGCTTTATCACGGAAACCAATGGCGTCCCGTGGAGGTTCTGCGGGATCTCGGGATAGAGGCGGAAGGGCGGTGATGGCCGAGGGGTTTGGAGTTCTCGCGGCTCTGGAGGAGTATCGGCGCTTTCTGACGGCGCTCGACACCTGGTTCCGTTCGGTCCGGGTCAAGTACGGCGACCGGATGCAGTGCAGCACGGGGTGCATCCTCTGCTGCCGCGGTTTGTTCGACATTCCGCTTGCGGACGCGTTCCGGGTGGCCGCCGGTTTTCGTCGGCTTCCTCCCCCTGCGAAAAAGGAAGTTCTCTGCAGCGCCCAATCCCTTCATGCCGGAATCCTCAACGAAGTTCCTCAGCTTGAAGAACCCTTTTTCCTCGACCGGATTTCAGAGGATCGTATTGATGATCTGGCGGATCGATTCGATGACGCCCTGTGTCCGTTTCTTGCCCCCGGCGGCGAATGCCTCATTTACGAATTCCGGCCTTCCGCCTGCATCCTGGAAGGCGTCCCGATGGTGGACGCCCGTGACGGGCCGTTCGGCGACTGGTGCGAACTCAATTTCACCGGCGGGATCGACCGGGAGGTCGAAGCGGACCTGCGGCTGGACTATTACGAAATCGAGGCGACCGTCCGGCGCGCTTCTGAAAGCCTGGGGGCGCGGATGCCGTTGCCTCCTTCAAAGGAAGCGACGGTATTTATCCCTTCCATAATTGTTGCTTTCGATGATTTCTGGAGCAGCCTGCTGCAGGAAAAGATCCGTTAGCGGGGATTCATCCCATGGGGGGATCCCGTGCGCGCCCGATCTTCATTACGGCCGGCTTCTCCCGTTCAGGCCGGCTTTTTGCCTTTCCCGGCCGCCTCGATCACTTGTCTGAAAACCGGATTGGAAATAAGGAATGAAAATTCCTTCGCCCGCGCCCGGTTGATTTCCTCGTCCGGGAAGCTGGCCAGCATGGCCTGCATCCTTTCCGCGACCCCTTCCTTGAACTCCCGGTGCGTAAAGATATAGAGATCGTTGCGCCGGATGCCGCGCAGCACCCTTTCCCCGCACTCCTCGATGCTCATTTCGTTGATGAATTCCGGCCGGTCCGCGAGCTCCTTTTCCTTTTCCGCGTAGCCGCTGTCTTTTCTGTATTTTTCCGGGCGCATGAGACCGACTTCGTGAATGTTGGTCGAAACCGGGCCGGGACAGAATGCCGACACGCCGATGCCGTCCCCGGCCAGCTCGCCGCGCATCGCCTCGCACATGCCGACGACCCCGGCTTTTATCGCGGAGTAGATCGGGCTTCCCGCCAGCGGCAGGACGCCGCCCATGGAAGAGGTGGTGACGATGTGCCCGCCTTCGCCGTGGTGCAGGATGCGGGGGAGGAAAGTCTGGATTCCGTTGACGACGCCCCCCATCATGACTTCCATCGCCCAGTCCCAGTCGTCGAATTTCGCCTGTTTGACGGGTCCGAGAATGCCCATGCCCGCGTTGTTGCACAGAACGTGCACTTTGCCGAACACCCGTTCGCTTTCGTCCGCGGCCGCGGCGAACGCCGCGCGATCGGTGACATCCAGCCGGAGATGATGGACGTTTTTTTCCAGGTTTTTTCTCTTGAAATATGCGGCGGACTCCTCCAGGTGGTCCCGGCGGAAATCGCTAACCACGACTTTCATGCCGGCGCCGGCGAAGGCGATTGCCATGCCGAGCCCGATGCCGCTCGCCCCTCCGGTGATAAAGGCGACCTTCCCTTCCACATCCCTCATAATCCCCACTCCTATATTAAATTTGGTGTCAGGCTGGATTGGCATTCATAACTGGGCGGTGCTGTCCCGGCTTTCGGTCCTCGCCTCCTTTTTCGAAGCTGTACTCCCGATTCCCGCTCCAGTCCGATCGCAGTCGTTTCAGGGACTGGAAGAGTGGACTGCACTCACCCCCATTCTATGCCCCCGTCATGGCCGCTGATAACGAGTATGCAGACTCCAGGATCTGTGTCTTGTCGACGACTTGATTTTACCCCCGAACGGGATTTTTGGAGAAAGGTTTCTATAGCACAGGGGGATGCGGGCTTGTAGCGGACTCCCTCCATGGCAGGCCGGATGCGCCGGCGCGTTTCTCGGATTCCTTTCGGGAACAATGGATGGCCCGAAGGTTGCGGAAGGTGTGCGGCCGATCTCATCCGTAGGGAGATGCCTCCGGCAAAGCCGGAAGTCTCACGACTTCAAATATGATACATTTATGTTATTGAATACATTTTGAGAAAAGAGAGGAGATCAAGCATATGCCAAGAGGAGATGGAACAGGGCCCGGAGGCAAAGGTCCCGGAACAGGAAGAGGCATGGGCAGAGGCGGCGGGCAAGGTCAGGGCGGAGGCGGTCAAGGCCGCAGGGGAGGTTCGGCTGCGGGTCCTGGAGGCCGCTGCGTTTGTCCCAGCTGTGGTGAAAAAGTAGCGCATCAATTGGGGACCCCCTGTTTTGAACAGAAATGCCCCAAATGCGGGTCCGCCATGACACGGGAATAAGGGCTCACGTAAAAATTTCACGCATTTAGCCTCTGCCTGACTGGGCATAGGTAAAATGAGTGCGACACGATTCATTTTGCGATCCGCGCAAAAATACGGAGAAGGACTGAAAGCCGCTTCCCTGCGGGGCGCCGTGCCGGGATGCAATCCCTTATTTTTGCACGAACCCTGAGTGCCGGTGCATCCGAACTCTCCACAGGAAAGGAATCCTCGAAGCTCCTTTCTTCGCGAAGCCCGGATTGTTTTTTTCTTTTAGGGATTGTGCGGTCAAGGTTGCGACTCTGTTCCCCGGCAGGAGCATTCCGCTGAAGGCCGGCCCCATTCCCGGGTCGCCGACGGCTGCACGCATGCTCGCGCCGGTCTAAAATATAGGGAGGGTGTATGAGCGACAGAATATTTACGGATGAGGAGCTCCGGGAAATGGGGACGCCGACGCTGGACCTCTGTATCGAAGCGATCGAAGCCGGGGACAAAGACAGGGCCAAAGAGCTGGCGAAAAGGATGAAGTCGGAATTCAACTTTCTTCACGACGGGTATTTTTTCTGGGTCACCGGTCTTCAGACATACATATACAAGAATTACGGGATTGACGCCGTGGAAGAAGCGGAAAGGGAAGCCCATACCATCGAAGCCAAGGTCGTGTTCAAACCGCCCGAGAAGACCGACATCCGTTCCCGCGTCGAACACCTGGCGAGCGGCCTGCGCGGGCACATGCAGCCCATCGAGATCGTCGAAGACGACAGGACGGTCAGCCTCTCCATGAAGCCGTGCGGATCCGGAGAGAGGCTCATCCAGATGGGCGGATACGATCCCGAAACCGGGCTGGGCAAGGTAAAGGATCCGCATCGCATAACCTGGGGCAAAAAAGACTTCCCCCTCTATTGCGTGCACTGCCCGGTGATGGAGGCCCTGGAGATGGAAGCGACCGGCAATTTCGGAGCCGTGCATATCGTGACCGACCCGATATACCACGGAGCCTGCCAGTTTGTTTTTTACAAGAATCCCGAGGATATTCCTGAAGAGTTCTACACCCGGATAGGGAAGAGGAAGCCGTGCGGTTCGAATAAAAACGAATAAAGTGTCTAACATAAGGGAGATATCATGAAGACGCGCATTTCCGTTAACTGCATCGTCGGCGTCGCCACCGTTCTGCTGTTTCTGTTGCCGAACACGAGTTGTACCCGGGACACGCCCGTCACCGACCAAACTCTGCTCGACCAGATTCGGATCCAGGACATGATGGTTCGATACTATGCCGACCTCGGTACGGTGAGCGGCGAGAAAATGGCCCAGCACTACACCGAAGACGGAGTTCTCGACGTCAATAACATGGTGTTCACGGGTCATGACGAGATCGAAAAGATCTACAGCACGACAGGCGAGGAGACGGGTGAAGCCTACGAAGGCACTGTCCATACACTCGTGACGAATATGATTATCGACATCGACGGCGACGAGGCGACCTGTTGGTTGATCTATACGAACGTCCTGAACGAGAGCATAGAAAACCAGCCTCAGTTTCTCGAACAGGGTCGAGACTACACGATGCTCGTGAAGAGCGACGGCCGCTGGCTCATCAAACACCGCTGGGTCACGAGCGATGGCGGCACACCCGAGTATTGGCGGCAGAAGTACATCAAGAGATCGTTCCGCTGATCGTGCCATGACACCTTTAGCGGCTGCCTTCTCGTGTCGCTTCGGGGCAGCCAGTTCATTTTTCCCTCCGAAGCCATTTATTGGAAATTTTTTATAAAGCGGAGTGCTCCCGCTCCTTTTGGGACAGTTCGATCAGCAGGCCGTTTGTGGAACGGGGGTGGACGAAAATCACCTTTGAAAAATCGTTCACCTGAATCGGCTCTTCGGTGACGAATTGAACCCCCTTGGCCCGGAGCTGCTTTATTTCCTCCTCCAGGTCGGATACGCGGATGGAGATGTGGTGCAGCCCGCCTCCCCGCCTCTCGAGGAACTTCTGCATCGTTCCTTCGGGACCGACCGGTTCGATCAGCTCGATGGTCACGCCGGATTTCAATATCATCGTGGATTTGAATCCCGCATCGCTTTCGGTGAGCACGTCCCCCACCTCGAATCCGAACAGGCGTTTCATCAGCTCCACGGTTTCATCCGTGTTTTTGACCACCATGGCGACATGGTCGAACTTTTCAATCATCGGCGCTTCTCCTGAAAATCATAGTTCGCAGAGCTCGATCAGGACGCCCGAGGTTGTCTCGGGATAAAAGAATGCGATGCGGCCGTGCGCGCCGGGCCTGGGACAGCCTTCGATCCGCTTCGCCCCGTTGCGCTCGAAATCGCGGATCGATGCGTCAAGGTCGTCCACCTCGAAGCAGAGATGGTTGACGGCGCCTTTCTGTCCCCGGACCACGGTGGAGACGGGGTCGTCCCCGGTGTCCGGCTTCGTGTGGTGGAGGACTTCGATCGACGTGTCGCCGATGGACAGGAATCCCGCAAGCAGATCGATGCGCTTGTCCTCCTTGATCTCCGAGCACTCGAGCCCGAAGCCCTTGAATTGATTGATGGCCTCTTCGAAGCCGTCCACCATGATGGCGATATGGCGCAGCTTTTTCAGCATGATTCAGTTCCTCGCGATTCTCATTATTTCCGGTATCTGCGATGGATTAAGGGAGAAGGGCGAACACAAGGTTCGCCCCTACACCTGCGATCGTTTGATCCGGAGGCGAACACAAGGTTCGCCCCTACACCTGCGATCGTTTGAT
>JAFGAO010000121.1 GCA_016933615.1 Acidobacteriota bacterium
AGGGCGAACACAAGGTTCAGGGCGAACACAAGGTTCGCCCCTACTTTAATATCGAGGCCCCGGGCTTTCGGCCGATAATCCCTCTAATCCGTTTCTTCGGCGGTGTTTTTATCAGGTTGACGGCAACTCCAGTTGGAGGAATCGGCCAGGCTGCCGCTTCCGTCGTACTCCGCGTATTGCGGGAAGGGGCAGAGCGGCCGCGCCAGGCCGGACTGCGGGTTCCGGCCCATGATTGCATCCGGCGCCATGCCTTGCTCGCGCCATTTTTCCAGCGCGCCCAATGCGTCGAAGGAATAGGGACCGGCTCCGCCGGAGCAGTGCCCCATGCCCGGGACCATGAAAAGGCGCATCCAGTCGTCCTGACCACGGCCCATCTCTTCTAGGACGCTTTCGTAGTACTGGATGGTGTTTTCGGGCGGAATGCCGAAATCGCCCCAGCCATGATACAGGAGCAGCTTGCCTCCATGCGCCTTGAATGCCCCGAGATCCGGATCGACCGCGTCCACGAATCCCGCGGCGGCGTCTATGACCGGCATATCGCGGTCCAGGTCGAAATCGCGCCAGTCGTAGTCCTTGTCCTCTAATCCCAGGATGCGCACGGTGTCCCATATAAACGCGTTCGGCTCCCGGTTCGTGCTTGGCTGCGCCGGCAGGGCATTGCCCAACGACTGCCCGGCGAAAATCAGTTCCCCTTTGCCGTTTTTCACTCCCCCGTAAAAGGTCTCGACGGTTTCGAGTTGGGCTTCCGTAAGGCAGGCGTCGGTTTTCGCTTCCCGGCACAGCAGGGTGGAGAAATCGAAGCTGCAGGCGCGCGGGTTGTTGAGAAAGCCTTCTTTCAAGACGTCGCACTTTTTCATGACCGCTTCGCTCACCATCGCGGCTTCGGCCTCCGAAACGGCCTGGCCGGGATTCCTGGACAGGCGGATGGCGGCGGCGACCTGGGCCGTGTGCATGTGAATGTGGCGGTTGGCGAGGGCCCCGGCGATGATTCCGTCGAAATCACCCGGATAGCGCTGGGCGGCCATGACGGCCTGGCGCCCGCCCGTCGAGCAGCCCTTGAAGTAGGAATATTCCGGGGGCCTTCCGTAATAGGCCGTGATCACGCGCTTGGATTTGACGCTCATGTCGTGAACGGCGCGGTAGGCGAAATCCACGATCTTTTCCGGGTGGCCGAGGGCGAACATCCCCATGGGCCCGTCCGCGGCCGAGTGGCCGGTGTCGGTCGCCGCCGCCGCGTAGCCGCGGCGCAGCCCGTCCTGCATGTCCGCGTAGCCCTGGACGGCGCCGGCCCATCCTCCGTTTCCCGCGGCCAGGAATTTCCCGTTCCAGTTTTCCTTCGGCATCCACAGCTCCACGTGGATATTGGAGTCGCCCGTGGGCCGCAGGATCATGGTCACCCGGCAATGGGCGGGCAGAGGTTCATTCGACTGCGGACCCGACTTGGCGGGCCCTGCGCCAGGCTGCCGGAACGGCCCCTCCGCGACAAGCTCCGCCCCGGTAATGGCGGCTCCCGGAATGGAAAGGGAAGACAGGTGCTCACAGGGCATTCCCTGCAGGGCTGCCATTATGAGTGTTACGGCGACTGCGGACGCTCGGATCATTTTTTACCTCCCGTTTAAATCCGTCCCTTTTCTCGGGGTTTCGTGCCATCCCCGGGCCCCAGCCTAAACCATCTTGGGGGGTATTTGCAATCGGCGCATCCGGTGCCAAGCTTTATATAATAAAGTACTTGACATAATAATTACATCATGCCAGAATCGGCGGCACTTGGGAGGGAAATATCCGATGATGGAACAGCCCGGCATTCAAAAAGCGCAGGAGCACCTGCTTTACATTCGAAAGACCCTGGAAGCCGCGGGCCGGCTGACGGCGGTCCCGGGAAAATCCCTGATGGCCGCGGGATGCCTGGCCCTGGCGTGCGCCGCCGTCAACGGTTTTTTGACCGGAACGCCCTGGAGCCCCGCGGGGGACCCGCGCCTGCCCCTCGCGGCCTGGGGCATTGTCCTGGGACTGTCATTGACGATCGTCCTTTTCGGGATATACAGCAAAAGCCGGCGCATGCGCATCCCGATCCATCCTCCTCTTGTGCGCAAGCTGCTTTGGAGCCTGTGCCCGGCACTGTTTCTCGGAGCCCTGCTCACCGGCCTGTCCGTCAATAGCGGCAACATGAACTGGCTTCCCGTCATATGGCTCGGCTGCTACGGTGCGGCCGTCACCAACGGCGGGCAGGTGTCCGTGCCTCCCATCCGGTACATGGGGGTGTGTTTCCTGCTTGCCGCCGCCGGCTCGGCCATGTCTTCCCCGGAAGCGGGGCTGGCATGGATCGCGTTCGGGTTCGGCTGGCTTCATGTCGTATTCGGCGCTTATATCGCAAGGAGGCACAATGACTAAAAAACGAAAAGAAAACCTTCCGTCCCCGAACGAACTCGATCCCATAATCCACGAGCGCCTGCGCCTCGGGATTCTGTCCGCGCTGGTTGTGCAGGAATCGCTTTCCTTCACGGAGTTGAGGGATCTTCTTCAGACGACCGACGGGAACCTGAGCGTCCAGGCCAGAAGACTGGAAACGGCCGGGTACGTGCTCTGCAGCAAGAAATTCGAAGGGCGAAAACCGAAAAGCACCTACTGCCTGAGCAGGGCCGGTCGCATCGCGCTCGAAAGCTACCTCGAAACGCTCTCCAACCTCATACCGGACCCATCCCAGGTGCGCCGGGCCGGCCGGGCCCGGATCGGGAGCGGAATCAATCCTCTGCCCTCTCAAAGTTGAGAAGCGGTTAAAAATGAAACGGGATGCGTTTATGTGTATACTTTACGACAACAAGGACTTTATGAGTTACATCAGAAAACCTGTAAAACACCTGGCCGTCATAATGGACGGCAACGGGCGCTGGGCCGAGCGGCGGGGATTGCCGCGCTGGAGGGGGCACGAGGCGGGCGTGGACGCGGTGCGGCGCCTCGCCGAGGCCGCCTGCCGTTTTCAAATTCCCGTGGTGACGGCTTTCGCTTTCTCCAGCGAAAACTGGAAACGTCCGGAAAGGGAAGTGCGCACTCTTTTCAGGCTCTTTGAGCGTTATTTCCATTCGGAACGGAACACGCTGCCCGGCAACGGCATCCGCGTTTCGGTTTTCGGAAGGCGCGACCGCATACCCAACTTCGTCCGGGAAGCGGTTGCGGCCCTCGAGGCCGAAACCCGCGGCTGCAGCCGGCTTCACCTGAGAATCGCCCTGGATTACGGGGGCCGCCATGAAATCGTCGAGGCGGCCCGCTCGCTGGCCCGCCGTGTGGCGCGCGGCGAGTTGCAGCCGGGGCGGATTGACGAGGAACTGTTTTCCGCCTCCCTGTCCGGCGACGGAATCGGGGATCCCGATCTGGTCATTCGAACCGCCGGCGAACGCCGGCTCTCCAATTTCCTTCTGTGGCAGGCGGCCTACTCCGAACTCTATTTCTGCTCCAAACTGTGGCCCGACTTCGATGAGTCGGACCTCCAGACGGCCCTGGCCGATTATGAATCGCGAACCCGCAGATTCGGCGCCCTTCCCGCAGCCGGCGTTTATCGAAAGGCTTTCCAGGGTGCTGCCGAAGGGGCGGTTTAGGTCTCAATTTCAATATTGAGACTCATGAAGAAGTGAATTGAAATGTATTTGCCGATGAATTCCGCAATCGAGGGCCGGCGGGCCGGCGGGACATCGCAGTGAAAATTAAAATGATCCTGCCCGCTTTGACCGAAGCGAGTTTCCACCTTTACCCCGATGCTGGAAGCGGTGCTGTCCGGTTTTGCGCAGCCGGAATCCGCGGAAAATGGATTATCCGCTGAAAAAATGGAAGAAGTGCCCCAAAGATTGTAATGGCGAATCTTCCGCCTTTTTATGCTTTCGGCGGCATCATATCCGGAGGGGCTATAACGCGTACATTCATCCGGGCCGCGGCTTCGTGGATTTCTTTCGTATACCTTCCCGCAACGAAGACCTCGTGGATGCCGGCGATGTTTTGAATAAAGCGGTCGACATGGCTTATCTCCACTTCAGCCCTGTTCGAGCAGTATCTTCGCATGTTTTTCATCCGGGCCGGAGCATCGTCGGGAACGTTTTGGAAAGAAGGCGTTTCCATGTCGTGTATGCCCGGACGGATCCTGCCGGGCCAGACAACGAAATCTTTCAGGTCCTTGCTGAATCCGCCTATTGTGACCTCGGTCCCAACCGGGAACTGCACTTCCGGCACCACGTCCCTGCCGAATCCGTGGTAATCGCGCAGCCTGTAGGGCAGAGGTTCCGCATCGGCTCCCAACAGCTGCAGGGGGGCGACGCAATGCCGCAGGATGGTGTGGGATTTTTCCGCGTTTACTTCCGATACGTTGAAGAAAAAGGAAGGCTTCCGGCTTATCTCCTGAAGCAGCAGTGAAGAGAGCAGCATGCAGACATCCGCTTCGCAAGGGGCCGCTATCCCTTCATCCCGCAGCCTGGTATAAGCCAGGCATGGCAGCGGCAGGATAGGATCCGGGGTGAAAGAGAAGCTCAGGCAGTCGATCGAGATCGCCGACAGCCCTTCCTTTTCTATAATGGAACG